>NZ_JBEPOQ010000008.1:0-176028 GCF_040546915.1 Cellulosimicrobium sp. 4261
GCGGGGGGGGCGGGGCGCGCGGCGGCGCGGGCCGGGGGGGGGGGGGGGGGCCGGCCGGGCCCCCCCCCCCCGCCCCCCCCCCCCCCGGGGCGGGGGGGGGGGGCGGGCGGGGGCCCCCCCCCCCCCACCCCGTGCCGTACCACCGGCGTACCGGGCACCGACGCGGTGCCGCCAGCACGTCGCTTGTGACGAAGTACCCGTGACGAACCACGAGTGAGGAACCACCATGGCGAACTACACCGCCGCTGACATCAAGGCCCTGCGCGAGCGCACCGGCGCCGGCATGCTCGACGTCAAGAAGGCTCTCGACGAGGCGGGCGGCGACGCGGACAAGGCGCTCGAGATCATCCGTGTTAAGGGTCTGAAGGGCGTCGCCAAGCGCGAGGGCCGCTCGACCTCCGAGGGCCTCGTCGCCGTCGACATCCGCGACACCGAGGGTGGCCAGGTCGCGACGCTCATCGAGCTGAACTCCGAGACGGACTTCGTCGCGAAGAACGACACGTTCATCTCCCTCGCGGACCGCGTGCTCAAGGCCGCGGCCGAGGCCGGTGCGCGCGACGCGGACGCGGCGCTCGCCGCGGACGCGGACGGCGAGACCGTCCAGCAGGTCATCGACAACCAGGCCGCGACGCTCGGCGAGAAGATCGTCCTGCGCCGCGTGACCCGCGTCGCGGGCGAGCGCGTCACCGCGTACCTGCACCGCACCGCGCGCGACCTGCCGCCGTCGATCGGCGTCGTCGTCGCCACGGACGCCGCGGGCGAGGCCGTCGCGAAGGACGTCGCGCAGCACGTCGCCGCGATGTCCCCGACGTACCTCTCGCGCGACGAGGTCCCGGCCGAGACGGTCGAGAACGAGCGCCGCATCGCCGAGGAGACCTCGCGCAACGAGGGCAAGCCCGAGGCCGCGCTGCCGAAGATCGTCGAGGGTCGTCTCAACGGCTTCTTCAAGGACGTCGTCCTCGTCGACCAGCCGCTCGCGAAGGACCCGAAGAAGACGGTCGGCCAGGTCGTCTCCGAGGCCGGCGGCACCATCACGGAGTTCGTCCGGTACCGCGTCGGCGCCTGACGCCCCCGTCGGCCCGGCCCCGTCGTCTCGTGGACGGCGGGTCCGGGCCGACCGCGCACCCGGGCCCGGCCCGGACGCGCGACGACCGCCGACGTGCCGCACCATCAGGTGGACGACGGCGGAGCACGACCACCCCGCCCCACCGGGCCAGGACGAAGGACAGGTGTCGACAGTGACGGCAGGCGAGCAGACCGAGCCCCGGACGGGGACCGAGCACCGGCGGGTGCTCCTCAAGCTGTCGGGCGAGACGTTCGGCGGCGGGCAGATCGGCCTCGCGCCCGACGTCGTCCAGCGCGTCGCCCAGGAGATCGCGGCCGCGGTCGAGCAGGGCGTCCAGGTCGCCATCGTGGTCGGTGGCGGCAACTTCTTCCGCGGGGCGGAGCTCTCCCAGCGCGGGCTCGACCGCGCTCGTGCCGACTACATGGGCATGCTGGGCACGGTGATGAACTGCCTCGCGCTCCAGGACTTCCTCGAGCAGGCGGGGGTGAAGACGCGCGTGCAGACCGCCATCGCGATGGGCCAGGTCGCCGAGCCGTACATCCCGCTGCGCGCGATCCGGCACCTCGAGAAGGGCCGCGTCGTCATCTTCGGCGCCGGGGCCGGGATGCCGTACTTCTCGACCGACACGGTCTCCGTGCAGCGCGCCCTCGAGACGCACTGCCAGGAGGTCCTCATGGGCAAGAACGGCGTGGACGGCGTCTACACGGCGGACCCGCGCACGGACCCCTCGGCCACCAAGCTCGACCACCTCACCTACACCGACGCGCTCGTCAACGACCTCGGGGTCATGGACGCGACGGCGCTGAGCCTCTGCCGGGACAACGACGTGCGGATGCGCGTGTTCGGCATGAGCGAGCCGGGGAACGTCACGCGTGCCCTGGTCGGCGAGAATATTGGCACACTGGTCACGACCGACTGACACCGGTGCGCCCACGCCGGTGACCCCGGCCGCGACCGCACGGACCGACCCACGACGAACGACGAAGGAGCACTGGTGATCGACGAGACCCTCCTCGAGGCCGAGGAGAAGATGGACAAGGCCGTCGAGGTGGCCAAGGAGGACTTCGCCGCGATCCGCACCGGCCGTGCGAACGCCGCGATGTTCAACAAGATCACGGTCGACTACTACGGCGCCCCGACGCCGTTGCAGCAGCTCGCGTCGTTCACGGTGACCGAGGCGCGCACGATCCTCGTCTCGCCGTTCGACAAGAGCTCGATGACCGCGGTGGAGAAGGCGCTGCGCGACTCCGACCTCGGCGTGAACCCCTCGAACGACGGCAACGTCATCCGGGTCGTGCTGCCCGCTCTCACCGAGGAGCGCCGTCGTGACTTCGTGAAGCTCGCGAAGTCCAAGGCGGAGGACTCGCGCGTCGCGATCCGCAACGTCCGCCGTCGGGCCAAGGAGGAGCTGGACCGCATCGCGCGCGACGGCGAGGCCGGCGAGGACGAGGTCGGGCGCGCCGAGAAGGAGCTCGAGGGCCTCACGAAGACGCACGTCGACCAGGTCGACGCGCTCCTCGCGGGCAAGGAGAGCGAGCTGCTCGAGGTCTGAGCACCTCGTTCGGCGAGCTCCTCCACGCACCGATGACCGATACCTCCTCGACGGCCGCAGGCGAAGGCACCACCGCGGCGCGCGCACCCAAGGCGGGCCGCAACCTTCCCGTGGCGATCGCGGTGGGCCTCGGCCTGCTCGCGCTCGTCGCGGTCAGCCTCGCCTTCCGGCCCGAGCTCTTCGTGCTGCTCGCGACCGTCGCGGTGGGCGCGGCGCTGTGGGAGCTCGCCCAGGCGTTCCGGCGCCGCGACCTGCACCTCCCGCTGCTCCCGCTCCTCGTGGGCACGGTCGGCATCCTCGTCTCCTCGTACTACTCGGGACCCGAGGCGCTGCTCGTCTCCTTCATGCTCACGGTGGCGGGGGCGGTGGTGTGGCGCGTGATCGACGGGTCGGGCACGGCCGCCGTGCGCGACGCCGCCGCCGCGACGTTCGCGGCGGCGTACCTGCCGTTCATGGCGGGCTTCGTCATGCTCATGCTGGCCGCGCCGGACGGTCGGGTGCGCGTCCTGCTGTTCATCCTGCTCGCGGTCGCGAACGACGTCGGCGGGTACGTCGCGGGCGTCCTGTTCGGGCGGCACCCGCTCGCCCCGTCCGTGAGCCCCAAGAAGTCGTGGGAGGGGCTCGCCGGGTCGTTCGTCCTCGCGACCGCCGTCGGGGTCGTCGGCGCTGTGGTGGGGCTCGGCGCGAGCCCGCTGCTCGGCGTCGCGCTGGGCGTCCTGGCCCCGCTTACGGCGACGATCGGCGACCTCGCCGAGTCCATGATCAAGCGGGACCTAGAATTGAAGGACATGGGGTCGCTCCTGCCCGGCCACGGAGGCATCCTCGACCGGCTCGACTCCATGCTCCTCACCGCCCCGTTCGTGTACGTGCTGCTCGCTCTGGCCGTCTGACGGCCCGGCTCACGGCGCGGCGCACCCGTCCGCACCGCCCCCCACGCTTGGACCTCCTCATGACCGTCCGTTCCGTCCGCCCGTCCGCGGAGTCGAAGCCGCTGCCGCTCGTCATGTCGGCCCCGCGCCGCGGCAAGCCGCCGCGCCACTTCGCCGACCTCGCACCCGAGGAGGTGCGGGACGTCGTCGTCGAGCTCGGGGAGAAGCCGTTCCGGGCCAAGCAGCTCGCGACGCACTACTACGCGCACCTCACGCGCGACCCCGAGGCGATGACGGACCTGCCGAAGGCGACGCGCGACGTCCTCGCCGAGGCGCTTTTCCCGCCGCTGCTCACGGCGGCGCGACGCATGGAGGCCGACGGCGGCACGACCGTGAAGACGCTGTGGCACCTCTTCGACGGCGCCAAGGTGGAGTCGGTCCTCATGCGCTACCCGCAGCGCTCGACCCTGTGCGTGTCGAGCCAGGCGGGCTGCGGGATGGCGTGCCCGTTCTGCGCGACCGGCCAGCTCGGCCTGACCCGCAACCTCTCGGTCGCGGAGATCGTCGAGCAGGTGCGCTCCGCGGCCCGGTCGCTCGCGGACGGCGAGATCCCCGGCGGCCCGACGCGCCTCAACAACCTCGTGTTCATGGGCATGGGCGAGCCGCTCGCGAACTACAAGGCCGTCATGGGCACGGTGCGCCGTCTGGTCGCCCCCGCGCCCGACGGGCTCGGGATGTCCGCCCGCAACATCACGGTGTCGACGGTCGGGCTCGTGCCCGCGATGCGCAAGCTCGCCGACGAGGGGATCCCGGTGACCCTCGCGCTGTCGCTGCACGCCCCGGACGACGACCTGCGCAGCGAGCTCGTGCCGATCAACACCCGGTGGAGCGTCGACGAGACCCTCGACGCGGCCCGGCACTACTTCGAGGTCACGGGCCGCCGCGTGAGCATCGAGTACGCGCTCATCAAGGACATGAACGACCACGCGTGGCGTGCCGACCTCCTGGGCGAGAAGCTCGACGCGCGCGGCCGCGGCTGGGTCCACGTCAACCCCATCCCGCTCAACCCGACGCCCGGATCGATCTGGACGGCCAGCGACCCTGCCGTCGAGGCGGAGTTCGTGGCACGATTGCGCGGTCACGGGATCCCGACGACGATCCGTGACACCCGCGGCAGCGACATCGACGGCGCCTGCGGGCAGCTCGCTGCAGAGGAGGACGAGTGAGTTCGCTGTTCACCACGGTGTCGAAGACCCGGAACGGGTACGACCCCGAGGAGGTCGACGACTTCTTCGAGCACGCTCGTGACGTCTACGAGGGCCGGGTGCCGGAGCGGCTCACGAGCACCGAGATCCAGGCGTCGGTCTTCGACCTGGTCCGTGGCGGCTACGACACGCACGAGGTCGACGCCGCCCTCGACCGGCTCGAGGGCGCGTTCATCGCGCGCCAGCGGGCCGAGTACGTCGCGGCGCACGGGCAGCAGGCGTGGATGAACGCGCTCGCGGAGCGCGCGCGGACGCTCTACGGGCGACTCGGTCGCCCGGACGGCGAGAAGTTCGCGCTCGCGGAGCGCGGCAAGCCCGCCTACGACATCGACGACGTCGACGACCTGTGCGACCGGCTCGTCGCCTACTTCGACCGCCAGGTCCCCATCACGGCGGCCGAGATCCGGTCCGCGACGTTCGGCCGGGCGCGCGGGCGCGACGGCTACGCGGAGGGCCCGGTCGACGCGTTCTTCGCGCGCGCCATCGAGGTGCTGCTCGGCGTCGAGTGACGCCGTCCCGCGCGTCCCGCCGCGCGTGACCACCGACCCCCGCGAGGCGTCGAGCAGGGCGCTGCGGCGCGCGGTCGGCGGGTTCGCGGCGTCCAACGCCCGCCGCCCCTGGAACCACCACGAGCACTTCCACGGCCGGGTCCTGCGGCGCGTGCCGCACGACGCCGGGGTCGTGCTCGACGTCGGCTGCGGATCCGGTGCGCTCCTGGGCCGGCTCTGGGGCCGGGTCGCCGAGGGTCGTCACGCGGACCTCGCCGTCGACGTCGCGTCCGCGCCGCTCAACCCGCTCGTGGGCCTCGTGAAGCACCCCCACCGAGCGCGGCAGGGCGATGCCGGGACGGATGCCCCGGGCATGCCGGTCCGGGACCCGCGGCACTCCGTCGACGAGATCAGGCGCACGGCCCGGGCGCTGCTGCCGGGCGTGCGCGTGCGCCGTCGCCTGTTCTTCCGGTACGCGCTCGAGCGGACCGCCCCGCGCTGGCCTGAGGCCGCGACCGGCGCGGTGCCCGCGCACCGCCCGCGGCCTGGAAGGATGGGAGCCATGCCCGACAGTCCCGCACGTACCCTCCGCACCGTGACGATCCTCGGCTCGACCGGGTCGATCGGCACGCAGGCGATCGACGTCGTCCGGGCCCACCCCGACCGGTTCCGGGTCGAGGCGCTCTCGGCGGGCGGCGGCGACGTGGACCTGCTGGCGCGCCAGGCGGCCGACCTGGGCGTGCACGCGGTCGGGGTGGCGGACGCGACCCGTGCGGAGGCCCTCGGCGAGGCGCTCACGGCGACCTATGCCGGCCGCGGGGACGCCCCCGAGGTGCTCGCCGGGCCCGACGCCGCCGCCGAGCTCGCGGGGCGGGGGAGCGACGTCGTCCTCAACGGGGTCACGGGGTCGGTGGGACTCGGCCCGACGCTCGCCGCGCTGCAGGCCGGGTCGACGCTCGCCCTCGCGAACAAGGAGTCGCTCGTCGCCGGAGGAGCGCTCGTCCGCGCGGCCCAGCAGCGCCCGGACCAGATCGTCCCGGTGGACTCCGAGCACTCGGCCATCGCCCAGTGCCTGCGGTCAGGGACGCGACCGGAGGTGCGCCGGCTGGTCCTCACCGCCTCGGGCGGCCCGTTCCGCGGCTGGGAGGCCGACGCGGTCAAGGCCGCGACCGTCGACCAGGCGCTCGCGCACCCGACCTGGGCCATGGGTCCGGTCGTCACGGTGAACTCCGCGAGCCTCATGAACAAGGGCCTCGAGCTCATCGAGGCGCACCTGCTCTTCGACGTCCCGGCCGACGACATCACGGTCGTCGTGCACCCGCAGTCCGTCGTGCACTCCATGGTCGAGTTCGTCGACGGCTCGACGATCGCGCAGGCGTCGCCGCCGGACATGCGCCTGCCCATCGCGCTCGGGCTGTCGTGGCCCGACCGGCTCGACCCCGTGACGCCGCCGTGCGACTGGTCCGCCGCGACGTCGTGGACGTTCGAGCCGCTCGACGACGCGGCGTTCCCCGCGGTGAACCTCGCGCGTGCGGCCGTGGCGGCGAGCGCGACGCACCCCGCGGTGTACAACGCGGCGAACGAGGAGGCCGTCGCGGCGTTCCTCAGCGGACGCGCAGGTTTCGGTGACATCGTGGCGACGGTCGAGCGCGTGCTCGCGGCGCACGACGGAACCCCTGCGCACGCGCTGACGTTGGAGCACGTGGCGGAGGCCGAGGCGTGGGCGCGCACCCGCGCGCACGAGGTGCTGGACCGCCGGTGACGAGCAACCGTCGGGGCGGGAGAGCCGCCCGGGACGTCGAGAGGGAGCAGAGGGAACGATGGCCACGCTGATCGGCATCCTGGTGATCGTGGTCGGGATCGTCGTCTCGATCGCGCTGCACGAGGTCGGCCACATGGTGCCCGCGAAGAAGTTCGGCGTCCGCGTGAGCCAGTACATGGTCGGGTTCGGCCCGACCCTGTGGTCGCGGACCAAGGGCGAGACCGAGTACGGGCTCAAGGCGATCCCGCTCGGCGGCTACGTGCGCCTCGTGGGCATGTACCCGCCCGCGCCCGCAGGCGCCCGTCCCCGCGGCAGCGGGTTCTTCTCCCAGGTCGTGGCCGACGCGCGGGACGCCAGCACGGAGGAGATCCGGCCGGGGGAGGAGCACCGCGCGTTCTACAACCTCTCCGCACCCAAGAAGGTCGTCGTCATGCTGGGCGGCCCCTTCATGAACCTCCTCATCGCGTTCGTCCTCATGGCGATCGTGTGCGTCGGCATCGGCCTGCCCGCGGTCACGACCACGGTCGGCTCGGTGAACGCGTGCGTCCCGTCCGCCGTGACGGACGAGGAGCAGGAGTGCGCCGCCGGCGCCGACCCCTCGCCGGCCGCCGCCGCGGGGCTCCAGCCGGGCGACACGATCGTGGCGTTCGACGGCGAGGACGTCACCTCGTGGGACCAGCTCTCCGGCATGATCCGCGGCGCCGCCGGGCAGGCGACGCCCGTCGTCGTCGAGCGCGACGGCGAGCAGGTCGACCTCACCATCACGCCCGTCGACGTGGAGCGCCAGGTCGTGGCCGAGGACGGGACGCCCGTCGTCGACGACGACGGCGAGCCGGTCACGAAGCCCGCCGGGTTCGTCGGGTTCGCGCCGACCGTCGAGCGCACGCCCGCCGGGATCGGCGTGGCCGCGGAGGCCACGTGGCAGCAGGTGAGCGGCACGGCCGGCATCATCGTCACGCTCCCGGTCAAGGTCTACGAGGCCGCCCAGGCCGCTTTCACCGACGCGCCCCGGGGGCAGGACTCCGTGATGAGCGTCGTCGGGGTCGGTCGCGTCGCGGTGGACGTCGCGGGCGCCGAGAGCCCGGTGCTCGACCGCGTCGTCACGATGCTGCTGCTGCTCGCCGCGCTCAACGTCGCGCTGTTCGTCTTCAACCTCATCCCGCTCCTGCCGCTCGACGGCGGGCACGTCGTCAACGCGCTGTACGAGGGCGCCAAGCGCACCGTCGCGCGCGTCCGCGGCCGCCCGCGCCCGGGGCCGGCCGACCTGGCGCGGATGATGCCGGTCGCGTACGTGATGTTCGTGGTCCTCGTCGGCGTCGGCGCCCTGCTGATCCTCGCCGACATCATCGACCCCGTCCGCCTCACGTAGCCGCGAGCGGCGTCGTGACCGCGGTCACGCCGCGGACCACACGCGAGGTAGAGCCGCCGGTCGCGAGGTAGCAGCCGACGACGTCTACCTCGTGCCCGGAGGCCCTACCTCGGCGGGAGGCGTGCGTGGAGGGGTCGCGAAGATGTGCGGGACCGCGCGGGAAGGTGACGTCTCGGACAGCCGGCGGTGCCGCGTTCGACGCCCGGCGGGGGATACTAGGGGCGTGAGCGTACCCATCAGTCTCGGAATGCCTGCCGCGCCGCCGCCGGTCCTCGCGCCGCGCCGCAAGAGCCGCAAGATCAAGGTCGGCAAGGTGGACGTCGGCGGCGACGCGCCGATCAGCGTCCAGTCCATGACGACGACGCCGACGACGGACATCAACGCCACCCTCCAGCAGATCGCGGAGCTCACGGCGTCGGGCTGCGACATCGTGCGCGTCGCGGTGCCGAGCGCCGACGACGCGCTCGCGCTGCCCGCGATCGCGAAGAAGTCGCAGATCCCGGTGATCGCGGACATCCACTTCCAGCCCAAGTACGTGTTCGCCGCGATCGACGCGGGCTGCGCCGCGGTGCGCGTGAACCCGGGCAACATCCGCAAGTTCGACGACCAGGTCAAGGAGATCGCGAAGGCGGCGTCCGACGCGGGCGTGTCGCTGCGCATCGGCGTGAACGCCGGGTCCCTCGACCCGCGCCTGCTCGCGAAGTACGGCAAGGCGACGCCCGAGGCCCTGGTCGAGTCGGCCGTGTGGGAGGCGTCGCTGTTCGAGGAGCACGGCTTCCACGACTTCAAGATCTCGGTGAAGCACAACGACCCGGTCGTCATGGTGCGCGCGTACGAGCTGCTCGCGGAGGCGGGGGACTGGCCGCTGCACCTCGGCGTGACCGAGGCCGGCCCGGCGTTCCAGGGCACGATCAAGTCGGCCACCGCGTTCGGCGCGCTGCTGAGCAAGGGCATCGGTGACACGATCCGCGTCTCGCTGTCGGCGCCCCCGGTCGAGGAGGTCAAGGTCGGCAACCAGATCCTCCAGGCGCTCAACCTGCGCCCCCGCAAGCTCGAGATCGTCTCCTGCCCGTCGTGCGGCCGCGCCCAGGTGGACGTGTACACGCTCGCGGAGAAGGTCACGGCCGGGCTCGAGGGCATGGAGGTGCCTCTGCGCGTCGCCGTCATGGGCTGCGTCGTCAACGGCCCGGGCGAGGCGCGCGAGGCGGACCTCGGTGTCGCGTCGGGCAACGGCAAGGGGCAGATCTTCGTCAAGGGCGAGGTCGTCAAGACGGTCCCCGAGTCGCTCATCGTCGAGACCCTCATCGAGGAGGCGCTGCGCATCGCGGAGACCATGACGCCGGAGAACGACGCGCAGGCCGGTCCGCCGGTCGTCACGGTCGGCTGACCCCCTCGTGAGCCGCTGGCGCCCGTCCGTCCCGGCACTACGGCCACGGGCGCGCGCCGGGTCCGGGGACGACGCAGCCGAGCGGGCCCGCGTGCTCGCCGACGCGGAGGTCGCCGAGGCGCTCGCGGTGTGCGCGGACGACCCGGTCGCGTCGACGCTCGCGGCGGCGCGGCTCGCCGTGGCGCAGCACGCCGGCCTGCACGCGGCGGGCGGCCAGGCCTGGGGCTTCCCCGCCGTCGGCCCGCTCGAGGCGGTGTGCTGGGCCGGGGCGAACCTCGTGCCGGTCGTGCCGGCGTCGCTCGACGCCGATCGCGCCCGCGCAGCGGTCGCCGCGTTCGCGGCGCTCGCGCGGCACGCGGGGCGGCGGTCGTCGTCGGTCGTGGGCGAGCGCGACGCCGTGCTGGCGCTGTGGGAGCTGCTCGCCCCGCACTGGCCGGCGCCGCGCGAGATCCGGGCGAACCAGCCGTCGCTCGCGATCGACCGCCACCCCGACGTCGAGCCCGACCCGCACGTGCGCCGCTCCGTCCCGGCGGAGGTCCCCGTCGTGCTCCCCGCGTGCGTGCGCATGTTCACCGAGGAGGTCGGCTACTCGCCGGTCGAGGGCGGAGGCCGCGCGTACGAGGAGCGCGTCCGCTCGCTCGTGCTCGCGGGCCGGTCCTTCGTCCGCACGACCGCGGAGCCCGGCCGCTCGCCGCACGTGGTCTTCAAGGCGGAGCTCGGCGCGGTCACGCCGCACGTGGCGCAGGTGCAGGGCGTGTGGGTCGACCCGCGGTACCGCGGGCAGGGTCTCGCCGCCCCGGGGATGGCCGCCGTGGTGCGCCTCGCACGCGAGCTCGGGCCCGCGGACGCGGCGCGCGGTGCGGCACCTCCCGTGGTGTCGCTGTACGTCAACGACTACAACGCGCCCGCGCTCGCGACCTACCGCCGCGTCGGGTTCGAGCAGGTCGGGACCTACGCGACCGTGCTGTTCTGACCGCGCCCGCCCCGGACGGCGCGGCCTGCCCTCCGTCGCTCACTTGAGCAGGCGCGACATCCGCCGGTCGGCGAGGACCTGGCCCCCGGTCTGGCACGTCGGGCAGTACTGGAGGCTGCGGTCGGCGAAGCTCACCTCGCGCACGGTGTCGCCGCACACGGGGCAGGGCAGACCCGTGCGCCCGTGCACGCGCATCCCCGCGCGCTTGGCGTCCTTGAGCTCGGCGGCCGGCTTGCCCGACGCCGCCGCCACGGCCTCCGCGAGCACCTCGCCCACGGCGGCGTGCACGCGGGCGACCTCGTCGGGCGTGAACGAGCGCGTGAGCTTGAACGGGCTCGTGCGCGCCGCGTGCAGGATGTCGTCGGAGTAGGCGTTCCCGATCCCCGCGATCGACGACTGGTCGCGCAGCAGCCCCTTGACCTGCTGGTTGCGCGCCGCCATGAGCTCGCCCAGCGCCGCGGGGGTGAAGGCCGGGTCGAGCGGCTCGACGCCCAGGGTCTCGATCGCCCGGACCTCCTCCGGGTGCCGCACGACGTGCACCGCGAGCCGCTTGCGCGTGCCGGCCTCCGTGAGGTCGAAGCCGGAGCCGTCGTCGAACCGCACGCGCAGCGCGAGCACCGCGGCCTTCCCGCCGCCGCTGCCGCCGAGGCGCGGGCGGACGGGCGTCGTCGGCGCCTTCTCGGACCAGCGCAGCCACCCGCCCCGGGCGAGGTGGAACACGAGGTGGACCTCGGCGTCGGGCCCGGGCGCGCCGGCGCCGTCGTCGGCGTCGGCGAGCACGAGGTCGAGCCACTTGCCGTGCCGGCGGGCGCCCGTGACGACCCGTCCCACGAGCGCCGTGACGGGCGGGTCGAACGTCTTGAGAGCGGCGATCTGCGCGACGTCCGCAGCCACGACGGTGCGGCCGGTCGCGCGGTCGTCGAGGAACCGGACGAGGGCCTCGACCTCGGGCAGCTCGGGCATGGGGACATCCTCCCCGCCGGTAGGGTGGGACGCATGTCTTCCGTCACGTCCGGCGCGCCCGCCGCGGCCTCCACCCGCGTCCGGGGCGCCGACCTCCTGCGCCTGTCCACCCTGTTCGTCCGGACGCTGCGCGAGGACCCGGCCGACGCCGAGGTCGCGAGCCACCGGCTCCTCGTGCGGGCGGGCTACATCCGTCGCGCCGCCCCCGGCATCTACACCTGGCTCCCGCTCGGCCTGCGCGTCCTGCGCAAGGTCGAGGACGTGGTCCGCGAGGAGATGGCGGCCGCGGGCGCGCAGGAGGTGCACTTCCCGGCGCTGCTGCCCAAGGAGCCCTACGAGGCGACGGGCCGCTGGACGGAGTACGGGCCGAACATCTTCCGCCTCAAGGACCGCAAGGACGGCGACTACCTCCTCGCGCCCACCCACGAGGAGATGTTCACGCTCCTCGTCAAGGACCTGTACTCGTCGTACAAGGACCTGCCGCTGACGATCTACCAGATCCAGACGAAGTACCGCGACGAGGCGCGCCCCCGCGCGGGCCTCATCCGCGGCCGCGAGTTCGTCATGAAGGACGCGTACTCGTTCGACACGACGGACGAGGGCCTCGAGCGCTCGTACGAGGCGCAGCGTGCGGCCTACCGGCGCATCTTCGACCGGCTCGGGCTCGAGTACGTCATCGTCGCGGCGACGTCCGGCGCCATGGGGGGCTCGCGCTCCGAGGAGTTCCTCACCCCGACCGCGATCGGCGAGGACACGTTCGTGCGCTCGCCCGGGGGGTACGCCGCGAACGTCGAGGCCGTCGTCACGCCGGTGCCCGAGGCGGTCGACTACGCCGACGCCCCGGCCGCGCACGTCGAGGACACGCCCGACACCCCGACCATCGCCTCGCTCGTCGAGCTCGCGAACGCGCGCTACCCCCGCGCGGACCGCGCGTGGACGGCGGCCGACACGCTGAAGAACGTCGTGCTCGCGCTCACGCACCCGGACGGCCGCCGCGAGGTCGTCGTCGTCGGGCTGCCGGGCGACCGCGAGGTCGACCTCAAGCGCGTCGGCGCGGCGTTCGAGCCCGCCGAGGTCGAGCCGGCCACCGACGCCGACTTCGCCGCCCACCCCGAGCTCGTCAAGGGCTACATCGGTCCGCAGGTCCTCGGCCCGAACGCGCGCCGCGAGGGCCCCGCGGACGGCGACGCGTCCGACGAGTCGGCGGGGGAGACGCCGGAGCGGCACTCGGTGCGCTACCTCCTGGACCCGCGCGTCGTCGCCGGGACGCGCTGGATCACCGGCGCGAACGCGCCCGGCCGGCACGTGTTCGACCTCGTCGCCGAGCGCGACTTCGCCGCCGACGGCACGGTCGAGGCCGCGGAGGTGCGCGCGGGCGACCTCGCGCCCGACGGCTCGGGCCCGCTCGAGCTCGCGCGCGGCATCGAGATCGGCCACATCTTCGCGCTCGGCCGCAAGTACGCCCAGGCCCTCGGCCTCACGGTGCTCGACGAGAACGGCAAGCAGGTCGTCGTGACGATGGGCTCCTACGGGATCGGCGTCACGCGCGTCCTCGCGGCGCTCGCGGAGGCGAACCACGACGACGCCGGGCTCGCGTGGCCTGCGCACGTCGCGCCCGCGCACGTGCATGTCGTCGCCACGGGCAAGGACGCGAGCGTGTTCGAGGAGGCCGAGCGTCTCGCGACCGAGCTCGCCGGCCGCGGCGTCGAGGTGATCTACGACGACCGGCCCAAGGTCTCGCCCGGCGTGAAGTTCAAGGACGCCGAGCTCCTCGGCGTGCCGCTGCTGCTCGTCGTGGGCCGCGGCCTGGCCGACGGCGTCGTCGAGGTCCGCCCGCGCGCGGGCGAGGCGGCGCAGGTCGCGGTCGCGGACGCCGTCGAGCACGTCGCCGGCCGGGTCGCCGAGCTCCTCGGCTGACCCACCACGTCACGGCGCCCCGGTCCGGTCTCCCGGGCCGGGGCGTCCTGCTGCGCCCACGGCAGCTCGCGGGCGCGGTGTGCCACCGAAGCGGCGCACGGCGCGCCGGAGCCGCGCGGAGAGAGTGGGCGGGGCGGTGCGTCGGGCAGGTGCGGCGGCTGGGCCGGTGCGCCGGGCGTGCGCGCTCAGCCTGCCGTCTGCTCCGGCAGGCCCGGGAACGCCACGGGCGGCTCGCCCCACGCGACGGCGTTCGCCCAGGCGTCCGCGAGCAGCGCGACGGCCTCGGCCCGGGACGTCAGGGCCGCCGCGGCGACGAGGCTCGCGTACGTGCGCGCGAGCCCTGACTCGACGTGGCGCGCGAAGGCTGCCGGGTCCGTGTCGTCGGGCAGCGCGTAGGCGACACGACGCGGGTCCTGCGGCGTCCCGTCGGTGCCCGCGGCGAGGGCCCAGCCCTGCGCGCGGGCGCGGTGCTGGGCGGCGCGCGCGACCGCGGCGGTGCGCACGTCGCCCTCCGACTGCGCGGCGCGCACCTCGTAGCCGTATCCGGCGGCGTCCTCCGACTCGACGAGCGTCGCGAGGTCGGCGGCGCCGACCCCGCCGGGCGCCTCGTCGACGGGCGGCGGCTCGTCGGGCCCTGCCGCGACCGTCGAGCCCGTGGCTGCGGCGAGCCGCTGCGCCGAGACGTGCTCCGAGGCGGCGACCGACGCGAGAAGCCGCGCGAGCCGGGCGTCCGGCGAGGCGTCGGCCGCCGCGCCCGTGCGCTCGGCCGCGCCCACGAGAGCGGTGACGACGTCGTCCGTCGTCGCGGTGCCAGGAGCGGGCGTGCCCGCCGCGTCCGTGCCGGCCGCGTCGGCGCCGGTCCCTGCGGCGCCGGGGTCCGACGCCGTCCCGTCCGTGCCGGGCGTGGTGGTGCCCGCCCCCGGGGTGCCGGTCTCGGTGGTGCCGGAGCCGGCGCCGCTCTCGGGCTCCGCGGGGTGCTCCAGGCCCGAGTCGTAGACGCCGCCGAGCGCGTCGACGTGCCGGTCGGCGAACGCGGCGGCCTCGCCCAGCACGGCGAGCGCGGCCGGGTCGGTCACCCGGGGCGTGACGTCCGCCACCAGCGCGGCGACCCCGAGCGCGTCGTCGACGGCCCCGGAACGGAGCACCTCGACCGTGTCGGGGGAGGGCTCCGTGGGCGGCGGCGTGTCCAGCCGGACGCCGCACCCGGCCGCCAGGACGCTCGTCGCGAGCACCGTCACGGCCGCGAGCAGACGGCCGGCACGGGCCGCGGGACGGGTCCGCCGGGCTCGGGGGGCGGCGTCGGCCGCGGTCGCGTGGGGAGTCATCGGGGGCGATGATGTCACGTCCGGGGCTCGCGAGTCGTTAGGCTGGTCCCCGTTCCGACGTCCCGCGAGCCGGGGGTCGGAGCACCCGAGACAACAACACACCGGTCGTCTGGCGTACCCGGCGTGGGACACGGACAGGAGCTGAGTCATGGCAGGGCAGGCGGGCGGTCAGTCCGGCAGAGGGTCCGGAGGCGACGCGGCGGCGCACGCGCTCCGGGAGAGCGTCCGCGAGGCGGTCGAGCCCGCGGTCCGTGACGCCGGCCTCCACCTCGAGGACGTCACGGTGTCGCGCGCGGGTGCCCGTTCGGTGGTGCGCGTCGTGCTGGACCTCCCCGACGACGTCGAGGGCAGCCTCGACCTGGACGCGGTGGCCGAGGCCACGCGCCCGATCTCCGCGGCGCTGGACACGGTGGACCCGCTCCACGGCGCGTACACGCTCGAGGTCTCCACGCCCGGCACGGACCGTCCGCTCACCGAGCCGCGCCACTTCCGGCGCGCCCGGGGCCGTCTCGTGCGGCTCGTCCTGTCCGACGGCGGCACGCTCGAGGGCCGTCTGCGCCCCGGTTCCGCGGTCGAGACCGAGCTGCTGCTCGACGTCCCCGGCGCGCGCGGCGTGGTGACGGAGCGCGTGGTGCCGCTCGCCGACGTCGTGCGCGGCGAGGTGCAGGTCGAGCTCAAGCGCGCGCTCGAGGCGGACCTGCCCGAGCTCGACGGCTCCGCCGACGAGACGACCGACCACGACGAGGAGGCCTGACGATGGACGTGGACATGAGCGCGCTGCGCCTGCTGGAGCGCGAGCGGGACATCAGCCTCGACGTGCTCGTCGCGGCGATCGAGCAGGCCCTGCTCTCGGCGTACCACCGCACCCCCGACGCGTACACCCGGGCGCGCGTCGAGCTCGACCGCAAGACGGGGCACGTGACGGTGTGGGCGCGCGAGGAGCTGCCCGCTCCCGAGACCGACGACGAGGACGCCCCGCGCGGCCCCGTCGAGTACGGTCCCGAGTTCGACCACACGCCCGCCGACTTCGGGCGCATCGCGACCTCGACCGCACGCCAGGTCATCGTCCAGCGACTGCGTGACGCGGAGGACGACCAGATCCTCGGCACGTTCCGCGGCAAGGAGGGCGAGGTCCTCGCGGGCGTCATCCAGCAGGGCCGCGACCCGCGCGTCGTGCTCGTGGACGTGGGCGGCACGGAGGCCGTGCTCCCGCCGCACGAGCAGGTCCCCACGGAGGAGTACGTGCACGGCGAGCGCCTGCGCGCCTACGTGCTCGAGGTCGCCCGGGGAATGAAGGGCGCGCAGATCACGTTGAGCCGCACGCACCCCAACCTGGTCCGCAAGCTCTTCGAGCTCGAGGTCCCGGAGGTGGCCGACGGCTCCGTGGAGATCACGGCCATCGCGCGCGAGGCGGGCCACCGCACCAAGGTCGCCGTCCGCTCGCGCGTCCCGGGGCTCGGCGCGAAGGGCGCGTGCATCGGGCCGATGGGCTCGCGCGTGCGCGCCGTCATGGCGGAGCTCCACGGCGAGAAGATCGACATCGTGGACCACAGCGACGACCCGGCCCAGTTCGTGGCCAACGCGCTGTCCCCGGCGCGTGTGTCGTCGGTCACGGTGGTCGACGAGGTGGCACGCGCCGCGCGCGTCGTCGTCCCGGACTTCCAGCTCTCCCTCGCGATCGGCAAGGAAGGGCAGAACGCCCGCCTGGCCGCGAAGCTGACGGGGTGGCGCATCGACATCCGCTCGGACGAGGGCGGAGCCGCGGCCGAGGGGCCCGACGGTGCCGCTCCCGCAGGTCCCCGCGCTGCCGACCGGTAGCCGCGGGGCGTGGGACGGTCACGGATGACGGACCGGCGCGGTAGACTGTCATCGACCGGGCCGCGAGCCCGCACCTCGACCATGCCCCCGGACTCCACGACCCGCCCCGTTGCCACGGGATCGGGTCCGGTCCGCACGTGCGTCGGGTGCAGGCAGCGCGACCTGCGGTCAGCTCTTCTCCGTCTGGTCCTCGACCGGTCCGGCGCGGGCACCGACGAGCCACGGCTCGTGGTGGACGTCGGGCGGTCGCTGCCGGGTCGCGGTGCGTGGCTCCACGCGTCGGCCCGGTGCCTCGAGACGGCGGAACGCCGGCGGGCCGTCCCGCGGGCCCTGCGTGTCGCCGGGCCCCTCGACCTCGCCGCGGTCCGCGCCGCGATCGAGGCCCGTTCGGGAGAGCACCTCTGAGCCATGCGTCACGGCCCCGTCCGTACGGGGCCGCAGGCACGACACGTCGACAAGGAAGCGGGTTAGAAGCCGATGGGCACCCGATGAGTACCCAGCGATGAGCACCCAGCACTAACGACGGTCCTCCCTGTCCGGGGCGGGCCGAGACAGGAGAGTTGTGGCAAAGGTCCGCGTCTACGAGCTCGCGAAGGAGCTCGGGGTGGAAAGCAAGACCATCATGACCAAGCTGACGGAGCTCGGTGAGTTCGTCCGCTCGGCATCCTCGACCATCGAGCCACCGGTGGTCCGCAAGCTGCGCGACGCCTTCCCCGCCGGGGGCGGCGGCGCGAGCAAGCCCGCGGCGGCACCCGCCGCGCGTCCGGCAGCGCCGAAGCCGGCCCCGAAGCCGGAGGTCAAGGCCGAGCCGGCCGCGCCGGCTCCGCAGGCCCAGCAGGCCGCGGCCCCCGCCGAGCCGGCTGCGCCGGCCCCGAAGGCTCCGGCACCCGCCACGCCCGCGGCTCCGGCCCCGAAGGCGCCGGCACCCCAGGCTCCCGCGGCGCAGCGTCCGACGCCCGCGCCCGCGCAGAAGCCCACCGCCTCGCCCAAGCCGGGCGGCGGCACGAACGCGTCCGCCCCGCGCCCCGGTGGCTCGGGCGGACGTCCCGGTGCACCGCGTCCGGGGAACAACCCGTTCGCGACCAGCCAGGGCATGCCCCGACAGGGTGGCCCGCGTCCGGGTGCACCGCGCCCGGGCAACAACCCGTTCGCCCCGAGCCAGGGCATGCCCCGGCCCGGGTCGCGCCCCGAGCGCACCGAGGGTGCGGCGGCCGCGTCCGGCGAGCGCTCGGGCGGTCCCCGTCCGGGCGGTCCGCGCCCCGCGCCGCGTCCCGGCGGCCCGCGCCCCAACCCGGGCATGATGCCCGGCCGCACCTCGATCGGCCGTCCCGGTGAGCGTCCTGCTCCCGGTGGTCGTCCCGGTGGCGGTGGCGGCGGTCGTGGTGGCGGCTTCGGCGGTCGTCCCGGCGGTGGCGGCGCTCCCGGTGGTGGCGGCGGCTTCGCCGGCCGTCCCGGTGGCGGTGGCCGCGGTGGCGCCGGTCGTGGCTCCACGCAGGGTGCCTTCGGGCGCGCCGGCGGTCGCCCGGTCCGTGGGCGGAAGTCGAAGCGCGCGAAGCGCCAGGAGTTCGAGCAGATGCAGGCGCCGTCGCTCGGCGGCGTGCAGGTTCCCCGCGGGAACGGCTCGACCGTCGTGCGGCTGCGTCACGGCTCGTCGCTGAACGACTTCGCCGACAAGATCGACGCGAACCCCGCGAGCCTCGTCACCGTGCTGTTCCACCTCGGTGAGATGGCCACGGCGACGCAGTCGCTCGACGAGGACACGTTCGGTGCCCTCGCGTCCGAGCTCGGCTACGTCATCGAGATGGTCTCGGCCGAGGAGGAGGACCGCGAGCTGCTCGGGTCGTTCGACATCGACCTGGACGCGGAGCTCGAGGCCGAGGGCGACGACGAGCTCGCCGCCCGCCCGCCGGTCGTCACGGTCATGGGTCACGTCGACCACGGAAAGACCAAGCTCCTCGACGCCATCCGCCAGACGGACGTCGTCGCGGGCGAGGCCGGCGGCATCACCCAGCACATCGGTGCGTACCAGGTGCGTCACGAGCACGAGGGCGTCGACCGCGCCATCACCTTCATCGACACCCCGGGTCACGAGGCGTTCACCGCCATGCGTGCCCGCGGTGCCCAGGTGACGGACATCGCGATCCTCGTCGTGGCCGCGGACGACGGCGTGATGCCGCAGACCATCGAGGCGCTCAACCACGCCCAGGCGGCGAACGTCCCGATCGTGGTCGCGGTGAACAAGGTGGACAAGGAGTCGGCCAACCCGGCCAAGATCCGCCAGCAGCTCACCGAGTACAACCTGGTGGCCGAGGAGTACGGCGGCGACACGATGTTCGTCGACGTCTCCGCGAAGCAGAACATGGGCATCGACGACCTCCTCGAGGCCGTCCTGCTCACGGCCGACGCCTCGCTCGACCTGCGTGCGAACCCCGACAAGGACGCGCGCGGCGTCGCCATCGAGGCGAACCTGGACAAGGGCCGCGGCGCCGTCGCGACCGTCCTCGTCCAGTCCGGCACGCTGCACGTCGGTGACGCGATCGTCGCCGGCACGGCCCACGGCCGCGTCCGCGCGATGTTCGACGAGCACGGCAACGCCGTGACCGAGGCGGGCCCCGCCCGTCCGGTCCTCGTGCTGGGTCTCGCGTCCGTGCCGAGCGCGGGCGACACGTTCCTCGTGGCGCCCGACGAGCGCACGGCCCGCCAGATCGCCGAGAAGCGCGAGGCCGCCGAGCGCGCCGCCCTCCTGGCCAAGCGCCGCAAGCGCATCAGCCTCGAGGACTTCACGCAGGCCCTCCAGCAGGGCAAGGTCGAGACCCTCAACCTCGTCCTCAAGGGCGACGTGTCCGGTGCCGTCGAGGCGCTCGAGGACGCGCTGCTCAAGATCGACGTGGGCGACGAGGTCGAGCTGCGCGTCATCCACCGCGGTGTCGGCGCGATCACGCAGAACGACGTCAACCTCGCGACGGTCGACAACGCGATCATCATCGGCTTCAACGTGAAGTACGGCGAGCGCGTCGAGGACCTGGCCGAGCGCGAGGGCGTCGACGTCCGCTTCTACTCGATCATCTACCAGGCGATCGAGGACGTGGAGGCCGCGCTCAAGGGCATGCTCAAGCCGGAGTACGAGGAGGCCCAGCTGGGCACGGCGGAGATCCGCGAGATCTTCCGCTCCTCCAAGTTCGGCAACATCGCCGGCTCGATCGTCCGGTCGGGCGAGATCCGCCGCAACGCCAAGGCGCGCGTCCTGCGCGACGGCAAGGTCGTGGGGGACAACCTCACGGTCGAGTCGCTCAAGCGGTTCAAGGACGACGCCACCGAGGTCCGCGAGGGCTTCGAGTGCGGTATCGGTCTGGGCTCGTTCAACGACCTCCAGGTCGGCGACACCATCGAGACGTTCGAGATGCGCGAGAAGCCGCGCTCCTGACGCTCGTCACGCCCGGGGGCGGTCACGGTCACCGTGGCCGCCCCCGGGCGTTCGTCACCCCGCGGTCGTCACCACCCGCACCCGTCAGCACCCCACCGCGGCCACCCACCCGGCCGGTGGGCCCCGTTCGACGTACGGTCGTCGGGACCGTCGCCGGAAGGCTCGGCACGAAAGGAAGAAGACATGGTCGACCACCCCCGGGCGAGGAAGCTCGCCGACCGCATCAAGGAGATCGTCGCGCAGATGCTCGACACCCGGATCAAGGACCCGCGCCTCGGGTTCGTCACGGTGACGGACGTCCGCGTCACGGGTGACCTGCAGAACGCCTCGGTGTTCTACACCGTCTACGGCACGGACGAGGAGCGGGCCGGGACGGCCGCCGCGCTGGAGAGCGCGAAGGGCCTCATCCGGTCGGAGGTCGGCAAGCAGACCGGCATCCGCCTCACGCCGGCGATCGAGTTCCACCTCGACTCGGTGCCCGAGACCGCGGCGCACCTCGACGCCGCGCTCGTCGAGGCCCGCCGGCGCGACGCCGAGCTCGCCGCCCTGCGCGAGGGCAAGCCGTTCGCCGGGGACGCCGACCCGTACCGCTCGGCGGAGGACGCGGACGCCGTCGCCGACGACGAGCGGGCCTGACCGCGTGGGCGAACGCCCGCCCGCGACGGACCGTCGGGAGCGACGCCCCGTCGCTCCCGACGGTCTCGTCGTCGTCGACAAGCCCGCCGGCTGGACGAGCCACGACGTCGTCGGCCGCGGGCGACGCCTCGCCGGCACGCGCAAGGTCGGCCACGCGGGCACGCTCGACCCCATGGCCACGGGCGTCCTCGTGCTCGGGGTCGGGCGCGCGACGAAGCTGCTGACGTACGTCGTCGGTGCCGACAAGGACTACGACGCGACGATCCGGCTCGGTGCCGCGACCACGACGGACGACGCGGAGGGGGAGGTGCTCTCGCGAGCGGACGCGTCCGCCGTCGGGCGGGCCGACCTCGACGCGGGGGTCGCGGACCTCACCGGCGAGATCCTCCAGGTGCCGAGCACGGTCAGCGCGATCAAGGTCGACGGGCAGCGCGCCTACGCCCGCGCTCGCGCGGGCGAGGAGGTCGCGCTGGCGGCGCGGCCCGTCGTCGTCTCGCGCTTCGACGTGCTCGCCGTGCGGCCGGTGGCGCCGGGGGAGCAGGGCGTCCCCGACGACGCGCCGCCCGCGCTCGACGTCGACGTCCGGGTGACCGTGTCCTCGGGGACGTACGTGCGGGCGCTCGCGCGCGACCTCGGGTCGGCGCTCGGCGTCGGCGGCCACCTGACGGCGCTGCGGCGCACGCGGGTGGGCGGGTACGGGCTCGACGTCGCCTCGACGCTCGAGGAGCTCGAGGCCCAGGCGGACCGCGACGGTGTGCTCGCGACCCTGCCGCTCGCGCAGGCGGCCCGTGCGACGTTCCCCGTGCGCGAGCTGACCCCGGAGCAGGCGACCGCGCTGTCCTACGGGCAGTGGATCGACGCGAGCGGGACGCCCGGCACGACGGCGGCGATGTCCCCGGAGGGCGAGCTCGTGGCGCTCGTGGAGGACACCCGCCGCGGCGGCAAGGACCTCGCCCGGCCGGTCCTCGTGCTCGCCCCCGCCTGACGCGTCC
Organism: Cellulosimicrobium sp. 4261; assembly: GCF_040546915.1. Lineage (NCBI taxonomy): Bacteria > Bacillati > Actinomycetota > Actinomycetes > Micrococcales > Promicromonosporaceae > Cellulosimicrobium > Cellulosimicrobium sp. 4261. The sequence goes on from NZ_JBEPOQ010000008.1 coordinate 21,807, forward strand.
GGTTCGGCGTCGTGCCCGGGGCGTGGCAGTCTTGTCCAGCGCGGTCCCGGTGCCTCCCCGTCCGGTCCGCCGCCGCCCCCCGTCGGCACGGGTGGCCGCCCCGGGCGGCGCCCGCGGCCTTCCTGCTCACCTGAGGAGTTCTCGCGTGCACCTGTGGACGGACCTGAGCCAGGTTCCCCCGGGTTTCGGCCCGTCGGTCGTGACGATCGGCAACTTCGACGGCGTCCACCGCGGGCACGCCCAGGTGCTCGGACGCATCGTCGACCTCGCGCGCGAGCGCGACGCGCGCGCCGTGGCGGTGACGTTCCACCCGCACCCCGCGGCCGTGCACCGTCCGGAGAGCGCGCCCGAGCTCATCACGGGCATCGCGGACCGGGTCGAGCTGCTGGCCGCGACGGGCCTGGACGCGGTCCTGCTCGTGGAGTACACGCTCGAGTTCGCACGGCAGACGCCGGAGGAGTTCGTGCGCGCCTACCTCGTCGACGGCCTGCACGCGGGCGCGGTCGTGGTCGGGCACGACGTCCGCTTCGGCCGCGACAACGCGGGCACCATGGAGACGATGGTCGCGCTCGGCACGCGCTACGGCTTCGACGTGGTGGCGATCGACGACGTCGGCCAGCACCAGGGCGTGCCGGTGACGGACGAGGAGACGCCGGGCGACTCGCAGGTGCGCTGGTCGTCGACGGGCGTGCGCGCGCTGCTCGCGGCGGGCGACGTGCGCGAGGCGGCCCGCATCCTCGGACGGTCCCACCGGGTGCGCGGCACCGTCGTGCACGGGGACGCGCGGGGGCGCGAGCTCGGCTTCCCGACGGCCAACCTCGGGTCGATCAGCGGCATGGTCCCGGCCGACGGCGTCTACGCGGGCTGGCTCGAGCGCCCGCAGCTCGCGGGCGCCGACCCCCGCCACGCGGACGTGCGCCTGCCGGCGGCGATCTCGATCGGGACGAACCCGACGTTCGACGGCGTCGAGCGCCGGGTCGAGGCGTACGTCCTCGACCGCGCGGACCTCGACCTGTACGACGAGGACGTGGTCCTGGAGCTGGTCGAGCGGCTGCGCCCGACGCTGCGCTTCGACGGCATCGAGCCGCTCGTGGCGCAGATGCACGACGACGTCGCGCGCGCCCGGGAGATCCTCGCGGCCCCGGATGGGGAGCCGGGCGCGACGACCCCGGGCGCCTGACCGTGGCCGCCCAGGCGCCCGTGCTCGAGGCGCGCGCGCTGCGCGTCGGCTACGCGGACGTCGCGGTGTGCGCGCCCGTCGACCTCTCCGTGGGCCCGGGCGAGCTGGTCGTGGTGATCGGCGCCAACGGCAGCGGCAAGTCGACCCTCCTGCGCACGCTGCTCGGCCTCCAGGCGCCGCTGGGCGGTGCGGTGCGCGCGTTCGGGCGCGACGTGGACGAGCGCGAGCGCGACTTCCGGGCGCGCGTCGCGGGCGTGCTCGACGACGACGCGTTCTTCCCGGCGCTCACGGTCCGCGAGCACCTCGTCCTCGTCGCGCGGGGGCACGGCGTGCCGGGAGCCGGGGCGGTCGTGGACGAGCTCCTCGACCGGTTCGGGATCGCCGAGCAGGGCAGGTCGCTCCCGTCGGCGCTCTCCTCCGGGCAGCGACGACGGTTCCTGCTCGCCTCCGGCTTCGTGCGGCCCCGCGAGCTGCTCGTGCTCGACGAGCCGGAGCAGCGGCTCGACCCGGGGATGCGGGAGCGTCTCGCGGCGCTGCTCGTCGAGGACGCGCGCAGCGGCGTGGCCGTGGTCCTCGCCACGCACGACCCGGAGCTCGTCGAGCGCACGGGCGCGCGAGGGCTGCTCGTCGGCGACGACCGCTGCGTCCAGCTCGCCCCGGCCGACACCCGCGCGGCGCTCCTGGCGGTGCGCTGACCGTGGCGCACGGACCGAGCGCGCTGCGCTCCGACCCGGACGAGCTGCTGACCGGCCGCGAGCTGCGCCGTCTCACGGCCCGGGCCGCAGCCGCGCGGGCCGACGCCGGGCCGGGCGAGATCGTCGTCGACGTCGCCTACGCCGTGGTGTCCGTCGCGCTCGCGACGGGTTGGGTCGTCGGCCTCGCCTCGATGCTGCGCTCGACGCTCGCGACCACCGTGCCGACCGGCGGGCCGCCCGTGCTGGGGCCGGGGGCCCTCCAGGCGCTCGGGACGACGGCGCTGCTCGCGTTCCTCACGGGCACCGCCGTGCGCCTGGGCCCGGTCGGCGCAGGCGGGGGCGGGGTGCGCTGGTGGGTGCCGACGCCCGCCGACCGTCGGGGGCTCCTGTCGCCGTCGTTCGGGCGCGCCGTCGTGCTGGGGGCCGTGCTCGGCACGCTGGGGAGCGCCGTCGTCGCGGTCGCCGCCGGGCTGGACGCGCTGCCCGCGCTGCGGGCCGGCGCGACCGGCGGCGCCCTGGGCCTGCTCCTCGTCGCCGTCGCGGGGCTCGCCCAGCCGTCGGCCCGCGCCGCCGGGCTGCTCGCGCGGGCGAGCGACGTCGCGGTCGCGGCCGTCCCGGTCGCAGGCCTCGCGCTCGTCGTCGCCGGGCGCTCCGGTCTCCCGTCGCTCGACGCGCCGCTCGTCGTCGTGCTCGGCCTGCTCGCCGTCGCGGCGCTGCTCGTGCTGCGGTGGTGGCGCGGGCTGGAGTCCCTCGGCGCGACGGTGCTGCGCGCGCAGAGCGCGGTCGCGGACCAGGTGGGCGGGGCCGTGCTGTCCTTCGACACGCGCGACCTCGGCCGGGCCCTGCGCCGGGCCGGCGCCGCGCGGTTCCGCGTCCGTCGGCCGCGCCGGTTCGCGGCCGTGCGGGGTCCTGTCGGCGCGGTGGTCGCGGCCGACCTCGTGCTGCTGGGCCGCAGCCCGTCGGCGCTCGCGCAGCTCGTCGGTCTCGCCGCCCTCTCGGTCGTCGCGCAGCAGGTGCCCGGCCTGGGCTCGGGCTTCGGTCTCTTCGTCCTGCTCGTCGCCGCGGGCCTCGGTGCGGCGGTGCTCGGTGCGGAAGGGGCGCGCACGGCGGAGATGGCTCCCGTCGTCGACGCGCTCGTGCCGCTCCGCGCGCGGTGGACGCGGCTCGCGCGCGGCGTCGTCCCGACGCTCACCGCGACGGCGTGCCTCGCCGCCGGCACGGCGCCGCTCGCGGTGGCGACGGGCGACGCACGGTGGCTCGCGGTCGCGGTGCTCACGGCGGTCGTGCAGGGCGCCGCAGCGGTGCGCAGCGCCTACCGCGAGCCGCCGGACTGGGGCGGGCCACTGCTCGCGACGCCCTCCGGCGGCCTGCCGACGGGCGCCGCGGCCGTGCTGCGCAAAGGACCCGACGTCGCGGTGCTCGGCGCGGTCCCGCTGGGGGTCGCCCTGCTCGTCGGCACCGCCGGGTGGGGCGTCGTGGCGGCCCAGGCGCTGGCCGCCGTCGTGGGGGTCGCGGTCGCGACCCGGGTGCGCGCGGTGCGCTGACCCGAGCGTGGGTGCGCCGTCAGGCCGTCGCGGGCGCCGGGACGAGGCGGCCGTCCGCGAGGTGGACCCGGGCGTCGACCGGGTCGAGCGTCGCCTCGTCGTGCGAGACGAGCAGCGTCGCGGCGTCGAGGTCGCGCGCGAGCCGCACGACCAGCTCCACCACCTGCACACCCCGCTCGTGGTCGAGCGCCGACGTCGGCTCGTCCACGAGGAGCACCTCGGGGTCGTTCATGAGCGCGCGGGCGATCGCGACGCGCTGGCGCTGCCCGCCCGAGAGGTGCTCGGGTCGGCGGTCCGCGCGGTCGGCGACCCCGACGGCGTCGAGCAGCTCCAGCGCGTGCGCCCGGCGTGACGCGGGGGAGCGGCCCCGCAGGTGGCTCATGAGCTCGAGCTGCTCGAGCACGGTGAGCGACGCGACGAGCTGCGGCTGCTGGAACACGAGCCCGATGCGCTCGCGGCGCAGCGCCGCCGCCCGGTCCGCCGCGCGGCGCGCGCGCCGACGACCGCGCGGTCCGGACGCGTTCCCGGGCGCGGCGTCGGGATCGGCGTCGGGATCGGCGTCGAGCGGTGCGCTGACGACGTCGGGCCCCACCCGCACGACGCCCGACGTCGGCGGCGTGAGCGTCGCCGCGACGGCGAGCAGGCTGGACTTGCCGGCGCCGGACGGGCCGAGCAGCGCCGTCGTGGTGCCCGAGGGCACGGTGAGGGAGACGTCGTCGACGGCGACGAGGACGCCGTCGCCGTCGGGGTAGGTGAGACGGACACGGTCGAGGACGAGGTCCACGGGGAGCTCCTGAGGGTCGGTACGGGCGAGAGAGGGCGAGGTCAGCGGGCCGCGAGCGCCGCGTGCGGGTCGACGCGCGCCACGCGCGTCACGGCGAGGACCCCACCGAGGCCGCCGAGCACGACGAGGACGACGGCGGGCACGAGGGTCGTCGAGAGGTCGACGACGACCGGCATGACGCGGGACGCGAGCAGTCCCGCGCCGGCCGCGAGCGCGGTGCCGACCCCGACGCCCACGCCCAGCACGACACCGGCCTGGCCGATCGCGTCGCGCAGCAGGTACCGGGTCGAGGCGCCGAGCGCGCGCAGCACGGCGACGTCTCCCGCCCGCTGGATGGTCCAGACGGTGAAGAAGGCGCCGACGACGAGCGCGGAGATCGCGAGGAGGAAGACCTGCATGAGGGTCAGCGAGAGGTTCTCGGCGGTGAACGACGAGATGGCCGAGCGCGCCTCGCGCGGCGTCGCGGTGACGGTCCCGACGCGCGCGTCCGTGGCGGCGAGCGCGTCCGCGGTCGGGGGGTCGTCGCCGAACCGCAGGGTGACGACGGTGGCCACCTCGCCGCCCGTGCCGTCGGTCGCGGTCCCGTCGGACGACGCGCCGCCGCGCGCACCGACGGCCTGCCAGTCGTCGAGGGCCACCCAGACGACCGGGGTGTGCGAGTAGTCCGCCTCGACGTCCGCGACGGCCGAGACCGTCAGCTCGAGCGGCCCGGCGTCGACCTGGTCGCCCACGTCCGCGCCGAGCGCGTCGGCCGCGCCGCGCGAGAGCACGACGGCGCCGGGTGCGACGTCGGCGCCCTCGGCGGCGGGGACGAGCCCGGAACCGGGGTGCACGCCGAACGCCGTGACGGCGGCCGTGCTCGCACCCGACGCGCGCACGGTCGCGACACCGAGCGGGTCCGCGGCGTCGACGCCGGGGACGGCGGCCCAGGCGTCCGTCTGCGCGGCGGTCACCTCGGACTCGGTGAAGGAGGGGGACGCGCCCTCCTCCGGGGGCGAGAAGACCACGCGGTCGACCGGCAGGTCGGTGACCGCCGAGGTGCTCGCGCGGCCGAGGCCCGCGGTGAGCGCCGCGAGGAACGCGACGAGGAACGTGATGAGCGCGACGACGACCGTCATGAGCGCGAAGCGACCGCGCGCGTGGCGCAGGTCGCGCAGGGCGAGGAACACGGGGAGACCTCCGGGGTCCGAGGGGCAGGGGGCGGGACGACCCCGCGAGCACGAGCGGTCGTGCGCGACAGGACCCGTCCCGACGTCCCGTCCACCGTCCCGCGCGACGGCGTCCCGCGGATCACCGGTGCGACCGGTCCTGGGGCGCCGCAGGGACGAGCCCCGGATCGACCGTTCGGACGATGCCGGGCCGCGCCGCCGTGGCTAGGGTGACGGCGTGACCTCGCCCGGACCCGAGCCCGCCGTGCCTGCCGCGCCCGTCGGCCGCACGGCGCCGGCAGGCGACGCGGTACCGGCGGACCGCTCGGTGCCGGCGGGGCGTGTCGCGCCGGTCGTGCCGGCCGCGACGCGGTGGCTGCGGCGGGGCCTGGACGTGCTGCTCGTCGGGCTGGTCGCGCTCGCGGTCGCGGGCGCGCTCGTCACGTCGACGGCGCGGGGCGTGGGCGCCGTGCTGCTGGGCGCGGCGCTGCTCGCCCTGTACGTCCTGGGCCGACGGCGCGTCCCCGTGCCCGTCGACGTGCGCGCGCCGCGCGGTGCGTGGTGGCCCGCGGGGGCGTGGGTGACCGGCCTCGTGGCCCTCTGGGTCGGGCTGTCGCTCGTCTCGACGACCGCCGTCTGGGTCGCGTTCCCTCTGATGTTCGTCGCGATGCACGTCCTCGGCCCGCGCCGGGGCCCCGTCGCGGTCGTGGTGGTCGTCGTGCTCGTCGTGGGCGTCATGGCCGTGTGGACCGCGCGCGTCGCGCTGCCGTTCGTGCTCGGGCCGGCCATCGGCGGGGCCGTGGCGGTGGTCGTCGTGCTCGCGCTCGAGGCCGTCGTCCGGGAGTCGCAGGAGCGCCAGCGCACGCTCGACGAGCTCGTGCGCACCCGCGACGAGCTCGCGGTGTCGGAGCGGGAGCGGGCCGTGGCGGCCGAGCGCGAGCGCCTCGCGCGCGAGATCCACGACACGCTCGCCCAGGGCTTCTCGTCCGCCGAGCTGCTCCTGCGCGCGGCGCGGACCGCGCTCGACGCGGGCGACCCGGCGACGGCGCGCGGGTACGTCGAGCAGACGCGCGAGGTCGCGCGGCACAACCTCGCCGAGGCGCGCCGCGTGGTCCGGGCGCTGGCTCCCGCCGACCTCGCGTCGTCGAACCTCGTCGGGGCCCTGCGCCGCGTCGCGGACCGTGCGTCCGCCCGGGCCGCCGAGGGCGGCCCGCTCGTCGTCGTGCGGGTCAGCGGCGAGCCCGTCCCGCTGCCGACGGAGGTCGAGGCCGCGCTGCTGCGCGTCGCGCAGTCCGCGCTCGCCAACGTCGAGCGGCACGCCGGTGCGACGCGCGCCGCCGTCACCGTGAGCTTCCTCGCGGGCAGCGGGCCGGGGGACGACGCGGTCGCGCTCGACGTGGTCGACGACGGGCGCGGCTTCGACCCGGACGCCGTCCCCGCGCCGACGGCGGACCGGCCGGGCGGCTTCGGGCTGGGCGCCATGCGCGCGCGGGTCGCGGACCTCGGGGGCACGCTGTCCGTGGAGTCCGCCCCGGGCGCCGGCACGGCGGTGGTCGCGTGGGTGCCCCTCGCGGCGACGACCGACGACCCGACCAGCACCGAGGAGGATCGATGACCGGCCCTGCGGTGGACGTCGTCCTCGCGGACGACCACCCCGTCGTGCGGACCGGCCTGCGCGCCGTGCTGGAGGCCGAGCCGGACGTGCGGGTCGTCGCCGAGGTCGGCTCGGCCGAGGAGCTGCTCGCGCGGCTGCGCGCCGGGCTGCGGGCCGACGTCGTGCTGCTCGACCTGCAGTTCGGCCCCGGGCGCCTCGGGGGCGTGGACGCGGTCCGCGAGATCGTCGCGACGGACGGTCCGCCCGTGCTCGTCGTCACGACCTACGACGCGGACGCCGACATCCTCGCCGCGGTCGAGGCGGGCGCTCGCGGCTACCTGCTCAAGGACGCGCCGACCCACGAGCTCGTCGCGGCCGTGCGCGCTGCCGCGGCGGGCGAGGTCGCCCTCGGGCCCGCGGTGCAGCGCCGGCTGCTCGGCCGGCTGCGCAGCCCGGGCACCGCGCTCACCGCGCGCGAGCTCGAGGTGCTCGCGCTCGTCGCCGAGGGGCGCACGAACGACGAGATCGCGCACGAGCTGTTCCTCTCGCGCGCGACCGTGAAGACGCACCTCGTGCACGTCTACGACAAGCTCGGTGCGCCGTCGCGCACGGCGGCCGTCGCCGAGGCCCGGCGCCGCGGGCTCCTGCGGGGCTGAGCCCGCCGAGCCGCCGCGGCGCGTCCGCGGGGTCCTCGCCCGGCGCGCCGTGCGGGCGTCGTCGAGACGGTCCTCGAGCCCGTCACCGCGCCGTCCTCCGGGCGCTGCCCGGCCGTGTCACGACACCCGCGCCGGGCCCTCCCTCCGGGTGAGCGGCGCCGTCGTGCACGGCGCCCAGGCGGCCGCGCGGTCCCCGGGCTGCGGCCCGGGGGCGGTCGCACCCGTCCCCGCGCGCGCACGCCCGCGGGGACGCCGGCGGCTCGCCGCGCGGGCCGCACGAAGACCTCCGACAGAGAGGGCAGAGCCATGGAGGCTCAGCAGCACGCGGCGACACCCGTCGCCGAGACCGTCGTCGACGACGTCGCCCCCGACGCCGTCGACCAGGCGTCCACCCCGGTCGGCCGGACCGTCCGCAGCGTCGGGCACGGGTCGGCCGTCGTCCCCGACGAGGTCGCGACCGACGCGGACGTCGACCCGGCGGAGTCGGACGCACCGCTCCTGCCCGCGGCCGAGGCCGCCGTGGCACGGGACCTCGAGCACCACCGGTACGACTCCACGACCGCGTTCGACTACCTGTTCCCGCAGCTCGCCGAGCGCTTCCCGTGGTTCCACCTCCCGGTCGGGAACGGCGCGACGACCGCGACCGTCGCCGCGCTGAAGACGCTCGGGGCCGCGATGGTCGCCCGGCCGGTCACCCCGCCCGGGCAGCCGCCGCGCAGCCTCGACTCGCACGTGCCGGCCGTGTACACGTACTGGGGCCAGTTCATCGACCACGACATCACGCTCAACACCAACGGACCCGACACGACGGCGGGCCGGGACGGGGACCAGGCGCTCGGCGACGTCGACGCGGTGCCCTTCCAGGTGTTCGCGCCGTGGGTCGTGGTCCGCTCGCTCCACAACGGTCGCCACCCGGCGCTCAACCTCGACTCCCTGTACGGCAGCGGGCCGCGGTTCGAGGGCGAGCGAGGCTACCGCACGACGCGCAGCGAGGCGTCGTACGTGCCGGGCTCGGCGAAGCTGCGGCTCGGCCGCATCTCGACCGAGCCGCTCGTCATACCGGGCGGCCCCTCGTTCTCGCTCGTGGCACCCGGCGACGACGCGCAGCGCGACCTGCCGCGCGACGACGGCGGCGCACCGCTGATCCCGGACGGGCGCAACGACGAGAACCTCGTGGTCGCCCAGCTCCACCTCGCGATGATCCGGTTCCACAACGCCGTCGTGGACTGGGTGGACGACGTCGAGCCCTGGACCCGGCACACGGGCGGGGAGCGCGGCGTGTTCGAGCGCGCGAGCCAGCTCGTGCGGTGGCACTACCAGTGGCTCGTGGTCAACGACTACCTGCGTACCCTCACCACGCCGGGCGTGCTCGACGCGACGCTCCTGCGCGACACGTCGTTCTTCCGGCCCCGGTACCCGATCTCCATGCCGCTCGAGTTCGCGGTCGCGGCGTTCCGGTTCGGGCACTCGATGATCCGCGACTCCTACGACTTCAACGTCAACTTCACGGGCCCGCCGCCCGCGAACGCGAGCCTGACCCAGCTCTTCCAGTTCACGGGGAACGGCGGCAGCCTGCGCCCGGGACCGCAGGGCACGCCTGTCCTGCCGTCGAACTGGCCGATCGAGTGGGCGCGGTTCGTCGACAAGGGCGACCCGCGCACGTTCCGTGCGGCCGAGAAGATCGACACGTTCCTCGCACCCAGCCTGGGCACCATGGTCAAGGAGGGGAACCTGCCGCCCGAGGCGCCGGCGCACACGCCGGCCCAGCTCGTCGCGAGCGCGCTCCAGAAGCAGCTCGCGCAGCGCAACCTGCTGCGCGGGTACATGCTCGCCCTGCCCACGGGCGAGGCCGTCGCCGCGGCGTTCGGCGTCATCCCGCTCACCCCGGCCCAGCTCGAGGACCGGGCGGGGGACGACGTGAAGCAGGCGCTCGCGGCCCTGCGGGACGGCGACCACGGCGGCACCCCGCTGTGGTACTACGTCCTCAAGGAGGCCGAGCTCCAGGGCGACGGCAGCTTCCTCGGCGAGGTCGGCAGCCGCGTGCTCGCGGAGACGTTCGTGTACCTGCTGCGGCAGGACGACACGTCGTACGTGCGCACGAGCAACCACTGGACGCCCGCGCAGGGCGTGCACTTCGAGGACGGGCCGCTCGTCCTCACGCTGCCGGACCTGCTCCGGTTCGCCGGGGTGCTGCCCGACGCCACGGGCCGGTTCCGCGGTGACGGCACGGCCGGGCACGACGGCGCCCCCTGAGGCGGGTCGCGCGCTCCGGCCGGGCGGGCCGGGGTCGCGGCCGACGACGGCGCGTCCGTTTGGTAGGGTGGATGCGCCGTCTGACCGGCCGCGGACAGAGAGAGCCCGGGAGATCCGTCCCGGTGCACCGCGCAACGAACCCGAAGGAGAACCGTGCCGCTCGACACTGCCACGAAGCAGCGCATCATGACCGAGTACGCGACGAGCGAGGGCGACACCGGTTCGCCCGAGGTCCAGGTCGCGCTCCTCACGCAGCGCATCAAGGACCTCACCGAGCACCTCAAGGAGCACAAGCACGACCACCACAGCCGTCGTGGTCTGCTCCTCCTCGTCGGCCAGCGCCGTCGCCTGCTCGGCTACCTGCAGAAGGTCGACATCAACCGCTACCGGAGCCTCATCGAGCGCCTCGGTCTGCGTCGCTGACACGACACCGCCAGCCCGGTCCCTGCGGGGACCGGGCTGGTCTGGTGTGATGTACCCGTCACACCCCGGCTGAGCACCACCAGCCGCACACCACCCACCGCGCCGCCGGCCTCTCGTTCGGTCCTCGGTAGTGGCTCACGGACCCCCTCGGCACCGTCCTCGGACGGCGCCGGTGCGGGAACCGCCGTGGACCTCGATCGAAGACCGCCGAGCGTCGAGTGCGACCGGAGCCCCTGCGCCACGCGCCGGGGCACGGACCGGAACCCTCGACAGGGCTACCCGGGCGGCGCTTCGAGAAAGGGAGGGCACCCGTGGAGGGTCCCGAGATCCAGTTCGCCGAGGCCACGATCGACAACGGTCGCTTCGGCACCCGCACCGTCCGGTTCGAGACCGGGCGCCTCGCCCGTCAGGCCGCCGGCTCCGTCGCCGCGTACCTCGACGACGAGACGATGCTCCTGTCGGCCACGACGGCCGGCAAGCACCCGAAGGAGCAGTTCGACTTCTTCCCCCTGACGGTGGACGTCGAGGAGCGCATGTACGCCGCGGGCCGCATCCCCGGCTCGTTCTTCCGCCGCGAGGGTCGTCCCTCGACGGACGCGATCCTCGCGTGCCGCCTCATCGACCGCCCGCTGCGCCCGCTCTTCGTCAAGGGCCTGCGCAACGAGGTCCAGGTCGTCATCACGGTCCTCGCGCTCCACCCGGACGACGCGTACGACACGCTCGCGATCAACGCCGCGTCGGCGTCGACCCAGATCTCCGGCCTGCCGTTCTCCGGCCCGGTCGGCGCGGTCCGCATCGCGCTGGTCGACGGTCAGTGGGTCGCGTTCCCCAAGTACTCCGACAAGGAGCGCGCGGTCTTCGACATGGTCGTGGCCGGCCGCGTCGTCGGCGACGACGTCGCGATCGCGATGATCGAGGCCGAGGCGACCGACGGCGCCTGGGGCCTCGTCAAGGACGAGGGCGTGGCCGCGCCGACCGAGGAGGTCGTCGCCGAGGGCATCGAGGCGGCCAAGCCGTTCATCAAGGCGCTGTGCGACGCGCAGTCGGCGCTCGCGGCGCAGGCCGCGAAGCCCGTCAAGGAGTACCCGGTCTTCCTGGACTACCAGGACGACGCGTTCGCCGCGGTCGAGGCCGAGGTCGCGACGGACCTGCGCGAGGCGCTCGCCATCGCGGACAAGCAGGACCGGGAGAACCGTCTCGACGAGATCAAGAACGAGATGGTGGGCAAGCTCCAGGCCGGGTTCGACGGCCGCGAGAAGGAGCTCTCCGCCGCGTACCGCTCGCTCCAGAAGAAGCTCGTGCGCCAGCGCGTGCTCACCGACGGCGTGCGGATCGACGGCCGTGGGCTCGCGGACATCCGCACCCTGTCGGCCGAGGTCGAGGTGCTGCCGCGCGTGCACGGCTCCGCGCTCTTCGAGCGTGGCGAGACGCAGATCATGGGCGTCACCACGCTGAACATGCTCCGCATGGAGCAGCAGATCGACTCGCTCGGTCCGGAGACGCGCAAGCGCTACATGCACAACTACAACTTCCCGCCGTACTCGACCGGCGAGACCGGCCGTGTCGGCAGCCCGAAGCGCCGCGAGATCGGTCACGGCGCGCTCGCCGAGCGTGCGCTCGTGCCGGTGCTGCCGAGCCGCGAGGAGTTCCCCTACGCGATCCGCCAGGTGTCCGAGGCCCTCGGCTCCAACGGCTCGACGTCGATGGGCTCCGTGTGCGCCTCGACCCTCTCGCTCCTCAACGCGGGCGTGCCGCTGCGTGCCCCCGTCGCGGGCATCGCGATGGGCCTCATCTCCGACACGGTGGACGGTGAGACCCGCTACGCGGCGCTCACCGACATCCTCGGGGCCGAGGACGCGTTCGGCGACATGGACTTCAAGGTCGCCGGCACGCGCGAGTTCGTCACGGCCATCCAGCTCGACACCAAGCTCGACGGCATCCCCGCCTCGGTGCTCGCCGGTGCGCTGACCCAGGCGCGCGACGCGCGCCTGACGATCCTCGACGTGCTCGCCGAGGCCATCGACGTGCCCGACGAGATGTCCCCGAACGCCCCGCGCGTCATCTCCGTGAAGGTGCCGGTCGACAAGATCGGCGAGGTCATCGGCCCCAAGGGCAAGATGATCAACCAGATCCAGGAGGAGACGGGCGCGGACATCTCCATCGAGGACGACGGCACCGTGTACATCGGCGCCGTCGACGGCCCGTCGGCCGAGGCCGCCCGCGCGGCGATCAACGCGATCGCCAACCCGCACGTCCCGGAGATCGGCGAGCGCTTCGTCGGCACGGTCGTCAAGACGACGTCGTTCGGCGCGTTCATCTCGCTCTCCCCGGGCAAGGACGGTCTGCTGCACATCAGCCAGATCCGCAAGCTCGTGGGCGGCAAGCGCGTCGAGAACGTCGAGGACGTGCTGTCCATCGGCCAGAAGGTCCAGGTCGAGATCGGCGAGATCGACCCGCGCGGCAAGCTCTCGCTGCACGCCGTGGTCGAGGACGAGGCTCCGGCCGACGCTCCCGCGACCGAGGACGCGGACGCCTGACGTGCCGTGGGACCTTCCGCTCGTCCCGGCGGGTGACGCCGGGGCCGAGCTGACCGCCGGGCAGGACGGCGCGACGATCCGTCGCTCCGTCCTGCCCGGCGGGGTCCGCGTGCTCACCGAGTCGATGCCGGGCCTGCGCTCGGCGACGGTGGGCGCGTGGGTCGGCGTCGGCTCGCGCGACGAGACCGACGGCCACTTCGGGTCGACGCACTTCCTCGAGCACCTGCTGTTCAAGGGCACGGCCCGCCGCTCCGCGATGGACATCGCCGAGGCGTTCGACGCCGTCGGCGGCGAGGCCAACGCGGCGACCGGCAAGGAGCACACGTGCTACTACGCGCGCGTGCTCGACGCCGACCTCCCCATGGCGGTCGACGTCATCACCGACATGGTGACCTCCGCGCGCCTGGACCCCGACGAGCTCGAGACCGAGCGCGGCGTGATCCTCGAAGAGCTCGCGATGAACGACGACGACCCCTCGGACGTCGTGCACGAGGAGTTCGCCGCGGCGGTCCTCGCCGGGCACCCGTTGGGTCGGCCGATCGGCGGCACCCCGGACACGATCAACGCCGTGCCCCGGGACGCCGTGTGGGAGCACTACCGCTGGCACTACCGCCCCGAGACGCTCGTCGTCGCGGCGGCGGGCGGCGTCGACCACGACACGCTCGTCGACCAGGTGGGCCGGGCGCTGCACGACGGTGGCTGGGCGCTCGACGCGTCGGGCGCGCCCCGGGCACGCCGCGACCCCGTGGACCCGGCCCTGGCGGGCCTCGGGTCTGCGAGCGTCGAGCTGTCGGTCCACCGGGCCGTCGAGCAGGCGAACGTCGTCATCGGCGGCACCGGCCTGGCCGCGACGGACGACCGCCGCTTCACGCTCTCCGTGCTGAGCGCTGTCCTCGGCGGCGGCATGAGCTCGCGCCTCTTCCAGGAGATCCGCGAGCGGCGCGGCCTCGCGTACTCGACCTACTCGTTCGCGTCCGGCCACGGCGGCATCGGCACGTTCGGCCTCTACGCCGGGTGCGCGCCGTCGAAGGTGGACGAGGTGACCGCGCTCCTGCACAGCGAGCTCGACCGCCTCGCGGCCGACGGCATCACGGGCGCCGAGCTCGACCGCAGCATCGGCCAGCTCTCGGGCGGCATGGTCCTCGGCCTCGAGGACTCCGGCTCGCGCATGAGCCGGCTCGGCAAGGCCGAGCTCGTCTACGGGGAGCTCCTGAGCGTCGAGGAGTCGCTCGACGCGATCCGCTCCGTCACGTCCGACGACGTGCAGAAGCTCGCCGACGACCTCGCGTCGCGGCCGCGCTCCGTGGTGCGCGTCGGTCCGTTCGGCGACTGACACCTCGCCTCCCACGGCGTCTCGCGGCGGCCGTCCTCCTCGCGGAGGGCGGCCGCCGTCGTGCTGTGGGCAGACCCACTGCCCGGTGCGGTGGACGAGGCGCCGGTCGGCCCGTGCTCCGGCGATAGGGTGACGGGCGTGAGCGAGCAGAGCACCCCCGCGCCCGATCCCGCCCCGACCGCCCCCGGCAGGGAGCCCGGCCGCCCGCTGCGGGTCGCCGTCCTGGGCGCCGCCGGGCGCATGGGCGCGACCGTCTGCGCCGCCGTCGAGGGCGCCGCGGACCTCGAGCTCGTCGCGCGCCTCGACGCGGGCGACGAGGTCGCCACCGCGACGCTCGGCGGCGCGGACGTCGCCGTCGACTTCACCGTCCCGTCCGCGACCGAGGCGAACGTCCACGCGCTGATCGACGCGGGCGTGCACGCGGTCGTCGGGACCACGGGCTGGACGGAGGAGAGCCGCGGGCGCGTCGTCGCGCACCTCGGGCGCGCCGCCGCGGCCGGCGCACCGGGGCTCGGCGTGCTCATCGCGCCCAACTTCGGGCTCTCCGCCGTCCTCGCGATGACGTTCGCCGCCAAGGCCGCACGGTACTTCGAGTCGGCCGAGGTGATCGAGCTCCACCACCCGGACAAGGTCGACGCACCGTCGGGCACTGCCCGGCACACCGCCGCGGCGATCGCCGCCGCGCGGGCCGACGCCGGTCTCGCGGCGAGCCCGGACGCGACCGAGGCGGGCTGGGAGGCGCGCGGTGCCGACGTCGACGGCGTGCGCGTGCACGCGGTCCGGCTGCGCGGGCTCGTCGCGCACGAGGAGATCCTCTTCGGCAACGCGGGCGAGCAGCTCGTGATCCGGCAGGACTCGTTCGACCGGGTCTCGTTCATGCCGGGCGTCCTGCTCGCCGTCCGCGAGGTCGTGGGCCGGCCCGGGCTGACCGTCGGCCTCGAGAACGTGCTGGACCTCGCATGAGCGTGCCCGGCGGACCCGCCGGCCCGGACGCCCCCGGACCCGGGGACGGCGGGTCGCGCGTGCCGTCGCGTTCCGGGCGCCCGTGGAAGGCGATCGTCGGCGCGGTCCTCGTCACCCTCCTGCTCGCGCTGTACGTGTGGCAGGTCGCGGGACGCTCCGCGGCCCTCATCGGCACGGGCGAGCCCGTCGCCATGGCGATCGGGGCCGGCGTGCTCGTGCTGCCGCTGCTCGTCGTCGGCCTGGTCGGGCGCGAGTTCCTGCTCGCCGGCACCGTGCAGCGCATGGCCGACGACCTCGCGGGCCGCGGCCGCCTGCCGGTCGACGACCTGCCGCGCTCGCCGGGCGGCCGGATCGACCGCGAGGCCGCGGACGCGGCCTTCGGCCCGTACCGCGACGCGGTCGACGCCGACCCCACGAGCTGGGAGGCGTGGTACCACCTCGCGTTCGCGTACGACGCGGCGCGCGACCGCCGCCGCGCCCGGGAGGCGCTGCGCAAGGCCGCGGCGCTCTACCGCGCGCGTCGTCGGGCCTGACGGCTCCCGGGCGCGGGCGTCAGAGGCTCGTCCAGCAGTAGAGCCGGTGCCCCGCGTCGTCGGCGCGGACGCACAGCGCCGCGAGCCGGTGCAGCGCGTCGGCGAGGTCCGTGGGGTCCGACCCCTCGAGCTCCTCCGTCCCCGCCCACCGCACGGCGGCCTCGTCGAGCGCGGCGGGCGTCGCGGAGGCGAGCGCCTCCACGAGCACGTCGGTCACGGAGACCACCCAGGGCCCCTCGTCCCCGCCGGTCGCGACGAGCGAGCCGTGGCGCGCGTCCGCGGTGACCTCGGCGTACGGGCGGTCGGTGAGCAGGCTCGTCAGGGTGCCGAGGACCACGAACGGGTCGATGCCCTTGAGCTCCACGGTCGCGAAGCCCGGCTGCGTGGTCAGCGGGTCGGGGGAGGCCGGTCCGGCCTGCGCGGCGAGCGCGGCCCGTGCGTCGTCCGGTGCGGCGAAGTAGTCGGTGAGGATGCCCATGGCGGACGATCCTCGCAGGTCACGGGGACGAACGGGTCACGGGGGTGTCACGGCTGCGTGACGCGGGGCTCCGTGGTCCTCAGATCTCGGCGGTCCAGCGCCGCTCGACGACGTCCCGCAGCCCGGTCGCGAGCGTCCGGGTGCGCCCGTCGGGGCCGAGCCCCGACCCCGAGAGGAAGGCCTCGCGCGCGGCGTCGCCGTCGAGGACCCACGTGACGACCTCGTCCGCGCCGTCGCGCCGCAGCCGGTCGACGGCCGCCGCCAGCAGACGCGACCCGTGCCCGCCGCGCTGGTGACGCGGCTCGACCTCGAGCGCGAGGACCTGGCCGGGCGCGACCGCGGCGAAACCCACGACGTCGGCCCCCGCGCACGCGACGAGCACCGCGAAGCCGGGGCCGGGCGGGGAGGAGATCGCGGCGGCCCACTGCTCGCGCATCCGCACGGTGTCGAGCGCGTCGAGCACGTCGTCGCCGAGCACGTCGGCGTGCGAGGAGCGCCACGCCCCGACCTGGATCGCGGTCATCGCGACGTCGTCGCCGGGCACGGCAGGGCGGACGGAGACGTCGGCGGTCTCGCGGAAGAGGCTCACGGGTTCACCCTACGAGACCCGGCCGGGCGCCGGGACGGTCTCAGCCCCAGCCGAGCGCGCGCAGGCCCGCGGCCGTGACCGCGGCGAGGACCACGACGACGATGAACGGCGCGCGCAGCGCGAGCGCGACGGCCGCGACGCCCAGCGCGGGCAGCCGCGCGTCGACGACGAGGGCCTGCCCGTCGCCGACGGTCTGCACCGTGACGAGCGCAGCGAGGAGCGCGGCGGTCACGAGCGCGGCGGTGCGCGCGACGCGCTCGTCGGCGAGCCAGTGCTCGGGCACGAGGTGGCCCGCCAGCTTGAGCGCGAAGCACACCGCAGAGGCGGTGAGCACGACGACCCAGACGGTGGCCGAGGTCATGAGGGCTCCTCTCCGCGGGGACCGCGCACGGCCCCCGCACGGTCGGCCGCCCGTCGGCGCCGCGCGTCGACCTGACCGATGACGACGGCGACGGCGGCCGCCGCGAGCACCGGCACGCCACCCGGCGCGACCGGGACGAGCACCGCCGCCACGACGACGGCCGCGGCCGCGGCGAGCTGCATCGCCCGCGTCGCGAGACGAGGCCACAGGAGGCCGAGGAACGCGGCCGCGGCGGCGGCGTCGAGCCCCCACGCGCGCGGGTCGCCGAGCGCGTCGCCCGCGAGCGCCCCGACGAGCGTCATCGCGTTCCAGAGGACGAAGATGCCGACGCCCGTCCACCAGAACCCGGCCCGGACGGCGCGCCGGGACCGTTGCGCGGTCGCGACGGCGGTCGACTCGTCGATCGTGAACTGCGCCGCGACGACCTTGTGCCACGAGCGCAGCGCGAGCAGCGGGCCGAGCTGCGCGCCGTAGAGCGCGTTGCGGACGCCCAGGAAGCCCGCGGTGGTGATCGCCGCGACCGGCGCGCCCCCGGCGCCCACCACGCCGATGAGCGCGAACTGCGAGCCGCCCGAGAACATGAGCAGGCTCAGCGCCATGGTCTGCGCCACGTCGAGACCTGCGACGACCGAGAGCGCGCCGAAGGAGATGCCGTACAGGCCCGTCGCGACGGAGACCGACACGGCCTGGCGGACCGCGGCGCGGACCTCGTCCTCGACGGCCTGCTCGGCCACGTGCTCGACGACGTCCGGCACCACGACGACGTCCGGCACCTCGGCGCCGTCCGCGCGCGGAGCACCGGGCGCGGGGTCGGCTCCGGGGCGCGGGACGTCGTCGGGCCGGCTCATGCGTGCGGGTCGGCCGGGCCCTCGCCCGCGGCGGCGGCGTTCGCCGCGCGCTGGTGCGCGGTGAGGGACATGCGGTCGATGAGCGCGAGGGCGAGCGCCGAGAGGACGAAGGCGAGGTGGATGAGCGTCTGCCACATGAGCTGTGTCGGCGTGTACCGGCTGCTGTCGATGAAGGTGCGCAGCAGGTGGATCGAGGAGATCCCGACGATGGACATCGCGAGCTTCGTCTTGAGCACGTTCGCGTTGACGTGGCTCAGCCACTCGGGCTGGTCGGGGTGCCCCTCGAGCCGGATGCGCGAGACGAAGGTCTCGTAGCCGCCCACGATGACCATGATGAGCAGGTTGGAGATCATGACGACGTCCACGAGCCCGAGCACCGCGAGCATGATCTCCTCGGCACCGAAGTCGACCACCTCGTGCGTCGCGTGGTCCGTCGCGCGGCCGGTGAAGCCGCCCACGACGAGCAGCCACAGCTCCTTGAGGAACTGCCACACGTAGACGACCTGGGCCACGATGAGGCCGAAGTAGAGCGGCGCCTGGAGCCAGCGCGACGCGAAGATCATGTACCCGACGGTGGTGACGCGGGCGCTGGGCGAGGGGACGGTCGGGCTGGTGGTCAACGCGGGCGTCGAGGGCACGGGCGTGGGCTCTCCGGGAGTCGGTGACGGCGGACGGGGACGACGGCTCGGCGCGCGCGGCACCGGTCACCGGTCGTCACCGGGGCGTCAGGGTACCAACGCCGCGTGAGGGCCCCGCAGGCCCGCCCGCACCGTCGGTGACGAGGACGGCCCAGCCGCCCGTCGAGCACGGGGACGGCGACCGGGATCGTCGGATCCCGGTCCGTGACGCCGTGCGCGGCGACCGGGGGGAGGGGGAGAAGGGGGCGACGTCAGAGGGCGACGTAGACCGTCTCCAGGTACTCCTCGAGGCCGGCCTCGCCGCCCTCGCGGCCGAGGCCGGACTGCTTGAGCCCGCCGAACGGGGCGCTCGCGTCGGAGACGAGGCCGCGGTTGACGCCGATCATCCCGGCCTCGACCTCCTCGGAGACGCGCACCGCCCGGTCGAGCGACGTCGTGTACGCGTAGGCCGCGAGCCCGTACTCGGTCGCGTTCGCGAGCGCGATGCCCTCGTCGTCGTCGCCGAACGCGACGACGGGCGCCACCGGACCGAAGATCTCCTCGGTGACGACGCGTGCGTCCGGGTCGACGCCCGACAGGACGGTGGGGGAGTAGAAGTACCCGGGAGAGCGGGGCCGCTCCGCACCGGTGAGCACCTGGGCCCCGCCGTCGGCCGCCGCGTCGACGAGCTCGGCGACCTTGTCGACGGCCTTCGCCTCGATGAGCGGCCCGACCTGCGTCCCGTCCTGGGCGCCCGGCCCGACCCGCAGGTCGGCGAACGCGGCGGCGAGGCGCTGGGCGAACTCGCGCGCGACGGCGTCGTGCACGAGGAAGCGGTTCGCCGCCACGCACGACTGCCCCGCGTTGCGGAGCTTGGCGACGACGGCGCCCTCGACCGCCGCGTCGAGGTCGGCGTCCGCGAAGACGAGGAACGGGGCGTTGCCGCCGAGCTCCATCGAGGTGCGCAGCACCTGCGCGGACGCCTTCTCGAGCAGCGTGCGCCCGACGGGCGTCGAGCCGGTGAACGACAGCTTGCGCAGGCGCTCGTCCGCGAGGAGCGGCTCGGTGACGTCGGCGGCGCGCGACGAGGGGACGACGTTGACGACGCCCGTGGGCAGCCCGCGGTCGGCGAGCTCGGAGCGGATCACCTCGGCCACGAGCGCCGTCGTGAGCGGGGTGAGCCGCGCGGGCTTGACGACGACCGTGCACCCGGCGGCCAGCGCCGGGCCGATCTTGCGCGTGGCCATGGCGATGGGGAAGTTCCAGGGCGTGACGAGCAGCGCGGGCCCGACGGGCCGGCGGAAGACGAGCTGGCGGTTGCCGCCCGCGGGCGCGGTCCGCGCGAGCCCCTCGGCGCGCACCGCCTGCTCCGCGTACCAGCGCAGGAAGTCGGCGCCGTAGAGCACCTCGGCGCGCGCCTCCGCGAGCGGCTTGCCGCACTCGGCCGTGATGAGCGCGGCCACGTCGTCGGCCCGCGCGACGACCCGGTCGTAGACGGCGCGCAGCACCTCGCCCCGCTCCCGCGGGGGCGTCGCGCGCCACGCGGGCGCCGCCCGGTGCGCGGCGTCGAGCGCGCGCAGCGCGTCCGCCGGGCTCGCGTCCGCGACGTCGAACAGCGACTCCTCGGTCGCCGGGTCCTCGACCTCGAAGGTCCGCCCGCCCTCGGCAGGACCCCAGTGGCCGTCCACGAGCAGCCCGGTGGGCACGTGGGCGACGAGCGCGGGGGAGAGGTTCGACGTCGAGGCGGGGCGGGACATGCTCCGAGTATCGCCCTGGGGGTCGCGGGGACGCACGCGGGCGAGCGGCACGGAGCGCCGGGCCTGTGCCCCGGACGCCGCCCGGTCGCTGCCGGACGGGCGCGGTACGACGACCCGCCGCACGGTAGTTTGTGCACATGGTCCTTCCCGCCACCCCCGCGCGCCCGTTCGGTGCCGTCCTCACGGCCATGGTCACCCCGATGACGCCCGCCGGCGCCGTCGACCTCGAGGCGGCAGCCCGGCTCGCGAAGCGCCTGGTGGACGACGGGAACGACGGCCTCGTGCTGAGCGGCACCACGGGCGAGTCGCCCACGACCCACGCCCCCGAGAAGCAGGACCTCGTGCGCGCCGTCGTCGAGGCGGTCGGCGACCGCGCAGCCGTCCTCGCGGGCGCCGGGTCCAACGACACCGACCACGCGCTGCGCATGGCCGAGCAGGCCGCCGAGGCCGGGGCGGACGGGCTCCTCGTCGTCACCCCGTACTACTCGCGCCCCAGCCAGGAGGGCGTCTACCGCCACGTCGTGGCGATCGCCGAGGCGGCCGACCTCCCCGTCATGCTGTACGACGTGCCCGGCCGCACCGGCGTGCGCGTCGCCCCCGACACGTACGCGCGCCTCGCGGCGCACGAGCGCGTCGTGGCGAGCAAGGACGCGACGGGCGACGTGTACGCCGCCGCGAAGCTCGCCGCCTCGACCGGCCTCGCGTTCTACAGCGGCGACGACGGCCTGCTGCTGCCGTTCCTCGCGCACGGCGCTGCGGGTATCGTCTCCGTGTCGGCGCACGCCGTCGCGCCGCAGTTCGCGGAGGTCGTGCGCCGCTTCGACGCCGGCGACCCGGCGGGCGCGCTCGAGGTGTTCCTCACCACGACGCCCGTCATCGACGCGCTCAACGGTGCCGGCTTCCAGGCCGTCATGGCCAAGGCCGCCGTCGAGCTGCTCGGCGTCACCGACAACCGTTTCCTGCGCCTGCCGAACGTCGCGGCGACCGAGGACGACGTCGCGCTCGTGCGCGACGCCCTCGCCGCCGCGGGCGTGCTCGCCGGCGTGCCCACCGCGGCAGGCGCTGCCGCACCCACGAGCTAGCGAGGGCAGGAGCCCTCGAAACCCCCCAGGCTCAGCCACGACAGGAGGCCCCGTGAGCCATCCCCACCCCGAACTCTCCCTGCCTCCCGAGCTCCCCGCCGGAGGGCTGCGCATCGTCGCCCTCGGCGGTCTCGGTGAGGTCGGCCGCAACATGGCCGTCCTCGAGTACGACGGGCGCCTGCTCGTCATCGACTGCGGCGTCCTCTTCCCCGAGGACAACCAGCCCGGCGTCGACCTCATCCTCCCGGACTTCGACTACATCGCGGACCGGCTGGACGACATCGAGGCGATCGTCCTCACCCACGGCCACGAGGACCACATCGGCGCCGTGCCGTACCTGCTGCGGCTGCGCCGCGACATCCCGCTCGTCGGGTCGCAGCTCACGCTCGCGT
Source organism: Cellulosimicrobium sp. 4261 (assembly GCF_040546915.1). Taxonomy (NCBI): domain Bacteria; kingdom Bacillati; phylum Actinomycetota; class Actinomycetes; order Micrococcales; family Promicromonosporaceae; genus Cellulosimicrobium; species Cellulosimicrobium sp. 4261. Next base: position 43,574 of record NZ_JBEPOQ010000008.1, read on the forward strand.
TCGTCGAGGCGAAGCTCAAGGAGCACCGCATCTCTCCCGTGACCCTCGCGGTCAAGGAGGGGCAGGTCGAGCAGCTCGGCGTGTTCCGCTGCGAGTTCGTCGCCGTGAACCACTCGATCCCCGACGCGCTCGCGGTCGCGGTGACGACCGGCGCCGGGACCGTGCTGCACACGGGCGACTTCAAGATGGACCAGCTCCCGCTCGACGGGCGCATCACCGACCTGCGGGCGTTCGCGCGCCTCGGCGAGCAGGGCGTCGACCTGTTCATGGTGGACTCGACCAATGCCGAGGTCCCCGGCTTCGTCACGCCCGAGGTCGAGATCGGCCCGGTGCTCGACAACGTCTTCGCGGCTTCCGAGAAGCGCATCATCGTCGCGTCGTTCTCGTCGCACGTGCACCGCGTGCAGCAGGTCCTCAACGCCGCGCACCATCACGGCCGCCGTGTCGCGCTCGTCGGGCGCTCGATGGTCCGCAACATGACGATCGCGTCCGAGCTCGGGTACCTCCACGTGCCCGAGGGCGTGCTCATCGACCTCAAGAAGGTCGACTCGCTGCGCGACGACGAGATCGTGCTCATGTGCACCGGGTCGCAGGGCGAGCCGATGGCCGCCCTGTCGCGCATGGCGAACGGCGACCACAAGGTCCAGGTCGGTCACGGCGACACGGTCATCCTCGCGTCGTCGCTCATCCCGGGCAACGAGAACGCCGTCTTCCGCATCATCAACGGCCTCACGCGCCTCGGCGCGCGCGTCGTCCACGGCGGCAACGCCAAGGTGCACGTGTCCGGCCACGCGAGCGCGGGCGAGCTCCTCTACTGCTACAACGTGCTCAAGCCCAAGAACGTCATGCCGGTGCACGGCGAGGTCCGTCACCTCGTCGCCAACGGGGCGCTCGCGGTCCGCACGGGCGTGCCGGCCGACCGCGTCGTGCTCGCCGAGGACGGCGTCGTCGTCGACCTCGTCGACGGGCGCGCGTCCGTCGTGGGTGCCGTGCCGTGCGGGTACGTGTACGTCGACGGGTCGAGCGTCGGCGAGATCACGGACGCCGAGCTCAAGGACCGCCGCATCCTCGGCGAGGAGGGCTTCGTCTCCGTGTTCGCCGTCGTCGACTCCGCGACGGGCAAGGTCCTCGCGGGGCCGCAGATCCTCGCGCGCGGGTTCGCCGAGGACGACAAGGTGTTCCAGGACATCCAGCCCGAGGTCGTCCAGGCGCTCGAGGACGCGATCGCCGGCGGCGCGACGGACACGCACCAGCTCCAGCAGGTCATGCGCCGCGTCATCGGCCGGTGGGTCTCGAACCGCCTGCGCCGTCGTCCGATGATCGTCCCGGTCGTCGTCGAGGCGTAGCCTCCGCGACCGGCGTCGGGCCGGCCTCCGCCCAGGTCGGGGCGCCAGTATGCTGGCGCCCCGACCAGCGCAGGAGGCACCCTTGACGCACCACGACCCCTCCGGGGTCCCTCCCTGCGGACAGTCCGGCGGCCCCGTCCCCGGACAGCCTCCGGCGCCGGGCCGGCCGGTACCGCAGTACGGCGCGTACGGCACCGCGCCCGTCCCCGCGTACGGGCGGGCGGCGCCTCCGCACTCCGGCGCGTCCGGCCAGATGCCGCCCTCCGCGCCCGTGCACGGGCAGCCGATGCCGCCGGTCTTCGGCGCGTACGGCGGCGGGTACGGATCCGTCCCGCGACCGCCCGTCCCCGGGGGCCTCGCGACGGCCACGATCGCGCTCGCGGTCGCAGTCACCGCCGTGCAGGCGCTGGCCTGGCTCACGTCGTTCGGCGCGGCCGAGGAGTTCGAGCGCGCCGCGCGCGCCGGCACCCCGAGCGCCGAGGTCCTCACCGGGTACGACGCCGTCGGCCTGCTGCTCCTTCCCGTGCAGCTCGCGGCGGCGGTCGTGACGTGCCTGTGGCTCTGGCAGAGCCGCGTGCTGGCCGAGGCGGTGTCGCCCGGCCGCGGGCACGCGCGCAGCCGGGTGTGGGTCTGGCTCGGCTGGATCGTGCCGGTCGTCGCGTTCTGGTTCCCCTACCAGGTCGTGCGCGACGTGCGCGCCGCGACCGTCGTCGTCCCGCGACGCGGCCTCGGATGGTGGTGGGCCGGGTGGCTGCTGTGGAGCGTCGCCACGAACGTCGCCACCCAGCTGACCACGCTCTCCTCGACCGGTGCGGCGGGGACGTTCGCGCTGCTGCCCGTCGCGGAGACGGTGGGCACCGCGGGCCTCGTCGTCGCGCTCGTCCTGTGGGTGCGCACCGTCCGGGAGATCACCGCGGGCCAGCGGGCCGCGGTGGGTGCCGGCGCCCGGTGACCACGCGTGCGCTCGCCGGGGGCGGACGGTGGGTCCGGCTTCCCCGGGGCTACGTCGCCGCGCCGCGCCGCACGAGCCCCGGGCCGACGGCGGCGAGCGTCGCGCTGTAGCGCGCCGCCCGGGCGTCGTCCCCGCCGGGCACGAGGCCCGCGAGCTCGAGCGAGACCAGGCCGTGCACGAGCCCCCACAGGCCGAGCGCGACGTCGTCGGCACGGGTGCCGGAGGGCTCGAGGCGCGCGACGGCGTCGCGCAGCACGCGGAACGTGGGCTCCTCGACCGCCTCGGGCCGGTCGGGCCCGGGGCGGACGCCGCGCGCGAACATCACGGCGTAGAAGTGCGGGTCCGCGAGCGCGAAGTCGCGGTACGCGCGACCGAGGGCGGCGAGGTCGGCGGCAGGGTCGTCGGTACGGGGGACCGTCGCGAGGCGTGCGGCGAAGCGTCGGAAGCCCTCCGCGGAGACGGCGGCGACGAGCTCGTCGCGGCTGCCGAAGAGCGCGTACACCGCCGACGCGCTCGTCCCGGCCTCGGCCGCGACCGACCGGACCGTCACCGCAGCCTCCCCGTGCGTGGAGACGGCGCGCGACGCCACGTCGAGGAGGCGGTCGCGCAGGGCGTCGTCGTGCAGTCGGGGTCGTGCCACGCGCCGAGTCTAGGGCTCTTGACGAGTGGGTGCGAACGTTGTTCTATAACAGTGTTTGCAAACCACTGCGCGAGCTCTCGCGCCGCCCCCCTGGAGGTCCCGTGCTCGAGCTCACCGACGCCGCCCGGCTCACCGCCGGCATCGTCCTCCTCACCGTCGTCGGCATCGAGTCCGGCGGGGCCTTCCTCGTCAGAGTCGTCACGCGGCGGGTCCCCGCCACCGCGTTCCAGACGTCGTTCTTCCGTGCCGGGCACGCGCACGCGGGGGTGCTCGTCATCCTCGGCCTCGTGTGCCTGCTGCTCACGGAGGCCACGGGCCTCGTCGGCGTCTGGCGGTGGCTCGCGGCGACCGGCGTGCTCGTCGCGGCGATCCTGCTCCCGGCCGGCTTCTTCCTGTCGGCCGTCGGCCCCGGTCGCGAGACGCCGAACCGGGCCGTCGCGCTGCTGCCCGCGGGGGCCGTCGTCCTCGCGGCGGGCGTCGTGACCCTCGCCGTCGGCCTCTTCCTCGGCTGACCGACCCCGGGAGCCTGACGTGGGTGGCTCTCGCTACGGTTCCGGCATGACCACCGCCGAGGACTTCGTCCCGCTCGACCCCGTCCGTCTCGTCACGCTGGCCGCGGGGTGGAGCATCATCTACTCGCCCGGCGGGCCGGAGTGGCACCACCACAAGGGTGCGCTCGAGAGGCGCGGCGTCGAGGGTTCGGGCTACGACTTCTCCGGCGCGCTTCAGGCCACGCTGACCGACCACGAGCCGGACGTGCTGGACGCCGTCGGGTTCGACCCCGAGGGTGGCATGGTGAGCGTCTACGGCCCCGACCTCGACGCCCTGCACGTCGCGGCGCGGCACCTGCACCGCCTCGTCACCGACGAGCAGGCCCTCGACGCGGCGCTCGCCCGGTCGGTCGAGCTCGGGCTCGACGACTGAGCCCGGAGCGCGGCGGGTCCAGGAGGCCTCGTGTCGTCGGGCCGCCGCTCCGCGATGCGGGCACGACCGCCCAGGCGGCCTCAGCGCGCGCGCAGCGCGGCGAGCTGCTCGTCGTGCCACTCCGCGACGTAGCCGGTGAGCCGGTCGTCGGCCACCACGGCGTCCGTGTGCGCGACCGCGTGCTCCAGCGCGTCGAGGTAGGCGCGGTCGGTCGCGAAGCGCGCGGCGACGGCGGCCCGACCGACCGCCGGGCTCCCGTGGCCCGGGACGAGAGCGTCGACGTCGCACGCCGCGAGCTCGAGCGCGTCGAGCGCGCCGCGGTACGTGCGCACCGGGTCGCGCGACCCGGTGTCGACGAGCGGCACCTCCACGTCCGAGAGCATGTCGCCGGCGAGCAGCACACCCTGCACGACGAGCGCCGCGTGCCCCGGCGCGTGGGCGTCGTGCTCGACCACGACGGCGCCGGTCTGCTCGCGGGGCTGCTCGTCGGTCTGCGCGGCGGGTCCTCCGTCGGCCGTCCTGCCGGTCGGCCAGGGCAGCCGTCGTGCGCCGCGGGGGAGCGGGGTGAGCGCGCCCACCAGCGTCGGGTCGTGGCCCGGTGCGGCGGCGTCGGCCGCGGCCACCAGGTCCGCGCCCCGCGACCGGGTCGCGTCGGTGCCGCGGGCCGTGGCGTAGCGCGGGACGTCGCCCAGGGAACGGGACCACAGCACGTGGTCCCAGTGCGGGTGCGTCGCGAAACCGGCGGTCACGCGCCAGCCCTGGCCGTGCACGGCCCTGGCCAGCGCCTCGACCTCCTCGACCGTGACCGCGGGGTCGACGACGAGCGCTTCGCCGTCGGGCGCGACCACGACCGTCGACGTCGTCGTCCAGATCGTCGCGGTGGCCACCCAGACCCCCGGGCGGACCTCGACGAGGTCGCGGGGGTGCGGGAAAGCGGCGTCCGTCGTCGCGTCGTCGTCCGCGCGCTGCGACCCTGCGGGCTCGTCCATCGGTCCTCCGCTCGTCCTCGTGGGGCCGGGGCGGTGAGACCTGACCGGGCCCCGGTCCCGCGGGGACACGCGCCCCGGGGTTCCCCGGCGCCGTCGTCCCTCGCAGGTAGGTTAGGACCACTATGGCGACCCGCACGTCCCCGCAGGCACGTCGGACCGCGAGCAACCGCACACCAGCGCCCCGCACCGCGGCGCGCGGCGGTTCGTCCTCGGCCCGCGGCACGTCGCGCGCCGGTACCGGTCGCGGACGGTCCTCCTCCTCCAGCGCGCGCCGCCCGGCGCGTCGGCCGGCGGCAGGGCCGCCGTGGCCCGTCCGCGCGGTGCGGGGGGTCTGGCTCGGCGCCGCGCACGGCGTGGGATCGCTCGTGCGCACCATCGGAAGAGGAGCAAGAGACCTGGACCCGGCACACCGGCGCGACGGCGTCGCGTTCACCCTCATCGCCCTCGCGGTCGTCGTCGCGGCGCGCGAGTGGTGGGGCATCCAGGGCACGTTCGGCAAGGTCGTCCACGGCGTCGTCGCGGGGACGTTCGGCCTCGCGGGCGTCGCGGTCCCCGTCCTGCTGCTCTGGCTCGCGGTGCGCATCATGCGGCACCCCGAGCGCGCCCAGGCGAACTCCCGCGTCGCGATCGGGCTCACGCTCATCGTCGTGTCCGTGTGCTCCCTCGTGCACATCTCGGAGGACCTGCCCGCGCCGCGGGACGGTTTCGCGGCGGTGCAGGACGCGGGCGGCATCGTCGGCTACCTGGCGGCCACGCCCGTCACCGCCGGTCTGACGCCGTGGTTCGCCGTCCCCATCTTCCTGCTCCTCGGGTTCTTCGGGCTGCTCGTCGTCACCGCGACGCCCGTGCACCGCATCCCGAGCCGGCTGCGCGGCCTCTACGACGTGCTCACCGGCAACCACCGCGCCGAGGACGACGGGCTCGACGCCGACGGGCTCCCGCTCGCGGAGGGCGTCTCGCGCCACGACGGCAGCGAGCCCCCGGCGGGTCGCCGACCCCGCAAGCCGCGGCGCACCAAGGCGCAGCGCGCGGCGGAGGCGGCGGAGATCGAGAAGCCCGAGGGCGGCTTCTCCGGCGACGAGGCGTTCGAGACGGCCGCGTTCCTCGACTACGAGGACGACGCGCCGCGCGGCCGGGGGAAGAAGCGTCGCGCCGAGGAACCGGCCGCCGGCACCGCCGCGACGGAGGTGGTCCCCGCCGTCGGGCAGGGGACCGCGCAGGACACGGCGGCGGCCGCGATGGGCGCCGTCGCGCCCTCCCCGGAGGACGGCGCCGGCAGCGTGCCGCCGCCCCCGCCCGGCCCCATGCCGCGGGGCGTGCAGCCCATGCTCGAGGGCGACACGGTCTACCTGCTCCCGGACGAGGACGCGCTCGTCAAGGGCGCGCCGCACAAGGTGCGCTCGGCCGCGAACGACCGCGTGGTCGAGGCGCTCACCCAGACGTTCGAGCAGTTCGAGGTCGACGCCAAGGTCACCGGGTTCACCCGCGGGCCCACGGTCACGCGCTACGAGGTCGAGGTCGGGCCCAAGGTCAAGGTCGAGCGCATCACGTCGCTGTCCAACAACATCGCGTACGCGGTCGCGAGCGCCGACGTGCGCATCCTCGCGCCGATCCCCGGCAAGTCCGCGATCGGCATCGAGATCCCCAACACGGACCGCGAGACGGTCGTGCTCGGCGACGTGCTGCGGTCGTCGGCCGCGCGGCGCACCGAGCACCCCATGGTCATGGGCGTGGGCAAGGACGTCGAGGGCGGCTACGTCGTCGCGAACCTCGCGAAGATGCCGCACATCCTCGTCGCGGGCGCGACGGGCGCGGGCAAGTCGAGCTTCATCAACTCCATGATCACGTCGATCCTCATGCGCTCGACGCCGGAGCAGGTGCGGCTCGTGCTCGTGGACCCCAAGCGCGTCGAGCTGACGATCTACGAGGGCATCCCGCACCTCATCACGCCCATCATCACGAACCCGAAGAAGGCCGCGGAGGCGCTCGACTGGGTCGTCCGCGAGATGGACGCCCGCTACGACGACCTGGCCGCGTTCGGGTTCAAGCACATCGACGACTTCAACGCCGCCGTCCGGGCCGGCAAGGTCAAGCCGTTGCCCGGCTCCGAGCGCAAGATCGCCACGTACCCATACCTGCTGGTCGTCGTCGACGAGCTCGCGGACCTCATGATGGTCGCGCCGCGCGACGTCGAGGCGTCGATCCAGCGCATCACGCAGCTTGCGCGCGCGGCGGGCATCCACCTGGTGCTCGCGACGCAGCGCCCGTCGGTCGACGTCGTCACCGGCCTCATCAAGGCGAACGTGCCCTCGCGGCTCGCCTTCGCGACGTCGTCCCTCGCGGACTCGCGTGTCGTGCTCGACCAGCCCGGCGCGGAGAAGCTCATCGGCCAGGGTGACGCGCTGTTCCTGCCCATGGGTGCCGCCAAGCCCATGCGCGTGCAGGGCGCGTGGGTCTCGGAGTCCGAGGTGCACGCCGTCGTCGAGCACGTGAAGAGCCAGCTCAAGCCCGTCTACCGCGAGGACGTCACGCAGGCGGCCACGAAGAAGCAGATCGACGAGGACATCGGGGACGACCTCGACCTGCTGCTCCAGGCGGCCGAGCTCGTGGTGACGTCGCAGTTCGGCTCCACGTCGATGCTCCAGCGCAAGCTGCGCGTCGGCTTCGCCAAGGCGGGGCGCCTCATGGACCTCCTGGAGTCGCGCGAGATCGTCGGGCCGTCCGAGGGGTCCAAGGCCCGGGACGTGCTCGTCACGCCCGAGGAGCTGCCGTCGGCGCTCGCGCTCATCCGGGGCGAGCCCGCGCAGGACGTCTTCGACGGCCAGGCGCCCGCCGCGGCTCCCGCGCCCGCGAGCGGCGGCCACGACTACGGCGAGGGCACCGACGGGCACATGCCCCCGGTCGCGACGGAGTACCACGACGGCGCCGACGTGGAGTCGGGCTGGCGCTGACCCGGGCGGCCCGTGGTGCCGACGACGGTCGGCGCACCCCGGACGACCCCCTAGGCTGGTGACGTGGTCAACGCCGTCCCCTCGCCGTGGAACTCCGCGAACCTCGTCACCATGGCGAGGATCCTGCTCGTCCCGTTCTTCGCGTGGGCGCTCCTCGTCGACGGCGGGGAGTCCGTCACGTGGCGCCTCGTCGCGACGGGCATCTTCGTCCTCGCCGCGACGTCGGACCGCCTCGACGGCTACCTCGCGCGGCGCTACGACCTCGTCACGGATCTGGGCAAGCTCCTCGACCCGATCGCGGACAAGCTGCTCGTGGGCACCGCGCTCGTGCTGCTCGCGTGGCCGCTCGGCGAGCTGCCCTGGTGGGTCCCCGTGGTCGTGCTCGCGCGCGAGCTGGGCGTCACGCTCCTGCGGTTCGCCGTCCTCAAGTACGCGGTCATGCCCGCGTCGCGCGGCGGGAAGCTCAAGACCGTGCTCCAGACCGTCGCGATCACGCTCTTCGTGCTCCCGCTGGCGCACCTGCCGGCGTTCGTCGGCGTCGTCGCGTGGGTCGTGCTCGCCGCGGCCATCCTGGTCACCGTCGTGACCGGGCTGGAGTACGCGTACCAGGGCTGGCGCCTGCGCCGCGACGCGGTGCGCGCGGCCCGGGTCGTCGAGCGCGGTCCGAGCGCGGACGGCGCCTCCGTCTCATGACCGCCGCCGCGGTCCCGGCGGGGACGTCGTCGGCCACCGGGCCGGACGTCCGGCCCGACGTCGTGGACCTGCTCGACGCGCTGGAGGCCCGCGGGTGGACTCTCGGGACCGCCGAGTCCCTCACGGGCGGCCTGCTCAGCGCGACGATCGTCGACGTGCCCGGCGCCTCACGCGTGCTGCGGGGCGCCGTCGTCGCGTACGCGACCGACGTCAAGGAGGCGGTCCTCGGCGTCGACGGCGACCTGCTCGCCGCGCACGGAGCCGTGCACCCCGAGGTCGCGCGCCAGATGGCCGAGCGTGTGCGCGGCGTGCTCGGGGCCGACGTCGGGGTCGCGACCACGGGCGTCGCGGGTCCCGACCCGCAGGACGGCCGGGCTCCGGGCACCGTCTTCGTCGCCGTGAGCGGACCGGGCGGCACCGACGTGCGGGAGCTGCACGTCGACGGCGACCGTGCGACCGTCCGCGCCGCGACGGTGGCCGCCGCGGTGGCGCTCGCGCGCTCCGCCGTCGGGCCGCCGACGACCGGCGGCGGAGAGGCGCCCGCCGTCGGGTGAAATCCTGGACGGGCGTCGGGCGGGGAGCTGCGCGAGCCCGGTCGGACGCGTCGTGGAGAGGTCGTGAACGTGCCGCGGGGGACCGGGCGCGAGCCCCGGCGCGGGAACAACGCCCCACGTCGGGACGTTGCACAGCACGTGATCGCCAACAGGACCGTCAACCGACCGGTGGGACGCACGGACAACGCCCCTGCGGCCCGTCCCGCACGGGGCACCGGCGACGTGAGCGGACCGCGGGCGGGGTACGGTAGGACGACCCCGTCACGCGGGGCAGTGAACAGGAAGACCGGCACGAGCAGTTCGCGCACCCAGGTGGGGGCCTCTCCGGCTCCCGGGGGCGCACGGGACACGGAAGGGGGTCGCCAGATGATTGTTCTTCGACGAGAGATCGGGGACGTGCTGCGAGACGCTCGCCAGCGACAGGGGCGCACCCTGCGAGAGGTGTCCTCCGCCGCACGGGTCTCGCTGGGCTACCTCAGCGAGGTCGAGCGCGGTCAGAAGGAAGCGTCGTCGGAGCTCCTCGGCTCGATCTGCGAGGCGCTCGACATCCCGATGTCGTTGGTGCTGCGCGAGGTCAGCGACCGGGTCGCCGTCGCCGAGGGTCTGCTGATCCCCGACACCATCCCGGCCGACTTCGCGACGGCCGTGCTGGGTCGCCAGCATCCCGAAGGCACGGCACGCCGCGAGGACCTGCAGCCCGTCGGCTGACGGTCGGGCCGGGACCGGCCGCACCGGGAGCGGGGGCAGCGACGCCCGCCGTCATCCTGCTGCGGGCGGTGCCTGGCAGGTCGGACACCAGAAGATCGGACGGTCGTACGGGGGCTCGTTCGCCGTACCTTCCGCGACAGGCGTGCCGCACACGTGGCACGCCTTTCGTGTGCGCCCGTGCACGTGCCGCACGACGCCCGCGCGCGGGTCGAACCCGTGCCGGACGGTGCGCTGCATGAGCGCGCGCGCCGTGAGCAGGAGGCCCTCGAGGTCCTCGACGTCGCGGACGGGCGTCCACGGGTAGACGTGCTCGGCGAAGAGCGACTCGGCCGTGTAGATCGTGCCGATGCCGGCGACGAGGTGCTGGTCGAGCAGGGCCTCCGCGACGGGGACGCCGGTCGTTGCCCGCTCCGGCCGGTGCCGGGGGCCGCTCCCGCCCGCCGCGTCGTCGGCCCGCATCCGGGCGACCGCCTCCGGCAGGCCGGTCTCCGGGAAGTCGTCGCCGAGCACGTCGGGGCCGAGGGGCCCGACGATCACGCGCTCGTCCGCGGTGCGCAGGACGTGCAGCATGCCGATCCGGTTCCCGACCGCCGTCCACCACTCGTTCGCGAGGACCACGCGCACGTTCGGCTCCGCTCCGCGCGCGTCGTGGGTGCCCGTCCGCGCGAGCCGCCACGACCCCTCCATGCGCAGGTGCGTGTGCAGGGACCGGCCGTCGTCGAACCGCGTGAACAGGTGCTTGCCGTAGGCCGCGTTCCCGACGACCACCCGGCCGGCGAGGTCGATCTCCGCCGCGCTCGGCCACCGCAGGTCCGAGCGGACGAGCACCCGGTCCTTGAGCGCCTCGTCGAGGCGGGCCGAGACGAGGCGCAGGATGTCACCCTCGGGCACGCGACCGCCCTCCGTGGCCGCAGGCGTGCGACGACCGGCGCACGTCAGGCCGCCCGCAGGCCGCGCGGCGTCGCGCGGAAGCCGGCGTCGAGCAGCGCGCGCACCGCGTCGTCCGCCGGGGTCGCCGTGGTGCCCGCACCGGCGAGCGCCTCCACGCCGTCGACCCGCTGGACCACGATCTTCCCGAGCGTGCCCGCCCGCACCGCGCGGACCAGCGCGGCGCTCGCCTCGGCGAGGCGCGGACCGTCCACGAAGGACAGGACCGACCGTCCGCCGCGCTCGACGTAGAGGGCGAGGTCGCCGTCGCTCAGCACGACGACGGCACCGGCCTTGCGGCCGGGGCGGTGGCCGCGCGAGCCCTCGCCGGTCGCGCCCTCGGCGCCGGGTGCCGCCGGTCCGTTCGCCGGCCGGGCGGGCCAGGGGAGCGCCGCACCGTAGGGGTTCGCCGGGTCCGTCGCGGCGAGCAGCACGGCGCCGGGACGCGGACCGCCGCGCGACGTCCGCGCGTCGGGGAGCGGGGCGAACGGGTCGGTCGCGCCCGCCGCGGCGTCGGCCTCGAGCGCACGCTCACGGTCCTGCGCGTCGGTCCGGAGCTGGTCGACCGCGCCCGGCAGCGCGAACTGCGAGCCGCCGAGGTGCTCGACGAAGTACCCGCGCCGCGCCGCGCCCGTGGCCTCCAGCTCGCTCAGCACGCGGTACACCGCGCGGAACGACCCGGCGACGCCCTCGGCGGGCGCGACGGCGCGGGTGAGCACGCCGTGGCGGTCGAGCAGCACCCGGGCGAGCGCGTGCGCCCGACGTGTCGGGTCGGGTTCGCGCAGCGGCAGCGCCGACCAGCGCCCGGCGCCGCCGCGCAGCACCGTCTCGGGTGACGTCGGTGGGCGCAGGCCCGCGAACCGGCCGCGCGCGAGCGGTCGGGCCCGGGCCCGGGCGCGCGGCGCGCGGTGGGCCCCCCCGGCAGCGCCCAGCCGTGCGCGCAGCGACCCGAGGCCGTCGTTCGTCACGTGGCCCGACCACACGAGGTCCCACAGCGCCTCGAGCGTCGGGACGGTCTCCGCGCCGGCGCGCTCGGCCAGCCGCGGGAGGAAGTAGCCGCCCGAGCCCTCGAGCAGGTCGAGCAGCGTGGCGTGGAGGCCGGTCTCGGGCGCCGGGCCCGGGTCGGGCAGCGTGAGCGGCGCCCACTCCGCGAGGTGCAGGCTGACGAGACCGTCGCCCCCGCCCGACCCGGGCAGCGGAGCGTGCCCGCACCAGACGACCTCGCCGGTCGTCGTCAGCTCGTCGAGCATCGTCGGGGTGTAGTCGCTCACGCGCGCTGGGAGCACGAGGGTCTCGAGCGCCGACGCGGGGACGGCCGCGCCGGAGAGCTGCTCGACGACGCGCAGCAGCCCGTCGACGCCGCGCAGAGCCCCGAGGCCTTGCCAGCGCGGGAGGAACACGCCCAGCGTCTCGGCGGGGACGGGCTCCACCTCGGCGCGCAGCGCGGCGAGCGAGCGACGGCGCAGGACGCGCAGCACCTCGGCGTCGCACCAGTCGTCGCCCGTGCCGCCGATCGCCTCGGGCCGCAGCCGGCCGCGCACGACGAGCCGGGCCGCCTCGAGCCGCTCGAGCGTCTGCACGACGACGGCGACGCCCAGCCCGAGGCGTGCGGCGAGGTCGGCGGCGGTGAACGGGCCGTGCGTGCGCGCGTGGCGGCGCACGAGGTCGCCCAGCGGGTCGGGGACGGGCTCCGTGAACACCTCGGGGATGCCGACGGGCAGCGCGACGCCGAGCGCGTCGCGCAGGCGGCCGGCGTCCTCCACGACCGCCCACTGCTGCGCGCGCTCGGGCGCGACCCCCGCCAGCCGCACGGGCATGATGCGGCGCGCGGCCTCGAGCTCGCGCAGCCAGGCCGCGACGTCGGCGCGCACGTCCTCGCGGGTGCGCGCCGCGACCTCGGCCTCGGTGAGCGGGCCCAGCCGGCGCAGCACGTCCCACACGTCCTCGGCGTGGCGCGCCTGCCGCTCGGGCGCGAGCGCGCCGAGCTCGGCCTCGGTCCGCTCGATCTGGGCGGGGTCGAGCAGGTCGGCGAGCTGGGCAGCGACGCCGTCGCCGCCGAGCAGCTCGGCGAGGAGCGTGGGGTCGAGCGACAGCGCGGCGGCGCGGCGCTCCGCGAGCGGGGCGTCGCCGTCGTACAGGAACTGCGCCGTGTACCCGAACAGCAGGGACTGCGCGAAGGGCGACGGCGTCGGGGTCGTCACCTCGACGAGACGCACGCGCCCGGCGGCGAGGTCGCGCATGAGGTCCGTGAGCGCCGCGACGTCGAAGTCGTCCTGCAGGCACTCGCGCGCGGCCTCGAGGACGATCGGGAACTCCGGGTACTCCGCCGCCACCGACAGGAGCTGGGCCGAGCGCTGGCGCTGCTGCCACAGCGGCTGGCGGCGGTCCGGACGGCGTCGGGGCAGCAGGAGCGCGCGGGCGGCGGCCTCGCGGAACCGCGACGCGAACATCACCGACCCGCCGAGCTCGTCGCGCACCGCGTCGAGCACGTCGTCCGGGTCGAGGAGCAGGTCCTCCACGCCGACGACGGGCGCGTCCCCGCCGAGCCCGCCCGAGCCGTCGGTCGCTCCCTCGAGCCACGAGTCCCCGGTGTCCGGGAGACGCAGCACGATGCCGTCGTCGGCGTGCATCGCGGCGGCGTCGACCCCGTAGCGCTCGCGCAGGCGCGCGGCGAGGACGAGCGCCCACGGCGCGTGCACCTTCGCTCCGTACGGCGAGTGCACCACGACGCGCCAGTCGCCGAGCTCGTCGCGGAAGCGCTCGACGACGACCGTACGGTCGTCGGGGACGCGCCCGGTGGCGTCGCGCTGCTCGCGCAGGTAGGCCAGCAGGTTGTCGCTCGCCCACGCGTCGAGCCCGGCGGTGCGCAGGCGGTCGGCCGCCGCGTCGGGGTCGGTGGCCGCGAGCGCGTCCGTCTCGCGCACCCACGCGCCGAGCGCCCGACCGAGCTCGGCGGGGCGGCCGGGGGAGTCGCCCTTCCAGAACGGCAGCCGCCCGGGGATGCCCGGCGCGGGCGTGACGAGCACGCGGTCGGGCGTGATGTCCTCGATGCGCCACGTGCTCGACCCGAGCGTGAACGTGTCGCCGACGCGCGACTCGTAGACCATCTCCTCGTCGAGCTCGCCGACGCGCTTGCCGCCGCGCGGGGCGCGTCCGCCCGCGGTGTCCGGGTCGCCCGCGACGGTCCCCGTCCCCGCGTCCGTCGCGAGGAACACGCCGTACATCCCGCGGTCGGGGATCGTGCCGCCGCTCGTCGCGGCGAGCCGCAGCGCGCCCGGCCGACCCGTCAGCCGGCCCGTCGCGCGGTCCCACACGATCCGTGCGCGCAGCTCGCCGAAGTCCTCGCTCGGGTAGCGGCCCGCGAGCATGTCGAGGACGGCGTGCAGCGACGCGTCACCGAGGTGGGCGTAGGGCTCGCTGCGCCGCACGAGCGCCGCGAGCTCCGCGACCGTCCACTCGTCGACCGCGACCATCGCCACGACCTGCTGGGCGAGGACGTCGAGCGGGTTCGCGAGCACGTGGAGCTCCTCGATGCCGCCGGAGCGCATGCGCTCGGCGACGACCGCCGACGGCACGAGGTCGCCCCGGTGCGTGGGGAACACGACGCCGTGCGACACCGCCCCCACCTGGTGGCCCGCCCGCCCGATCCGCTGCAGGCCCGACGCGACCGAGGGGGGCGCGCCGACCTGCACCACGAGGTCCACCGCGCCCATGTCGATGCCGAGCTCGAGGCTCGACGTCGCGACGACCGCGGGCAGGCGGCCGTCCTTGAGCTCGGTCTCCGTGCGCGTGCGCTCGGCCCGGCTCATCGACCCGTGGTGCGCGCGGGCGATGACCGGCTCGACGCCCGAGCTCGCGCCCGACCGCGCCTGCACCTGCGCCGCGGTGACCGTGCCCGGGTCGAGCACGTCCTCGCCCTGCCGCTCGGCCCACAGCTCGTTCATGCGCGCGGTGAGCCGTTCCGCGCCGCGGCGCGAGTTCGTGAAGACGAGCGTCGAGCGGTGGTCGGTGACGAGGTCGACGACGCGCTCCTCGACGTGCGGCCAGACGGACGGGCGCGGCGGGCGGACGTCGGGAGCGCCCGTCGGGCGGGACGTGGCCGGGCCCGTGAGGTCGCGCTCGCCGGGTGGCAGGGGCGGCAGACCGCCGTCGGACCGCGAGCCGGCGTCGGGCACGAGCGTCGCCGTCCCGAGGTCCGAGAGGTCGGGGACGGGCACGACGACGTCGACCTCGATGCGCTTGCTCGACGGCGGCTGCACGACGACGACCTCGCGCCCGCCCTCGGCCTCGGGCCGGTGCCCGCCGAGGAAGGTGGCGACCGCCTCGACAGGGCGGACCGTGGCCGACAGGCCGACGCGCTGCGCGGGTGGCCGCTCGTGCGCCTCGAGCAGGGCGTCCAGGCGCTCGAGCGACACGGCGAGGTGGGCGCCCCGCTTGGTCCCGGCCACCGCGTGGATCTCGTCGACGATCACCGTCTCGACGCCCACGAGCCCCGCGCGCGCCTGCGACGTCAGCACGAGGAACAGCGACTCGGGCGTCGTGATGAGGATGTCCGGCGGGTGCGTGGCGAGCCGGCGGCGCTCGCTCGTGGGGGTGTCCCCGGTGCGCGTGCCGACGACGACGTCCGGCACCTCGAGCCCGAGCCGCACCGCGGCCTGGCGGATGCCCGCGAGCGGCGAGCGCAGGTTCCGCTCGACGTCCGCGGCGAGCGCCTTGAGCGGCGAGACGTAGACGACGCGACAGCGCGCCTCGCGTGCCGGGGCCTCCTCCGGGGGCGCGGCGAGGATCCGGTCGAGCGACCAGAGGAACGCGGCGAGCGTCTTGCCCGAGCCGGTCGGGGCGACCACGAGCGCGTGCCGGTCGCTCGACACCGCCTCCCACGCACCGGCCTGCGCGGCGGTCGGGGCGTCGAACGCGCCCGAGAACCACGCGCGCGTGGGCGCGGCGAAGCGGGCGAGCGGGTCCGAGGTCACGCGCCCATTCTGGGGGTACCCACCCACACGCGCCCGCCCGCTCGGGTGCGCGACCGGGCGGCCGCAGATCCGTGCAAGGCTTGGCCCGTGCGCTACCGCGAGTTCTCCGAGCTGGTCGACGAGGTGTTCGGTGCGGCCCTCGGCCGCGCCTACGTGCGGGAGCAGGTGCTGTCCGCGCTCGACGACCGGACCGCCGCCCAGGCGCTCGAGGACGGGGTCGAGCCGCGCGTCGTCTGGCACGCGCTGTGCGACGCGCTCGACGTGCCCGACGCGCGGCGGTGGGGGAACGACGACCACCGCCAGGCGCCGCCGCGCCGCTGACCGGACCTGCCCCTGACCGGACCTGCCCTGACCGGAGCTGCCCTGACCGGAGCTGCCCCTGACCGGGCCGGTGCCGGTGCCGGCGCCGCGCCCGGGCCGGTCGAGGAGCGCACCCCGTCGTGCCCCGCGATGATGGCGGCATGAGCGTTCCCGCCCGCGGCCGCCGCGCCACGCTGCGCCTCACCGCCGCCGACGTGCGCGGCGCGGCCTGGTCGCTCGTCTCGACGGCGGCCGGGCTGGGGCTCGCGATCTGGGTCGTCCCCGGCGTCGAGGTGACGAACCCCTGGTCGCTCGTCCTGGCGGCGCTCGCGGTGGCGCTGGGTGACGCGCTGCTGCGCCCGGTGCTGCGCGGGGTCGCGCGCCGGTCCGGCGTCGTCGGCGCGCTCGTCTCGGGCGTGGCCGCCCAGGTCGCGGTCGCGTGGGCGGCGCTCACCTACCTCCCGGGGTTCCGGAGCGGGACGTGGACCGACGTCCTCGCCGTCCTCGTCCTCGCGGGCGTGCTCATGGCGCTCGGGCGCTGGGTCGTCGGGGCGAGCGACAACGAGTACGTGATCGGGGACCTGCTCCGGCGCGCGCGGCGCCAGGCCGGGGTGCCCCGGGGAGGCGCCGCGGGCGCCGCGGCAGAGCGCCCGGCGGGCCTGCTCGTCGTCCTGCTCGACGGCGTCGCGCGCCCCACGCTCGACTACGCCCTCCAGGCAGGGCTCGCCCCGACGCTCGCGCGGTGGGTCGGCGACGGCACCCACCACCTCACGACGTGGTGGGCCCGCGTGCCCGCGACGACGCCCGCCTCGACCGTCGGCCTCCTGCACGGGTCGACCGAGCACGTGCCCGCCTTCCGGTGGTGGTCGCGCGCGCTGGGGCGGCTCGTCGTGACGAACCGGCCCGCGGACGCGGCGGCGGTCGAGGCGCGCACGAGCGACGGCGCCGGCCTGCTCGCGGGCGGCGGTGTCGCCGTCTCGACGATGTTCTCCGGCGACGCGGCGACGAGCCTGCTCGTCATGAGCCGGGCGCGCGAGGGCCTGGGGCCCGGGCAGATGTTCGTGCACTTCTTCGCGAGCCCGTTCGTCCTCGTGCGCGCCGTGGTCGTCGCGCTCGGCGAGCTGCTCAAGGAGCTGTACCAGGGCTGGCAGCAGGCCGTGCGCGGCGTGGAGCCGCGCGTGCCGCGCCTCGGCTGGTACCCGGTGCTGCGCGCCGTGACGAACGTCGTGCTCCGCGACCTCAACACGACGCTCGTCGCGGAGCAGCTCGTGCGCGGGGCGCCCGTCGTGTGCGTCGACCTCGTGGACTACGACGAGATCGCGCACCACGCCGGACCGCTGCGGCCCGAGTCGCTGCGTGCGCTCGAGGGCCTGGACCGCGTCGTCGGGCTCTGGGAGCAGGTCGCGGCCGTCGCGCCCCGGCGCTACGACGTCGTCGTGCTCTCGGACCACGGGCAGTCGCTCGGCGCGACGTTCGAGCAGGTGACCGGCCGCTCCTTCCTCGACGAGGTGCGACGCCTCATGGCGCTCGACCCGCCCGGCGACGGGGCTCGCCCGGACGACGACGGCCGCGCGCGGGACGGCGCCGCGTCCGCCCGGGGCGAGGGGCGGCGTCGGGCGACGGCCCCGGACAGCGAGGCGTGGGGCCCCGCGAACACGGCCCTCAACGCGCTGCGCCCGGGGCAGCCGGGCGCCCGGGACGCGGAGGCGGGCCGCATGCTCGTGGGCCCGGACCGCTCCGAGCGCCGCGCGGACACCGCACCCGCCCTGCCCGAGCTGCCCGAGGTCGCGGTCGTCGGGTCGGGCAACCTCGGGATGGTGTGGTTCCCGCGCGCGCCGCGTCGCCTCACGGGCGACGAGGTCCGCGCCCGGTGGCCCGCGCTCCTCCCGGGGCTCGTCGCGAACCCGGCGGTCGGCGTCGTCGTGGAGCGCGGCCCGCGCGGGGAGGTCCGGGCGCACGGGCGGGGCGGCTCGCGCGACCTGCTGACGGGCGAGGTCGTGGGCGCGGACCCGCTCGCGCCGTTCGGGTCGCGGGCGGCGGCGGACCTCGTGCGCGTCGCCGGGCTGGAGGACGCCGGGGACCTCGTGCTCGTCTCGAGCGTCGACGAGGTCGGGATGGTGCACGCGTTCGAGGGCCTCGTCGGGTCGCACGGCGGTCTCGGCGGGGCGCAGAACCAGGCGGTGCTGCTGCACCCGGCGCACCTCGGGGTGCCCGACGACGAGCTCGAGGACGTGGACGGCACGCCGATGCTCGTCGGGGCCGAGGCGGTGCACCGCCGGCTCGTCGCGTGGCTCAGGGACCTCGGGGTGCGACCGCCGGTCGCCGAGGAGGCGCCGGGCCGGGGGAGCGTCGCGTGAGCGTCACCGTCACGTGGCTCGGGCACTCGAGCGCGGTGCTCGACCTCGCCGCGACCACCGGCGGGCCGACGGCCCGGCTCGTGACGGACCCGCTCCTGCACCGGCACGCCGGGATGCTCCGACGGCGCGGCGCGCAGCCTGCCCCGGTGTGGCGCGGCAGCGACGCCGTCCTGCTGTCCCACCTCCACCACGACCACGCCGAGCTGCGGTCGCTGCGGCTCCTCGGCGACGTGCCCGTCCTCACGGCGCCCGCCAACGCGCGGTGGCTGCGCAGCAAGGGGCTGCGCGGCGTCGGCCTGGGCGAGGCGTGGCACGCCGTGGGGCCGCCGGGGGCCGGGGTGGAGACGCGGCTCGTCACCGCGGTGCACGGGCACCGGCCGATGCCGCACCGGCCCAACGCGGCGAACGGCCACCTCGTGCGGACGACCGGCCCCGACGGCCTGCGCGTGTGGGTGGCGGGCGACACCGAGCACCACCCCGGGATGGTGCACCTCCCGGCGCTCGCGGGCGGTCCGGTGGACGTGGCCCTCGTTCCGGTCGGCGGGTGGGGGCCGCGGCTCTCGGGCGGGCACCTCGGTCCGGCGCAGGCCGCGCGGGTGTGCGCCGAGGTCGGGGTGCGTGTCGCGGTCCCCGTGCACTGGGGCACGCTGCACGCGCCCGGGGGGCAGCACCTGCCGCGCGGCTGGATGGACCACGCGGGCGCGGCGTTCGAGGCCGCCGTGCAGCGCGAGTCCCCCGGGACGCGGGTCGTCGTGCTGAAGCCCGGCGGGTCGTGGTCCGCGGACGACGCCGGGTGAGCCGCGAGGTCGCGGACACGCCGGGGCGCGTTCCGTGATCGAACACGTGTTCGGCTAGAGTTGTGCACAGGGCGCGCTCCGGCGGGCCCAGGACGCCGGTCCGGCACGACGGTCCCCAGGTCCGGGGCTCGTCGGCACCGCGTGTCGGTGGCTGCCCGTAACGTCGGGCCACAACGAACTGATGGACGTCGAACCGAAGGTGGACTGACATGCCCGCACCCGCAGACCGCGAGAAGGCGCTCGAGGCAGCCCTCGCCCAGATCGACCGGAGCTTCGGCAAGGGCTCCGTCATGCGCCTCGGCGAGGAGGGCCGCGCCCCCGTCGAGGTCATCCCCACGGGCTCCATCGCGCTCGACATCGCGCTCGGCATCGGCGGCCTGCCGCGCGGCCGCGTCATCGAGGTGTACGGCCCGGAGTCCTCCGGAAAGACGACCGTCGCGCTGCACGCCGTGGCCAGCGCCCAGCGCGCCGGGGGCATCGCGGCGTTCATCGACGCCGAGCACGCCCTCGACCCGGAGTACGCGAAGAAGCTCGGCGTCGACACCGACGCCCTGCTCGTCTCCCAGCCGGACACGGGGGAGCAGGCGCTCGAGATCACGGACATGCTGATCCGCTCGGGCGCGCTCGACATCATCGTCATCGACTCCGTCGCGGCCCTCGTGCCCAAGGCGGAGATCGAGGGCGAGATGGGCGACAGCCACGTCGGTCTCCAGGCCCGCCTCATGTCGCAGGCGCTGCGCAAGATCACCGGTGCGCTCAGCGCGTCCGGCACCACCGCGATCTTCATCAACCAGCTCCGCGAGAAGATCGGCGTGTTCTTCGGCTCTCCGGAGACGACGACCGGTGGCAAGGCGCTGAAGTTCTACGCCTCGGTCCGCCTCGACATCCGCCGCATCGAGACCCTCAAGGAGGGCACCGACGCGGTCGGCAACCGGACCCGCGTGAAGGTCGTCAAGAACAAGATGGCCCCGCCGTTCAAGCAGGCCGAGTTCGACATCCTCTACGGGGTCGGCATCTCTCGCGAGGGTGGCCTCATCGACATGGGCGTGGAGCACGGGTTCGTGCGCAAGTCCGGGTCGTGGTTCACCTACGGCGGCGACCAGCTCGGTCAGGGCAAGGAGAACGCGCGCTCGTTCCTGCGCGACAACCCCGACCTCGCGAACGAGCTCGAGAAGAAGATCAAGGAGAAGCTCGGCGTCGGGGCCAAGGTCGACGCACCGGCCGACCCGGCCGCTGGCGTGACCGTCGCGACCGACGCCGCGCCTGCCGCGGCGAAGGCACCGGCCGCGGCCGCCAAGGGGAAGAAGTCGCCGTTCTGATCGGCGAGCAGGACGGGAGCGAGGGCGTCGAGCCTCTCGACCCGCCCGAGGAGGACGACGGGCGCCGCACGGGCCGCAAGGCCGGGCGGCGCCCGCGCCCGTCGCTGCACGAGCTCGTGGAGCGCGGCGAGATCAGCGACGCCGACCTCGCCGAGCGTGCCCGCGAGACCGTCCTGCGCATCCTCACCGCAGCGCCGAAGAGCCGTGCGGAGCTCACGCAGTCGCTCGCGCGCAAGGGCTACCCGGAGCACGTCGTGCTCCCGATCCTCGACCGTTTCGAGGAGGTCGGGCTCGTCGACGACGCGCAGTACGCGGAGATGATCGTCCGCACGCGCCACGCGGAGCGTGGGCTGTCCCGTCGCGCGATCTCGACCGAGCTGCGCCGGCGAGGGATCGACGGCGAGGTCGGCGCGGCCGCGCTCGAGCAGGTCGACGACGACTCCGAGGCGGACGCCGCCCTGGCCCTCGCGCGGACGCGCCTCGCCAGGACGCGCGGCCTCGACCGCGACGTCCGCGTGCGGCGGACGGTCGGCGCGCTCGCCCGCAAGGGATACAGCCCCGGGCTGGCCTTCGAGATCGTGCAGCGCGAGCTCGACGCGGAGGAATGACCGCCCCGCGGACCCGGTCGCGGACCGGCGGGCCGCCCGGTGGCAGCGGCCCGGCGCCCGCCCGTGACCGGGCGGGCGACGGGTGCGTCAGCGCGCGGTGGACACGGCCGGCGCCTCGTCCGCGGGACCGCCCGCGACGGCTGTCGGGTTGCCGATCCCCGGGCCGGCAGCCGTGGCGCCCGCGGTGCGCCCGCTGAGGAAGCGCGAGAGCCACTGGGCCAGGGTGGTCAGTGCGTAGTTGATGACGATGAAGATGACCGCGGCGACCGTGAGCGTCTGCAGGGTGTTCCCGAAGCCGACGCCGAGGATCTGCGCGGCCCGCAGCAGCTCGGGGTACGTGATGATCTGGCCGAGCGCCGTGTCCTTGAGCACGACGACGAGCTGCGACACGAGCGCGGGCAGCATGGCGATGAGCGCCTGCGGCAGCTGGATCGACCGCAGCGTCTGACCACGCGTCAGCCCGATGGCCAGACCGGCCTCGCCCTGCCCCTTCGGCAGGTTGCCGACGCCGGACCGGACGAGCTCGGCGATCACCGAGCCGTTGTAGAGCACGAGCGAGATCACGACCGCGAGGAACGGGGCGTCCGGGACCTTCTGCAGGCCCAGCAGGAGCCAGAAGAAGATCATCATGAGCAGCACCGGCACGGCGCGGAAGAACTCGACCACGACACCGCACGCCCAGCGCACGAGCCGCACGTGCGAGAGCCTGCCGGAGCCGAAGACCAGCCCGAAGACGACGGCACCGACGATCGCGAACCCGGCGGCACGCAGCGTGTTCTGCAGGCCCGGGAGGAAGTAGTTCTCCCACGCGTTGGCCGTGAAGACGGGGCCCCACTGCTCCCACGAGAGCTGGCCCTTGCGCCCGAGCTCCAGCAGCACGAGCGCCGCTATCCCGAGCACGACCACGGCACCGATCACGTTCCCGACGGCGATGGCGCGCCGGGCGCGGGGGCCGGGGGCGTCGAAGAGGACGGACTGCTGGGTTCTCATCGGCGGACCGCCAGTCGTTGGGAGAGGGACGTGGTGAGCAGGCCGATGGGGATGACCAGCACGACGTAGCCGATCGCGAACGTGAGGAAGATCCCGTAGATGTAGTTCGAGTTGAACTCGATCATGGTCCTCATGAGCGTCGACGTCTCGGTCGTGACGCTCGCGGCCGCCGCCACGGTGGAGTTCTTCAGCAGCGCGATGAGGGTGTTGCCGAGCGGGGCGATCGCGCCGCGGAACGCCTGAGGCAGGATGACCAGGCGCGCGGCCGGCAGGAACGACAGACCGATGGCGCGCGCGGCCTCGGCCTGACCGATCGGCACGGTGTTCACCCCCGAGCGGATCGCCTCGCAGACGAACGCGGCGTGGTAGACGGCGAGGCCGATGACCGCGAACCGGAAGAAGTTCGAGGCGAAGTCCGTGGACAGGCTGATCTGCAGCTGGGTCCACACCGCGAGGACCATGAACGTCATGATGATCGTCAGCGGCGTGTTCCGCAGGAGGTTCACGTACGTCGCGCCGGCCCAGCGCAGGCTCGGCACGGGGGAGATGCGCATGAGCGCGAGCGCGGTGCCGAGCACGAGCGACAGGATCGCTGCCCAGAACGTCAGCTGGATGTTGACCCAGAACGCTCCGAGCACGTCGTACTCCTGGGCGAGCGCCCAGGTCTGGGAGAGGTAGTCACCCACGGTTCGTTGTCCTCCGGGTGGGGTCGTGCCGGGTCCTCGAGGGACCCGACGGCCGGGGGAGCGGCGCAGCGGTGCGCCGCTCCCCCGTGACGTGGACGGTCAGGCGCAGGCGTCGACCGTCGGCGGGTTCTCGCTCGCGTTCGGCGTGTACCCGGTGCCCTCGGTGTTCTTGCTCACGAACTCCTCCCAGGAGCCGTCCTCGATCATCTTCTCGATCGCGGCGTTGACGTCCTCGCAGACGTCGTTGTCCTGGGGGAGGCCGACGCCGTAGCGCTCGGTCGAGAACGGGGCGCCGACCACCTTCACCTTGCCCTTGTTCTGCGGCTGCGCCGCGAGGCCCGCGAGGATGATGTCGTCGGTCGTGACGGCGTCGACCTGGCCGGCGGTGAGCGCCGTGACGCACTCCGCGTACCCGGGGCGCTCGAGGAGCTGCACGCCCGCGGCGTACTCGTCCTTGATCCGCTGCGCGGACGTCGAGCCCGAGACGGAGCAGAGGTTCTTGCCCTCGAGCGACTCGGGGCCGGTGATGTCGGTGTTGTCCTCGGCGACGAGCAGGTCCTGCCCGGCGACGAAGTACGGGCCGGCGAACGCGACCGTCTCCTTGCGCGTGTCCGTGATGGAGTACGTCGCGAAGATCATGTCGACCTGACCGGTCTGCAGCATCGTCTCGCGCTGCGCGGACGGAGCCTCGACCCACTCGATCTGGTCCTCGGAGAAGCCGAGCTCGCCCGCCACGTAGGTCGCGACGTCGACGTCGAACCCCGTGTAGGTCGACCCGTCCTGGTACCCCAGACCGGGCTGGTCGAACTTGATGCCGATCTTGACCGTCTCGCCGCCGCCGGCGGTCTGCTCGGAGTCCGTGGTCGTGCTCTCGCCGCCGACGTCGCCGCCGCCGCACGCTGCGAGCGTGAGCGCGGTGAGAGCGGCCAGCGTGGCAGCACCTGCGTGTCGTGTGCGCATCGTTCCTACCCTTCGTGAGTGGTGGCCGTCCGACGACGGTGTGCCGCGTCGGTCGGCCGGGTGTGGGGGGCCGGGTGGCCCGGTCCGTGGTGGTCGGTGCGTGGTCGTGGTGTCGGGTCCTCCGGACCGGTCCGGTTGCGGCGCCTCGCTGCTCCGCCCGGTGCGTCTCCGGTGGTCAGGTCCCCGGTCCGGGGCTCAGTGCGTGAGGATCTTGGAGAGGAAGTCCTGGGCGCGCTCGCTCTTCGGCGCGGTGAAGAACTCCTCGGGGTGGGCCTCCTCGACGATCTGGCCGTCCGCCATGAAGACGACGCGGTTGGCGGCCTTCCGGGCGAAGCCCATCTCGTGGGTGACGACGATCATGGTCATGCCCTCCTTGGCGAGCGAGACCATGACGTCGAGGACCTCGTTGATCATCTCGGGGTCGAGCGCCGACGTGGGCTCGTCGAACAGCATGACCTTGGGCTTCATCGCGAGGGCCCGGGCGATGGCCACGCGCTGCTGCTGGCCGCCCGAGAGCTGCGCGGGCATCTTCTGCGCCTGGTTCTTCACGCCGACCCGGTCGAGGAGGGCCAGCGCGCGCTCCTTGGCGTCCTTGCCCCGCTCACGGCGCACCTTGACGGGCCCGAGCGTCACGTTGTCGAGGATCGTCTTGTGCGCGAACAGGTTGAAGGACTGGAAGACCATGCCGACGTCGGAGCGCAGGCGTGCGAGCGCCTTGCCCTCTTCGGGCAACGGCTCCCCGTCCACGAGGATCTCGCCCGAGTCGATCGTCTCCAGCCGGTTGATCGCCCGGCACAGGGTCGACTTGCCCGAGCCGGACGGTCCGATGACGACGAGCACCTCGCCGCGCCGGACCGTGAGGTTGATGTCGCGCAGCACGTGGAGCTCGCCGAAGTGCTTGTTCACGTCGCGCAGCTCGACGAGCGGCTCACCGAGGACCTGCTCGGCGGGGAGGGGCTGAGCGTCCTGCGCGCTGCGCTGCGCGTCGGACGGCGAAGGGGTTTCGTCGGCCATTCCTGGACACTATGTCCCTTCTGTTGCACGGTGCCACCTCATCCGGCAACAACCGGGCAACAGTTCAGTAACACGGCACCCGGAGCCGTACCCTGGACGGTGATGTCCACGATCGCCCCCGCCCCCGTCCCGGCTGCCCCCGCACCCCGCTCCAGCGCCGCTGCGCCGGCCGACGACGCGCACCCCCGCACCTACGTCGTGCGCACGCTCGGGTGCCAGATGAACGTCCACGACTCCGAGCACATGGCGGGGATGCTCGAGCAGGCGGGCTACACGCGCGCGAGCGCACAGGACGAGGCGGCGAACCGCGCCGACGTCGTCGTCATCAACACGTGCGCCGTGCGCGAGAACGCCGCGACGCGTCTCTACGGCAACCTCGGTCAGCTCGCCTCGGTCAAGGCCGCGCGTCCCGGCATGCAGATCGCCGTCGGCGGCTGCCTCGCCCAGAAGGACCGCGGCACCATCGTCGAGAAGGCCCCCTGGGTCGACGTCGTCTTCGGCACCCACAACCTCGACGCCCTGCCCGTCCTGCTCCAGCGCGCGCGGCACAACGAGGCGGCGCAGGTGGAGATCGCCGAGTCGCTGCAGGTGTTCCCCTCCACGCTGCCGACGAAGCGCGAGTCGGTCTACGCCGGGTGGGTCTCCATCAGCGTCGGGTGCAACAACACGTGCACGTTCTGCATCGTGCCGCACCTGCGCGGCAAGGAGCGCGACCGTCGCCCGGGCGAGGTGCTCGCCGAGGTCGGCGCGCTGGTCGAGGCGGGCGCCATCGAGGTGACGTTGCTCGGCCAGAACGTCAACAGCTACGGCGTCGAGTTCGGCGACCGCGGCGCGTTCGCCAAGCTCCTGCGCGCGTGCGGGACGATCGACGGGCTCGAGCGCGTGCGGTTCACGTCGCCGCACCCGGCCGCGTTCACCGACGACGTCATCGCGGCCATGGCCGAGACGCCGAACGTCATGCCCCAGCTCCACATGCCGCTCCAGTCGGGCTCCGACCGCGTGCTGCGTGCGATGCGCCGCTCCTACCGCTCCGAGCGGTTCCTCGGGATCCTCGACCGCGTCCGAGCCGTCATGCCCGACGCCGCGATCACCACCGACATCATCGTGGGCTTCCCGGGCGAGACCGAGGAGGACTTCGCGGAGACGATGCGGGTCGTCGAGGCGTCGCGCTTCTCCTCGGCGTTCATCTTCCAGTACTCGCCACGCCCCGGGACGCCCGCCGCGACGATGGACGGGCAGCTCCCCAAGGAGGTCGTGCAGGAGCGCTTCGAGCGGCTCCAGGCGCTCCAGGAGCGGATCGCCGGCGAGGAGTCGGCACGCCAGGTCGGCCGGACGATCGACGTCCTCGTCGGTGAGGGGGCAGGGCGCAAGGACGGCGCGACGCACCGCGTGACCGGCCGCGCCCCCGACAACCGCCTCGTGCACCTCGCGCTCCCGGCGGACGTCGTCTCGGTGCCCGACGACGCCCCGTCCGACCGGACCGGGGCGCCCGGCTCCGTCGACCCGCGCCTCGCGGACGACCTCGACGCCCGCCTGCCGCGTCCCGGCGACGTCGTCACGGTCGAGGTCACCCGGTCCGCGCCGCACCACCTCCTCGCCGACTCGGCGCTCGCGGGCGGCACGTTCGCCGTGCGCCGGACCCGCTCCGGCGACGCGTGGGCGAAGCGCGAGCGCGCTCGCCTGGGCGGTGGCGACGACGACCACGGTCACGGGCACGGCGGCGGCGCGCCGTCGGGCCCCGTCGTCCTGGGCCTCCCCACGCTCCGCTCCTGAGCGCGGGTTCGAGGAACGAGGAGCAGACGCCGGACCGAGCGAGCCCCGTGGGTGGACACGACGACAGGTGCCCCCGTGCGTCAGTCGTCCAGGGTCCCCGGCGGGAGCTGGGCGCCGATGGCGTGGAAGAGCTGCACGGCGGTGCCGAGCCCGCACGAGACGGTCTGCGCGAGCTGGTCGTCGGTCGCGCCGTGCTCGAGGTCGACCGAGACCTCGGCGTAGAGCGCGAGCCGTCCCCCCTCCTCGCGCACGTAGACCTTGGGCCAGATGCGCTCGCGGTTCCAGTCGTTGACGGCCTGGAGCGTGACGAGGCGCGACTCGACGGGGAGCGTCGTGGACCAGCGGCCGCGGACCTGGAGGATCTCCGACCGGTCGCCGAGCAGCAGGAACCAGAAGCGGTGACCGTCCCACGTGCCCGTGATGTCGCCGTCGTCGTCCACGCGGAAGTGGTAGCCGCGGCGGGTCAGGTGGTCGCCGATGCGCGCCATCGACAGCGCGCGCGGCAGCTCCTCCTCGCGCGGGAACGAGTCCGGCGCCTTGGGCCGGCGGTTGCCGAACAGGCGCGTGAACCAGTTGGTGCGGGCCTGCGTCATGGCGCCTGCCTCGCGGGGTCGGGGTAGAACTCGTCGAGCGCGTCGAAGAACATCGACCCCGTGCTCAGCCCGCACTGGAGGAGCTGGTCGAGCTGGTCGTCCGTCACGCCGTGCTCGAGGTCGACCGTCACCTCCGTGAAGACCTGGACCATCCCGTTGTCGCGGACGCGCGTGTACGTCTTGGGCCAGATGCGGTCGGCGTTCCACTCGTTGCAGAACTCGAGGATCTCTTCGAGACGCTCGAGCGCGAGGTCGCGGTTCCACTGGCCACGCACCTGGAGGATCTCGTCGTTGTTGCCGAAGAGCAGGAAGTAGAACAGGCGGCCGTGCCACAGCCCGCCGACGTCGCCGTCGGAGTCGACGAAGTAGCTGTACCCGCTGTCCGTGATCCACTCGACGACCCGCGAGAGCGTGAGCGGCGTGGGAGGCTGCAGGACGTCGGTCGCGACCTGGCCCAGCTCGCGCGCCAGCAGGTCCTCGACCTGCGACTGCAGGTCGTCCGCCGGCCGGGCCGCGCCGGGCCGACCCCCGTCTTCTGCCCCACCGGGATTCCCGTCCCGCCGGTCGTCGTCGTCCCGCGCCCCGAAGAACCTCACCTCCCTACCGTACTCGCGCCCGACCGCGGACGCCGCATCGCGGGCCGTCCGGGGAGGCCGCCGCGACGGCGGGGGAGCGGGCACCACTACGGTGGGACGGTGACCGTCCGCGCCGTCGTGCTCCCCGGAACCGCCCTGCTCGTCCCGGGAGCGGCCGGTGCCGCCTCGGTCCTCGAGCCGGTGCGCGACGCCGCGCTCGCGGCGCTCGCGGACCTCGTGGCGGACCTGCCTGCAGACGGAGGCGAGTCGGCCGTCGTCGTGGTCGCCCCCGGGACGGCGCGTGCCCGCGGCGCCGCCAGGGCGTCGCTCGCCGCGGCGGGCATCGCGGACCGGTGGATCGACCCGGCATGGGCCGGCGCCACGCGACCGCTCGACCGACCCGTGGCCGGGACGGCTGCCTCCGTGGCGCTCCTCGCGCTCGCCGGAGCGGGCTGGCCGGGGGACGTGGACGTCGTCGAGCTCGGTGGCCCGGGGACGGGCACCGAGACGTACACCGACACGGGCACGGAGACGGCGACGGCGACGGAGGCGAGCGCGGCTCTCGGCGCCGCCCGGGCGGTCGGTGCGGAGCTCGCCCGGGAGGGTGCGCGGCTCGTCGTCGTGCACGACCCGCGATCGACTCTGCCCGAGGCCGCGCTCGACGGGTTCGTCGCCGCGGCGGGCGCCGAGGCCGCGCCGGTCGCGACGGACGACGAACCGGGCCCCGCCGTGGCGGTCCGGCGGTACGAGGTCGGCACCCCCGCAGCCGGCAGCCGCCCGGCAGGGCCCGTCGTCAGCCGCTGAGGCCCGTCCCGACGGCGGCCGCCTCGTCGTCGCGCCCGAGGCGGCGCAGCGCCGCGACCATCTCGTTGCCGACCATCGCGCGCGACTCGGCGTCGTGGACGATGGCGAAGCCCTCCATGGCCGACTCGAGCAGCTCCACCGCGTCGGTGTCCTTCCCCGCCTCGCAGCGCGAGCGGCCGGCGAGCCAGAAGGCGTGCGCCGCGTCCCGGACGTCGCCGGCGCGGGCGAACTCCTCGGCGACGGACTCCGCGAGCGTCGCTGCCGCGTCGAGGTCGCCCGCGGTCGCGAGGAGGCGGGCGCGCGTGTCGTCGAGGTCGCGACGCTCGCGCGCGTCGGCTGCCTCGTCACGCTCGACGAGTTCTGCGGCCCGTGGCCCGGAACCGTCGCCCGTGCCCTCGCTCGCCGCGGCGAGGTCGTCGAGCGTGCGCTCGACCTGCCCCAGGGCGGCGGTCACGTCGCCACGCCCGGCCTCGAGCCGCGCGTACGCGCGCACGACCTGCCCGACGAACCGGGGCGCGACACCACCGGCTCGCAGGAGCGCGAGGGCGTGCAGGAACGCGGGCGCGGCACCCTCGTCGTCGCCCTCCAGCGCGGCGAGCTGCGCCGCTTCGGCGAGCGCGAACCCGGCGCGGTCCAGGTGACCGGAGGACTCCAGGAGCGACGACGCGCGACGCAGGAGGCGTGCGGCCCGGACCGGGTCGTCGCCTGCCACGTCGTCGGCGAGCGCGAGCAGGCCGTCGGCGTCGGTGGGCTCGTCGGCGGTCTCGGCCGGGGTCCAGTCGGCGACCGCGGACGCCTCGTGCGCGAGCCCGGCCGGGAGGTCCGACGGGCCACCCGCGGTGCCTTCGGCCCCGGCGGCGGGCTGCGGTGTCACCACCGGGGCGTCCACGGAGAGCACGGCCAGGTCGACGGGGAGCGTGCGCGCGCCCCGCTCCCACGCCGCGCGCAGCCGCTCGGACGCCGCCGTCGTGCCGTTGCGCGCGTCGAAGGACTGCGCGAGCGCGGCCGCCTCGCCGCGCACCCACGCGTCGAGCTCGGCGACCGTCCTGGCCGGCACGTCCCGCAGCGCGAGCGGGGCGTCGCCGTGGTCGGCCCGCAGGACGCCTGTGGCGACGCTCACGCTCGTGAGGAAGCCGAGCCGGTCGCCCGGCGAGTCCGCCTCCATGAGGAAGGCCTGGTGCTCCACGAGCATTCGCAGCGCGCGCGACGCGTTGCCCGTCCGCGCGAGGAACTCCACGTGACGACCCTTCGGGCCCGTCATCGTCACCCCGGTGTCGAGGTGGCGCAGCCCGCGGCGGTGCGTGCGCGCCGCGGCCTCGGCGTCGCCGACCTCCACGTACGCCAGCTGGAGGTGGGACAGCATGTCGCCGGGCTCGGTGGCGCACGACGGCGACCCCTGGAGCACGCCCTCGAGCAGCCGGACGCCCTCGTCGTGCCGGCCCGTCTCGAAGAGGTACGCCGCGCGGTCGCCGGGTTCGCACGCCTCGCACTGCGAGTAGTCGTCGCGCGGGGTCGCGACCCACGCGCGGTACGCGTCCTCGACGTCCGTCGCGCCCCGCTCGCGTGCCCACTCGAAGCGCTCCAGGGCGACGGCGTTCGTGCCGTTGCCCGCGAGCGCGTACCGGCGCGCCATGTCGTCGAGAGTGCGCTCGATCTGCGCGGCGGGGACGTCGGGGAACTCCATGAGGTGCCCGACCATCCACTTGAACGACCAGAACAGCGAGTGCGCGTCCTCGGCGTCGAAGTGCTCGGGGTGCTCGTCCCACCAGCGCAGCATCTTGGTGAACGGCAGGTACGCCTTGGTCACCTCGCCGCCCCACACGTACGACTCGACGAGGACGAACAGCGCGTAGGCGCGCGCCGCGTCGGGGCCCTCGGCCTCGACGCGCTCGAGCTCGGCCGCTGCGGCCGTGGAGCGCGCGAGGCCGTAGGGCATGCGGCGGACGTCGTACAGGGCGGCGTTCACCTGGTCCACGGACCGGGTCATCGGTTCTCCTCGTCGGCAGGGGGGTCGGGTTCCGTGGCGGCGTCCTGCCCGGCCGCGAGGGCGCGGGCGAGCAGGAGCGACAGGGAGTCGTTCATGAGGGTCGCCTCGGCGGGCTGGAGCGCCTTGCCGGACGCGAGCACCGCCGTGACGTAGAGGGAGCGGGCGCCCGCGGCGCGCACCTGCGCGTCGGGGCTCGCGAGCAGGTCGCGCACGGTGGTGTTGGCGTCGTTGAGGACCAGGCGGCGGGGGCGGGCCGGGGCGCTGAGGCCCGCGAGGATCTCGCCCCACAGGTCCTCGGTCTCCGCGACGCGGGCGGCCTCGCGCGCATGGTCGCCCTCGCGGTCGTGCAGGAGCATGGCCGGGAGGGCGTCGGGCTCGTACCGGCGCAGCACGACGTCGCAGTCCTGCTCGGCGAGCGCGTCGTCGAGCGACGCGAGCGCGTCGGCGACCTCGAGCTCGCGCAACGGCTCGACCTCCGTGAGGACGTGCGCGACGTCCGCGGCCGAGACGGGCGACAGCCGCCACCGCGGGAACCGCGCCGCGACGCGCTCCAGCAGGTCGGCGTCGTAGACGTAGCCGCCGTTGACGACCGCGAGCCCCTGCGCCGCCGCGACGGGTGCGATGCGCCGGAACTCCTCGACGCTCGCCGTGTACAGGAGGCGCCCGTCGGGGTGGTCCGCCGCGAGGCCGGCGAGCGTCGTGGACCCGGCCGTCGTCTCGAAGGGCAGCACGCGCGCGGCGACGTCGAGCATCTCGTCGTCGGTGAGCGCGAGCGCACGCACGGCGAGGTGGTGCGTCTCGAGGAAGCGCCGCGCCAGGACGGAGTCCGTCGCGAGCGTCTCCAGCAGCCATCGCCGCACCTGCGCCCCGAGCGCGTCGCGGGTCGCGAGCAGGACCTCGTCCTCGTACAGCCCCTCGCGCGACGCCGTCGGGCGCAGCACGGACGCGTCGAGGACGCACCGCACGAAGAACGCCCACGGGGGCAGCAGGTCGTCGACCGCGCTGCCCAGGAGCATGCGCTTGAGGTAGACCCGGTGCCGCGACGTCGTGGTCGGCGCGACCGCGGCCGGGAGCACGTACGCGACGCCCGTCA
The DNA here is from genome assembly GCF_040546915.1 of Cellulosimicrobium sp. 4261. Classification (NCBI taxonomy): domain Bacteria; kingdom Bacillati; phylum Actinomycetota; class Actinomycetes; order Micrococcales; family Promicromonosporaceae; genus Cellulosimicrobium; species Cellulosimicrobium sp. 4261. The sequence continues at coordinate 75,087 of NZ_JBEPOQ010000008.1, forward strand.
GGCCGGCGAGCGGCAGGTCGAGGTCGATCCGGGCCAGCGGGGTGAAGCCGAGGGTGCGCTCGGCGTACGTGGCGAGCGCGGCGTCGCGGGCCGCGGGCGTCGGGTGCGGAGCGCGCCACGGCAGCTCCTCCCCGCTGAGCCGGCGCACCGCGACCGGGGCGTCGCCGGTCGCCCCGCCGACGCCGGTGACGTCGTCGAGACGTGTCTCGACGAGCAGCTCGACCGGCAGGAGCGAGCCGAAGTCCTGGGCGAGCGCGACCACGGACTCCGGGGCCAGCCAGTGCTCGGTGTCCCGCCGCGGGTGCAGCCGGACGAGGCTCCCGGGCTCGGCGGGTGCCGCCGGGTCGTCCGGGGAGAGCTCGACGAGCTCGTACGTGCCGTCGGCGCGGCCGCGCCAGCGCACGGGGGCGGGCGCGTCGCCCGACGCCGTGCGGCGTGCGGAGCGCGAGACGAGCTCGATCTCGTCGGCGACCATGAACGCGGACAGGAGCCCGATGCCGAACTGGCCCAGGAACTCCTCGCGCCCCGTCCCGAGCTCGACGTCGCGCTTGGAGCTGCGCCCGATGGTCGCGAGGAGCTCCCGCGCCTCGTCCCGGGTCAGCCCCACGCCCGAGTCGTGCACCTCCAGGCCGCCGTCGGGCAGCGGGCGGAGCAGGATCCGCGCCGGTGCCTGCGGCCCCTCGAGCCCGGCGCGCGCGGTGATCGCGTCGACGCCGTTCTGCAGCAGCTCGCGCAGGTAGACGCGCGGGCTCGAGTAGAGGTGCCGGGCCAGGAGGTCGACGACGCCCCGCAGGTCGACCTGGAAGGCCGTCGTCTCCTCGCCCGGGGCGCCCCCGTCCGGCGCGGTGCGGCCCGCGGTGCTCTCGTGCGTGCCGGTCACCGCGCGTCGACGTCGGCGCCGCCCTCGGCCACGGTCTGCGCGGCCGTGTCGGGGAAGCGGGCGTCGAGCGCGTCGAAGAACTGCAGGCCCGTGAACAGGCCGCACTCGAGGAGCTGGCCGAGCTGGTCGTCCGCGACGCCGAACTCGAGGTCCGTCGCCACCTCCGTGTAGACCGCGAGCTGGTCGTCCTCGACGCGCGCGTAGACCTTCGGCCAGATCTTGTCGCGGTTGAACTCGTTGGCGACGAGCGCGACCTGCGCCTCGGCCGACGCCGGCAGCGTCCGGTTCCACCGGCCGCGCACCTGCAGGATCTCCTGCTTCTCGCCCATGAGGAAGAAGAAGAACACCTTGCCGTCCCAGTTGCCGCCCAGGTCCCCGTCCGAGTCGACGAAGTACCGCCAGTCGCGGCTCGTGAGGAACGCCTCGACCCGCTCGCGCGTCAGCGGCGCGTTCTGGCTCGTCGGTGCGGCGTCCGGCTTGGTGAAGAAACCCATGTTCTCGAGTCCTTGTCGTCTGAGAGATCGTCGTGAGTCGTGCGAGTCGGTGGTCGCGCGGGCGGACCGACCACGGACACACTACGCATCCCCGCCCACACGCTTCCGGCCGCCAGCCGCCCGGACGGTACCGTTGCGCGGGTGAAAACCGAGCACGACCCCGCCGGAGCGCCCGCGTCCGCACGAGGTGTCGTCGTCGCCGTCGTCGGCCCGACGGCCACGGGGAAGTCGGACCTCGCCCTCGACCTCGCCGAGCGCCTGTCCGTCCCCGGGGCGCCCGCGGAGATCGTCAACGCCGACGCCTACCAGCTCTACCGCGGCATGGACGTCGGGACCGCGAAGGTCCCCGTCGCCGAGCGCCGTGGCGTGCGCCACCACCTCCTCGACGTGCTCGACCCCGCCGAGGACGCCTCGGTGGCCCGCTACCAGACCGAGGCGCGCCGCGTGCTCGACGAGATCGCCGCGCGGGGCGCGCGCGCCGTCGTCGTGGGCGGCAGCGGGCTGTACGTCCGCGCGCTCCTCGACGACATGCGCTTCCCGGGTACGGACCCCTCGGTACGGGCGGCGCTCGAGGCGCGTGCGGAGGAGCAGGGTCCGCGCGCGCTGCACGACGAGCTCGCCCGGCGCGACCCCGCGGCGGCCGCGAGCATCGGCCCGGCCAACACCCGCCGGCTCGTCCGGGCGCTCGAGGTCATGGAGCTCACCGGTGAGCCGTTCACGGCGAACCTCCCGCGCCAGGTCTACGTCCGTCCGACGGTCCAGATCGGCCTCGACTGCGACCGGGCCGTGCTCGACGCGCGGGTCGCCGGCCGCGTCGAGCGCATGTGGGAGCAGGGCCTCGTGGCGGAGGTGCGTCGCGTGGAGGCGCACGGCATGGGCCGCACGGCCCGGCGCGCCGTCGGCTACGCGGAGGTGCTCGCCGCGCTGCACGGCGAGATCACGGAGGACGCCGCGCGCGAGGCCGTCACCGCCAACACGCGGCGCCTCGCGCGCAAGCAGATGGGCTGGTTCGGCCGGGACCCGCGCGTCGGCTGGCTCGACGCGCAGTCGCCGACGCGCGTGGAGGACGCTCTCGCGCTCGTCGCCGCGGCGGACGAGCGCGCGGCCTCGCAGGGCACGGACGGGCACGGGCCCGGGGCTGCGCCGGGCCCCGCCGGCGGGCCGGACGAAGCGGACGGCGGCGCGCCCGTGCGCCGTAGTCTGGGCTCATGACGCGCACCCGCTTCACCAAGGGCCACGGGACCCGCAACGACTTCGTGCTCATCGCCGACACGAAGGGGGAGCTCGACCTCTCGCCCGAGCTCGTGCGCGCCCTCGCCGACCGCCGCGGCGGCATCGGGGGAGACGGAGTCATCCGCCTCGTGCCCACCGCGCTCGTGCCCGAGTCGCGCGACGTGCTCGCGGAGGACCCGCACGCCATCTGGTTCATGGACTACCGCAACGCCGACGGCTCGGTCGCCGAGATGTGCGGCAACGGGGTCCGCGTCTTCGCGGCGTTCGCCGAGCGGCTCGGGCTCGTGAGCTTCGCGGGCGGCACGGAGGTCCCGGTCGGCACGCGCGCGGGCGTCAAGCGCGTGCGCAAGGAGGACGACGGCTGGTTCGCCGTCGACATGGGCCCGTGGTTCCTCTCCGGCGGCCGCCCCGCGCTCCAGGACGGGTACGACGCGACCGTCGTCGTCCGGGGCTGGGAGGTCCCGCGCCCGGCGCTCAGCGTCGACCTCGGCAACCCCCACACCGTCCTCGCCGTCGCGCGCGAGGACGTGCTCGAGCGCGCCGACCTCACCGAGGCACCCGTCGTCGAGCCGACTCCGTCCCACGGGACGAACGTCGAGCTCGTGGTGCCCCTCGGCGAGACGACGGCGGAGGACGGCACCGTCGTCGGGCACGTGCGCATGCGCGTGCACGAGCGCGGCGTCGGGGAGACGCCGTCGTGCGGGACGGGCGCGTGCGCGGCGGCGCTCGCGGTCCGCGTGTGGGGCGGGCCCGACGCGCCGGACACCTACCTCGTCGACGTCCCGGGCGGCACGGTGCGCGTGCGGGCGCTCCCGGGCGGCCGCGTCGAGCTCGCGGGTCCCGCGGTGCTCGTCCACTCGGGCGAGATCGACCTCGCCGCGCTCGTCCCGGGCTCGCCGGACGACGCCGCGCGCGCCGGCGCGGACGACGACCCCGCGGCGGGCCCGGCCGCCGAACCGGTCGGCTCCACGCCCGAGGACGACCGCGCGCCGGTCTGACGAACGGGCCCTCAGCGCGGCGCGACGACCTCGAGCACGCGGAACCCCTTCGCGCTCGCGGCGCGCCCGACGACCGCGCCCGGCAGGAGCGGGGGCAGCGCCTCGGCGAGCCAGCGCTGGAGCGAGTCCGAGCCCAGGTTGCGCTGGACCACGAGGTGCGCGCTCGCACCCGGCGCGAGCCGCGGCAGCCAGTGCAGCAGCATGCCGTGCAGGACGTCCTTGCCGACCCGGATCGGCGGGTTCGACCACAGCGCGGCGAGCCGGACGTCGTCGGGCACCTCGTCCGGGAGGACGGCGCGGACGTTGTCCAGACCGAGGCGCTGCGCGTTGCGACGCACGAGGTCGAGCGCGCGCTCGTTGACGTCGACCGCCCACACGGTCGCGTCCGGCGCCTCGAGGGCCATCGTCAGGGCCACCGGACCCCAGCCGCAGCCGAGGTCGAGGACGTGGGCGGGGCCGTCGTCGGGCCGGGCCGCGAGGACGTCGTCGAGCGGCGGCGTGGTGCGCAGCAGCACCTGCGTGCCGAGGTCCAGGCGGCCGGGGGAGAAGACGCCCGAGGCGACCTCGACCTCCACGTCGCGGCCGGCGAGCCGCACCGAGATCGTGCGGCGCTCGGCGGCGGACGCGGGCTGCGCGGTGAAGTAGTGGTCCGGCGCGGGGTCGACGGCGGGGTCCTGGTCCTCGGTCACGTCGGCCGATCCTACGCGGGCGCGCTCGCCGCAGCGGGCGCCGGACCGCTCGTCGTGCGCTTAACCGCTGGCCTCGGGACGATTTCGCGTGCCACGCTTGTTGTCACACCCGGGCGCACGAGCGCCCACCACCGACGGAAGGCGGCACATGAGCCCAACCCCTGCGAACACTCCGAACCCCACCTCGGCTCAGGACGAGCCGACCGGCGCGACGCGGGACATCGCGAGCGACGTCGTGGCGCGGGTGCTCGCTCGGGCCGGGACGGCACGCGCCGAGGGCGGCACGGTCCATGCGGAGCACGACGGCGAGCAGCTCGAGCTCGAGGAGCGCAGCGCGCTGCGCCGCGTGGTCGGCCTGTCGACCGAGCTCGAGGACGTCACCGAGGTCGAGTACCGGCAGCTGCGCCTCGAGAAGGTCGTGCTCGTCGGGCTGTGGAGCCCCGGCTCCGACCCGCGCGAGGACGGCGCGCCCACGTCTGCCGAGGAGGCCGAGATCTCGCTGCGCGAGCTCGCCGCCCTCGCGGAGACCGCGGGCTCCCAGGTGCTCGACGGCGTGATCCAGCGCCGTGCGAAGCCCGACCCGGGCACGTACCTGGGCTCCGGCAAGGCCGCGCAGCTCGCGGACGTCGTCGCCACCAGCGGGGCGGACACGGTCGTGATCGACGGCGAGCTCGCGCCCTCCCAGCGGCGCGCGCTCGAGGACATCGTCAAGGTCAAGGTGATCGACCGGACCGCGCTGATCCTCGACATCTTCGCCCAGCACGCCAAGTCGCGGGAGGGCAAGGCCCAGGTCGAGCTCGCCCAGCTCGAGTACCTCCTGCCACGCCTGCGCGGCTGGGGCGAGTCGATGTCGCGTCAGGCCGGTGGCCAGGTCGGCGGCGCCGGCGCGGGCATGGGGTCGCGCGGTCCCGGTGAGACGAAGATCGAGCTGGACCGGCGACGCATCCGCAACCGGATGGCCAAGCTGCGCCGCGAGATCCAGGCGATGGCCCCGGGTCGGGAGACCAAGCGCGCGTCGCGCAAGCGGCACGCCGTCCCGTCCGTCGCGATCGCGGGCTACACGAACGCGGGCAAGTCGAGCCTCCTCAACGCCATCACCGGCGCGGGCGTGCTCGTCGAGAACGCGCTGTTCGCGACGCTCGACCCCACGGTGCGCCGCACGCGCACCGAGGACGGCCGGGTCTACACGCTCGCCGACACCGTCGGGTTCGTGCGGGCGCTGCCGCACCAGCTCGTCGAGGCGTTCCGCTCGACGCTCGAGGAGGTCGGCGACGCCGACCTGCTGCTGCACGTGGTGGACGCCTCGCACCCGGACCCGGAGGGACAGATCGCGGCGGTGCGCCACGTCCTGGCCGACATCCCGGGCGTGGAGGACGTGCCCGAGGTGATCGTGCTCAACAAGGCGGACCTCGCCGACCCGGAGACGATCGCGCGCATCCGGCTGCGCGAGCGCCGCACGGTCGTGGTGTCGGCGTACACCGGCGAGGGGATCGAGCACCTGCGCGAGCTCATCGCCCACGAGCTGCCGCGCCCGGACGTGGAGATCGACGTCGTCGTGCCGTACCACCGCGGCGACCTCGTGCACCGCGTGCACACCGAGGGCGAGATCGACCACGAGGAGCACACGCCCGAGGGCACGCTCCTGCGCGGTCGCGTCGCCCAGGCGCTCGCGACGGAGCTCGTCGGAGCGTCCGCGGCGAGCTGAGCTCCTCCCGCCGGGACTGCCGGCGGACCGGACGGCCCGACCTCGTGCGGGCCCGCCGTCCGACCTCGTGGACGACCCCGTGCGGCCTGCGCCGCGCGGGGTCTCCCGTCTCCGCCGCGTCCACAGCCCTCGCCCGCGGCGTGGGCGCCCGACCGTAGACTCGTCGCGTGCCCCCCTCCACCCGAACCGCACCCGTGCCCGACCGTCCGGACACGGAGGCGACGGGCCGGGCCGGGGCGGACGCGGCTGCGTCGGCGTCAGGCGACGTGCCCGCCGTCGAGGAGCTTCTCGACCTCGCGGTCACGCGACTGGGCGGCGCGCGGCGCGACGGCCAGCGGACCATGGCGCGGGCCGTCACGGACGCCATCGAGGGCTCCGAGCACCTCGTCGTCCAGGCCGGGACCGGGACGGGGAAGTCGCTCGGCTACCTCGTCCCGGCGGTGCGCCACGCGGTCGCGACCGACGAGCGCGTCGTCGTCTCGACGGCGACCCTCGCCCTCCAGCGCCAGGTCATCACGCGGGACCTCCCGCTCGTGGCGGACGCCGTCGCGGACCGCCTCCCGCGGCCCGCGTCGATCGCGCTGCTCAAGGGTTGGCACAACTACCTGTGCGTGCACAAGATCGCGGGCGGCTACCCCGCGGACGAGCCCACGCTCTTCGACCTCCCCGGCGAGGCGGCGGGCGCTGCCGACCACCCCGCCGCGCGCGGCGGGACGAGCATGGCGGCCCTCGGCGAGCAGGTCGTTCGCCTGCGCGAGTGGGCCGACGAGACGCCCACGGGCGACCGCGACGACCTCGTCCCCGGCGTGAGCGACAAGGCGTGGCGGCAGGTCTCCGTCACGGCGCTCGAGTGCCTGGGCCAGCGCTGCCCCCTGCTGGCCGAGTGCTTCCCGGAGCGGGCGCGCGCCACGGCGCGCGAGGCGGACGTCGTCGTGACGAACCACGCGATGCTCGGCATCGCGGCCATGGGGTCACCCGGGGTGCTGCCCGAGCACGACGTGCTCGTCGTCGACGAGGCGCACGAGCTCGCGGACCGTGTCACGGCGGCCGCGACGGTCGATCTCTCGGTCCCGGCGATCGAGAGCGCGGCGCGCCTCGCGCGCCGCCACGGCGGGGTCACGACGGACGCGCTCGACGCCGCATCCGCCGCGTTCGGCACGGTCGTCGGGTCGTTGCCCGCCGAGCGCTTCCCCGACGGCCTGCCGGACGCCGCGCGGTCGGCGGTCGCGGCGGTGCGGGACGCGGCGCGCGAGGTGCTCTCGACGCTCAAGCCCGAGACCGGCGTCACGAAGCCGGCCCAGCCGGACACGGGGTTGAAGATGGCGCAGTCGACGATGCTGCAGCTCTTCGAGGTCGCGGAGCGCATGGCGGCCGACCCCACGGGCCACGACGTGCTGTGGTGCTCGCGGCCCGGGGAGGGCGGCTGGTCCGGCGACCGCTTCGGCGACGGCGCGAGCCGCCTGCACGCCGCCCCGCTCGGCGTGGCGGGCCTCATCCGCACCCACCTGCTCACGGAGCGCACCGGCGTCTTCACGTCCGCGACGCTCGCGCTCGGCGGGAGCTTCGACGCCGTCGCGCGCACGTTCGGGCTCGGCCCCGGGGCGGCGGGCGGCCCCGGGGACGCGGCCGACGGAGACGCGCCGCGGTGGCGCGGGCTCGACGTCGGGAGCCCGTTCGACTACCCGCGCCAGGGCATCCTCTACGTCGCGAAGCGTCTGCCGACGCCCGGCCGGGAGGCGTCCACGGAGCACCAGCTCGACGAGATCGCGGCGCTCGTCGAGGCGGCAGGCGGTCGAACCCTCGGCCTGTTCTCCTCGCGGCGCGCCGCGGTGGCCGCGGCGGAGGCGATGCGCGAGCGGCTGGACGTGCCGATCCTGTGCCAGGGCGACGACCAGCTGCCGACGCTCGTCCGGGAGTTCGCGGAGGACCCGGCGACGTGCCTGTTCGGCACGCTGTCGCTGTGGCAGGGCGTGGACGTGCCCGGGCCGTCGTGCCAGCTCGTGCTCATCGACCGCATCCCGTTCCCGCGCCCGGACGACCCGGTGAAGTCGGCCCGCGCTCGCGCGGTCGAGGCCGCGGGCGGCAACGGGTTCATGCAGGTCTCCGCGACGCACGCGGCCCTCCTGCTCGCGCAGGGCGCCGGACGGCTCGTCCGGTCCACGGCCGACCGCGGCGTCGTCGCGGTCCTGGACCCGCGGCTCGTGACGGCGCGCTACGGGTCGTTCCTCACGCGGTCCATGCCGGGGTTCTGGCAGACGACCGACCGCGACGTGGCCACCGCTGCGCTCCGTCGCCTCGCCGCCCTAGGCTGAGCCCTTTCCAGCGACTTCACGGAGGCGACATGACGAGCACGTCACCGCAGGGCACCGGCGACGCGACCACGGGCGGTCCGGGAGGGGGAGCGCGGACCACGAAGCTCGCGATCGTCGGTGCCGGGGCCGTCGGTTCGACGCTGGCGTACGCCGCGCTCATGCGCGGCGCGGCGCGCACGGTGGCGCTCCTCGACGTCAACCGCGCGAAGGTCGAGGCCGAGGTCCTCGACCTCCAGCACGGCATCCAGTTCATGCCCATGGCGCGCGTCGAGGGGTCCGACGACGTCGCGGTGTGCGCGGGGGCCGACGTGGTCGTGGTGACGGCCGGCGCCAAGCAGAAGCCGGGCCAGACGCGTCTCGACCTCGCCGAGGGCACGATCGGTCTCATGCGGACGATCCTCCCGGGCCTCGTGGAGGTCGCTCCGGACGCCGTCTACGTCATGGTGACCAACCCCGTCGACATCGTCACGTACGCGGCGCTCAAGTTCTCGGGGCTGCCCCCGACGCAGCTCTTCGGCAGCGGCACCGTGCTCGACTCCTCGCGGCTGCGGTTCCTCGTCGCGCAGCACTGCGGCGTCGCGGTGCAGAACGTGCACGCATACATCGCCGGGGAGCACGGCGACAGCGAGATCCCGCTCTGGAGCTCCGCGACGATCGGCGGCGCACCGCTGCTCGAGTGGCAGGGCATCGGCGGCCGGGGGCCGCTCACGGGCGACGTGCGCGACGAGATCGCGCGCGAGGTCGTGCAGTCGGCCTACCGGATCATCGAGGGCAAGGGCGCGACGAACTACGCCGTCGGGCTCGCGGGCACCCGGATCATCGAGGCGGTGCTCGCCGACGAGCACCGGGTGCTCCCCGTGTCCACCCTCCTCGACGGCATCTACGGGCTCGAGGACGTGTGCCTCTCGCTCCCGACGCTCGTCGACCGTCGTGGAGCCACGGAGCGTGTCGAGGTCCCGCTGGCGGACGACGAGCTGGCGGGCCTGCGCTCGTCCGCGGAGTCGCTGCGCGCGGTCGCGCGGCGCTTCGGGCTCTGAGCCCGCGGGCCCGGCGGGCCCTGCACGACGAGAGCCGGGTGGTCGAGGGACCACCCGGCTCTCGTGCTGTCCGGACCCTGCTCGCGGTTCGCGCGCAGACTGCGCGGGGACGGTTCAGAGGCTGCGCAGGACGGAGACGACGCGCCCCAGCACCTGGGCGTCGTCCCCGGGGATCGGCTCGTACGCGGCGTTGTGCGGCATCAGCCACACGTGGCCGTCCGCGCGTCGCAGGCTCTTGACGGTCGCCTCGCCGTCGATCATGGCGGCCACGATCTCGCCGTTCTCCGCGACCGGCTGACGGCGCACGACGACCCAGTCGCCGTCGCAGATCGCCGCGTCGATCATCGAGTCGCCCTGCACGCGCAGGAGGAAGAGCTCGCCCTCGCCGACGAGCTGGCGCGGGAGCGGGAAGACATCCTCCACGACCTGCTCCGCGAGGATGGGACCACCGGCGGCGATGCGGCCCACGACGGGGACGTACGACGGCGCGGGGTGGGCCTCGTCGTACGTGGGCTCGGGTGCTGCCCCGGCGGGCGCGAGGGGGGTGGCACGGCGAGAGTCGTCGGGCTGGACGACCTCGATCGCGCGCGGGCGGTTCGGGTCGCGGCGCAGGAAGCCCTTGCGCTCGAGCGTCGTGAGCTGGTGCTTGACGGAGGACGGGCTGGTGAGCCCGACGGCCTCGCCGATCTCGCGCATGCTCGGCGGGTAGCCGCGCTGCTCGACGCACGCGCGGATGGTCTCGAGCACGAGCCGCTGGCGCGGGGTGAGCCCGTCACCCCCTGCCGACCCGTCCGGCAGCTCGCGCACCTCGGCGAGCCCCCGTGCCCTGTCCGTGCCTCGTCCCGCCATGGTCGCTCCGCCCTCGTCCGTCGCGTGCCACCGGCCCCGGCCGGGCCTGCGGCTTCCCCTCCCGGGGCGTGCACCCCGGGACCTCGGTCGCCTCTCCGGGTCCGAGCGGACATGTCCGGCGAACCGACCTGACCCCAGGTTAGGGGAGGATGCGACACGAATCAAACACCTGTTCGAGCATGTCTCGACTCTGTCGGTCGTTCGTGATAGACCTTCGTACAGATGTTCTACGTACAGGTGTTCGACCGCAGCGGTCGGGCGGGAGCGAGACGGGTGCGCGGGTCCGATCGACCGGGGAAGGCGATCGGGCCCGCGGGCCGGGACGGAGGGGACATGGAGACGATGGCGATGGCGACGCCGACCGGGTTCGCGCGTGGCGGATCGGCGCGGGGTGCGCGGGCGGAGGCTCCGCTGCGCATCACGCGACGCGGTCGGGTGGTTCTCGTCCTGCTCGTGGCGGTCGTGCTCGTGCTCGCCGCGCGCGTCGGCCTGGCGGTCGCCGGCGGGCCGGGCGAGCCGGTCGAGGTGCGCGTCCACGTCGTGAGCTCGGGGGAGACGCTGTGGGAGCTCGCGCAGGGCGTCGCGAACCCCGGTGAAGACCTGCGCGAGGTGGTCAGCGGGCTCGTGGAGCTGAACGGCCTGTCGTCGTCCGGTGTGGAGGCCGGTCAGGCGATCCTCCTTCCCGTCGCCGAGCGGTGACGGGGCACGGCGCGCGAGCCCTCGCGGTGTGACGTAGCGCACGGCGCCGACGGGCGATCGGGCCCGGCGGAGGGTTGCGCCCAGCCGTTAGGTCTGCCTAAGTTAGTGTCACCTCACACGCCGGCTGGGGGGCTGGGCGGACGAGGCGAGGGGTGCGCGGACCACCGCGACTCCTGTGCACGTCGCCGCGCGCGAGGCGAGTCGCGCGCGAGATGGGGACGGGGGCGTCCCGACGGGGGCGGTCGACCACGACCGCCCCCGTTCTGCTGTCCGTGGTCGGGCGGGGCGTCCGGCGTGTTGCACCGTCCGCCCGGGACGGCATACGTTCGTCGCGCCGACCCGTCGGCGCGACCCGCGGAGGAGCCCGCCATGCACTGCCCGTTCTGCCGTCACGCGGACTCCCGCGTCGTCGACTCCCGCACGTCCGACGACGGCGCCTCGATCCGGCGTCGGCGTCAGTGCCCCGAGTGCAACCGCCGCTTCACCACCATCGAGACCGCGAGCCTGTCCGTGGTCAAGCGGTCCGGCGTGACGGAGCCCTTCTCGCGCGAGAAGATCGTCAACGGCGTCCGCAAGGCCTGTCAGGGGCGGCCGGTCAACGAGGACGACCTCGCCGTCCTCGCGCAGCGTGTCGAGGAGACGATCCGCGCGAGCGGCAGCGCCGAGCTCGACGCCTACGAGATCGGCCTCGCGATCCTCGGACCGCTGCGTGAGCTCGACGAGGTCGCCTACCTCCGCTTCGCGAGCGTCTACCAGGCGTTCGACTCGCTCGAGGACTTCGAGAGCGCCATCACGTCGCTGCGCGTGGACCGGGAGGAACGCGAGGCGGCGGCCGGGCGTGCGGCGGCCGAGGCCACCGACGACGGCGCGACCGAGCGTGAGGCGGCACCCCAGGCCTGACAGCCGGACGGCGTACCGCGCCTCCTGCCCGCGCCCCGTGTCCGCGCCACCCGCCCCGGGGCTCGCGCCTCGGGTCGTCGAGGCGCCCCGACGCGGACCCCGCGACGCCGCGCTGGGCAGACGGGCGCACGCGGCAGGCGGGCGCACGCGGCACGCGTGCTACAGGTCGCTCGAGCGCGACGCCCAGATGTTGATGCCCGTGTCCACGGGGAGGGCGTCGACGGCCGCGAGCTCCTCCGGGGAGAGGTCGGGGGCGTCGAGGGCCGCGAGGTTCTCGTCGAGCTGCCGGGTCGAGCTCGCGCCCAGCAGGACCGACGTCACGCGCTCGTCGCGCAGCGCCCAGCGGATCGCCGTGGACGCGAGGGTGCGCCCGTGGGCGCGCGCGAGCTTGTCCAGGTGGCGCACGCGGTCGAGGTTCTCCTCGGAGAGGAACGCCGGGCGCAGCGGACCTCCGCGCGCCGCGCGCGACCCCTCCGGGACCCCGTGGAGGTAGCGGTCCGTGAGCATGCCCTGGGCGAGCGGGGAGAACGCGACGACGCCGAGCCCTTCCGCACCCGCGACGTCGAGCACGCCGGCCCCCGCCTCGTCGTGCGGGTCGGGCGCCTCGACCCACCGGTTGAGCATCGAGTAGGAGACCTGGGTGACGACGAGCTCGACCCCGACGTCGCCCGCGACCCGCAGGGCCTCGCGGGTGCGCCGGGCGGAGTACGACGAGATCCCGGCGTAGCGGGCGCGCCCCGACCGCACGGCCGTCGCCAGCGCGCCGATGGTCTCCTCGAGCGGGGTCGACGGGTCGTAGCGGTGCGAGTAGAAGATGTCGACGTGGTCGAGGCCGAGCCGACGCAGTGACGCGTCGAGTGACGAGAGCAGGTACTTCCGGGAGCCCCCCTCGCCGTACGGGCCGGGACCCATGCGGTATCCCGCCTTGGTCGTCACGACGAGCTCGTCGCGCACGGGGCGCAGCTCGCGCGCGAGCAGCCGACCCAACGACTCCTCCGCGGCGCCCCCGGGCGGCCCGTAGTTGTTGGCGAGGTCGAGGTGCGTCACGCCACGGTCGACGGCGTGCAGGACGATCTCGCGCTGCGTCGAGAACGGGTCGGCGACCCCGAAGTTCTGCCAGAGGCCGAGTGCGATCTCGGGCAGGCGCAGGCCGCTGCGGCCGAGCGCGCGGTGCGGGAGCACGGCCGGTGCCGGCGCAGGGCGGCCGGCGTCGTCGGCGTCGTCGGTGCGGGCAGGGGCGGGCTGCGGCGTGGGGTCGGGCGACACGCCCCGACGCTACCCGACGGCTCGTGCGGCGCGGTGGCGGAGGCAGCCCGCGCACGGACCGAGCCGGTGGGCCGAGCGGACAAATCAGGTGGCGTCGGGCGGCGCGGTGGGGGAGGCTGACGGGGTGCCCGACGCGTCGGGCCGAACGCAGTGCCCCCACCGAGTTCCCCGTCGACGAGGAGACCGCCATGGCGTCCGACCAGCAGCGACCCGCTGCAGAGACCGCACCGACCGAGGAGGCCAAGGCGAAGTTCCGGGAGGCGCTCGACCGGAAGAACGCCGCACGCCACCGCACGGCGGACGGCGAGTCGAACACGGGCTCCGTGCACGGCTCCGAGACCGTCGGCCCGGTCCAGCGCACGTTCCGCCGCAAGTCCGGCTGAGCCCGAGCCCCACGTCCGGTCGTCCCTCGCGGGGCGGCCGGACGTCGCGCGTCCGGCCACGCGCGGCCTTACGGCTCCGCGCGCGCGAAGCGCCGTCCAGTGATCTCGCGGGCCTCGACCACGACCCACTCCTCGGTCGGGACGTCGACGGTGGGGACGAGCGGGTCCGCGCCGTCCTGGACGGCCTCCACCTCGTGCTCGGTCCGGCTCCGGTGGGCGGTCCCGCGCACGACCACGCTCCACGCGCCGTCGTCGTCGACGTGGTCCCACTCGAGCGCGACCCGCTCGTTGGTCGCGAGCGTCGCGAGCTTGGTCCCCGGCACGGTGCGGAACCCGAGCGTGCGCTCGTGCACCAGCACGGTGACGGGGTAGATGTCCGGCTCGCCCCGCACGCTCACGGCGAGGCGTGCGACGTGGGTCCCCTCCACGAGGTCCCACGACGCGTCGGCGTCGAGGATCTGCGGCCCGTCGTGCATGTATCCGGTCATGCCTCATCGTGGCACCGGCGCGCGAGAGGCGCTCAGCGGCGAAGGTCACGGCCACCGGGGACCTTCGCCGCGTGCGGACGGACCGCGCGCGGCGAAGGTCTTCCGGGCTGTGTCAGTCGAGGATGCGCAGGGCGATCGTCTGCTCCATCGCGGCCAGCGCCTCGATGACGGCCGGCTCCACGCGCGAGCCGACGTCGGTGACGACGTAGCCGATCTCGCCGCGCGTGGCGAGGAGCTGGCCCTCGATGTTCGTCCCGTGCTCGGCGAGGGTCGCGTTGACGGCGGCGAGGACGCCGGGGGTGTTGCGGTGCAGGTGCGTGATGCGCGTGATGCCCGTCGTCTGCTCGAGCGCGAGGTTGGGCACGTTGACGCTGAGCGTCGTCGAGCCGGTGGTGAGGTAGTCGCGCAGCTTGGCGGACACGAACTGCCCGATCGCCTCCTGCGCCTCCTCCGTCGAGCCGCCGATGTGCGGCGTGAGGATGACGTTCGGCAGGCCGCGCAGCTCGGAGTCGAACGCGTCGCCCTTGCGCTTGGGCTCGTGCGGGAAGACGTCGACCGCCGCGCCGGCCACGCGGCCCTCGACGATCGCCTCGCGCAGTGCGCCGTAGTCCACGACGAACCCGCGCGACAGGTTGAGGAAGATCGAGCCCTGGCGCATGCGGGCGAACTGCTTGGCGCCGAACAGCCCGGCGTTGCCCTGACGCCCGTCGACGTGGAGCGTGACGACGTCGGCCTGCTCGAGCAGCTCGTCGAGCGTGTCCATGCGGCGCGCGTTGCCGAGCGCGAGCTTCTCCGCCGTGTCGTAGAAGACGACCGACATGCCGAGGTTCTCGGCGACGACCGAGAGCTGCGTGCCGATGTTGCCGTAGCCGACGATGCCGAGCGTGCGGCCGCGGACCTCGTGCGCACCCTCCGCCGACTTGTCCCAGCGACCCTCGTGCAGCGCGCGGTCGCGCTCGGTGAGGCGGCGTGTGAGCGCGATGATCTCCGCGAGCGCGAGCTCGACGACGGAGCGCGTGTTCTGGAACGGCGCGTTGAACACGGCGACGCCCTGCGTCGCGGCGGAGCGCAGGTCGATCTGGTTCGTGCCGATGCAGAACGCGCCGAGCGCCACCAGGTCGGGGGCGTTCTCGAGCACGTTCGCCGTGACGTTCGTCTTGGACCGGATGCCGAGCAGGTGGACGCCGTCGAGCGCCTCGATCAGCTCGGACTCGTCGAGGGCCCCGGTGCGGACGGTGACGTCGATGCCCGCGGCCTCGAGGTTCGAGGCGGCGAGGGGGTGCAGGTTTTCGAGGAGGAGGGCGCGTAGCACGCCCCCATGGTGCGCCCGGTCCGCGGTCCGGACCAAACGGGTCTTGACCCTCGGGACGAGGTGAACCCGCGCCCGGACGGGACCTCCGTCAGGCCTCGGCCCCCGGTGCGGCGCCCCGTGCGGCGACTCGTGCGTCGTCGGACGGCGCGGGCGCGATGCCGGCGGGCAGCGGGAGCGCGTGCACGACGACGAGGCGCTGCGTCGGTCGCGTCATGGCGACGTACAGGTCGGACGCACCCGACGGCCCGGTCGCGACCTCGGCGGGCTCGACGAGCACGACGGCGTCGAACTCCAGGCCCTTGACCTGCACCGGGTCGAGCACGACGACCGGGTCCTCCCCGCCCGCGTCGGCGAGCCCGAGCGCGGCCCGCAGGGCGGGGACCGCGGGCGCGGCCGCGACGACGGCGACCCGGCCGGACTCCGCGGCGACGAACTCCGCGCGCGCTGCCTCGGCCTCCGCTCGCACCCGTGCCTCGAGCGCGCCCGGTGCCACCGAGACCACGCGCAGGGCGTCCTCCACGTCGCGCGCGGACGTCAGCGGCGAGACCGGGAGGCCGGCCGCGACGGCCGCGCGTCGGGCCGCGTCCGCGACGGAGGCCGGGGTGCGGTAGTTGACGGTGAGCTCCGCGAGCCGCCACGCGTCGCGGAAGACCGGGTCGAGCATGCCCTTCCACGACCGTGCGCCCGCGAGCGACGACGTCTGGGCGACGTCGCCCACCACCGTGAACGACCGCGTCGGGCACCGGCGCACGAGCATGCGCCACGCCATGGCGGACAGCTCCTGGGCCTCGTCGACCACCACGTGGCCGTAGGTCCACGTGCGGTCCTGCGCGGCGCGCTCGGCGGTGGTCAGGCGCGGGCCGCTCGCGGCGAACCGCTCGGCGAGGACGTCGGCCCCGACGATACCGCCGCCCGCACCGGACGACTCGAGCACCTGCCGCGCGTACTCGAGGTCCTGCGCGCGCTGCGCCGCGCGCGCGGCGGCCTCGGCCCGTTCCGCCTGGTCGTCCTCGCCGAGCAGCTCCGCCGCCTCGTCGAGCAGCGGGACGTCCGCGGGCGTCCAGGGCGCACCCTTCGGTCGCTCGAGCAGCCTCCGGTCCTCGGGCGAGAGCTCGGGCGCGGCCTCGGCGAGCCGGTGGGGCTTGGTCCACAGGTCCTCGACGAGGCGCTCGGGCGTGAGCGGCAGCCAGGCCAGGTTGAGCGCGACGCGCACGTCGCGGTGGGAGCGCAGGTCTTCCAGCGCGAGCGCGCGGTCCTCGCCCACGAGCGGCTCGCCGAGCTGGCGCCCGTACTGCTCGACGAGGCGCGAGAGCATCTCGCGGACGAACGTGACGCGCGCGAGGTTGTGCGGCTTGTGGGTGCGCCGCGCCTTCGCGATGGCGTCGCGCACGTCGCGGCGGCGGATGACGAGGTCGTGGCCGTCGAGCCGGACCGGCACGTCGGCCGCGGGCACGCGCTCGCGCGCGCGCACCGCGCGACGTACCGCCCGGGCCATGACCGCCCGGCCCTTGACGCGCGCGACGCGCGGGTCCTCCTCGCCGTCGGCGACGACGCCCGGCAGGAGGTCGGCGATCGTGGTGCTCACGACGCCGGTCTCGCCGAGCGACGGCAGCACCTGGTCGATGTAGCGCAAGAAGGAGAGGCTCGGGCCCACGAGCAGCACGCCCGAGCGCTCCAGCAGCCGCCGGTGCGCGTACAGCAGGTAGGCCGCGCGGTGCAGCGCGACCGCCGTCTTGCCCGTGCCCGGTCCGCCCTGGACGACGAGCGCCCCCGCGAGCTCGGAGCGGATGATCGCGTCCTGCTCCGACTGGATGGTGGCGACGATGTCGCCCATGCGTCCCGTGCGGCCCGCGGCCATCGCGGCGAGGAGCGCGCCCTCGCCCGAGAGCGTCGTGCCGGTCACGGCCTCCGGCGCGTCGAGGTCGAGGAGCTCGTCCTCGAGCCCCGTCACGGCACGACCGCGCGTCACGAGGTGCCGCCGGCGCACGACGCCGTCCGGGTGGGCCGCCGTCGCGCGGTAGAACGCCTGGGCGGCGGGCGCGCGCCAGTCCGTGAGGAGGCTCGAGTGCTCGGCGTCGGTGAGGCCGATGCGCCCGACGTAGCGCAGGGTGCCGTCGTCGAGGTCGAGCCGGCCGAACGCGAGCCGGTCCTCGACGGCGTCGAGCTGCGCGACGCGGTCCTCGTACAGCGTCGCGAACGCGTCCCGCTCGCTGCGGTTCTGCGGCGAGCCCGACGGGCCGGACCGCCGGACCTCGTCGAGGCGTGCTCGGGCGGCCGCCCGCAGCTCGTCGAGGCGCGCGTAGAGGGTGTCCACGACCTCCTGCTCGAGCCGGAGCTCGTCGTTGCGTCCCACGCTGTCCCTTCCTCGACCTGCGGCGCGCCGCCCGCGCGGCCGTCCATTATGGCGTACGACCGCCCTCCCGGGGGCCGCCGCCCGGCGCGTCCCGGTGCACCGACCGGGCCGGACGCGCGCCTGCGGCTAGGATCGTGGCCCATGGCGACCAGAGGGGAGCGGGCGTCGTGACCGGGAGCGAGCATCGAGCCCCGGGCCGACCCTCCGCACGGGGCGACGACGCCGCCGGACCGGACCAGGCGCTCTCCGGGCGCGCCGTGCTCGCCCCGACCGACGAGCTCCGGATCCTGCTCGTGGAGGACGACGACGGCGACGCGGTCCTCGTCGAGGAGCTGCTGGCGGACGGCGACCTCAAGGTCGAGCTGCATCGTGCGACGACCCTGGACGCCGCCCTCGAGATGGTCGTGTCCCACGACGTCGACTGCGTCCTGCTGGACCTGGGCCTGCCCGACTCGGTGGGCCTGTCCGCCGTCGAGCGCGTGCGTGCCGGGTCGCGGCCGCCGGCGCTCGTCGTCCTGACCGGCCACTCGGGCATCGACCTCGGGGTGCAGGCGGTCGCCGCGGGCGCCGACGACTACCTCGTCAAGGGCGAGGTCGACGGCGACCTGCTCGGGCGGTCGGTGCGCTACGCGATCCAGCGGCGCATGTCCGTCGAGCAGCAGCGCGCGCTGTACCGCAGCGAGGTCCGCGCAGCCGAGACGGCGCGCCTCGAGCGCGCGCTCCTGCCGACCCCGCTCGTGCAGGACGACCGGCTCGACATCATGGTGGGCTACGTGCCCGGCGGCAACGGTCTGCTCGGCGGCGACTTCTTCGACGCGGTCGAACGCCCGGACGGGACCGTCCTGTGCGTCATCGGGGACGTCGCAGGGCACGGCCCGGACGAGGCCGCGCTCGGTGCGACGCTGCGCACGGCATGGCGCACCATCGTCCTCAGCGACACCCAGCCGGAGGCGATCCTGCCGCTGCTCGAGCGCGTGCTCGTGCCCGAGCGCGCGCGGTCGGAGGTGTTCGTCACGCTGTGCCAGGTCGTCGTCTCCGCGGACCGTCGCAGCGCCGAGGTGTACCTGGCGGGACACCTCGCGCCGCTGCTCCTGCGCGACACGGCGTCGGAGATCACGCCGACCGCCCGCGGCCGCGCCCTGGGGATCCCGGTCGCGGGCGGGTGGACGTCGCAGCCGGTCGAGCTCGGCGAGCGCTGGGCGCTCATGCTCTACACCGACGGCCTCGTCGAGGCGACCGTCGCGGGCGCCGGGACGGGCGACGCGCGCACCCGCCCCGAGCGCGTCGGCGTCGACGGCCTGCGCCGCGCCGTGGACAGCGCCCTGGAGCAGGGCGTCGAGGGCGTCGTCGAGCGGGTCTTCCGTCGCGTGCGCGACCTCCACGGCGGCCCGCTCGCCGACGACGCGGCCCTCCTCGTCCTCGGGTGGGGCGGCGACGGCACCTCCCCGGGCGAGCGGTCGGCGACCCTCGCGGACTCCGACGAGTGGTCCCGGTGAGCGCGGCAGGAGACCGCAGGCGCGCGGGCGAGCGTCGTGCCCCGACGCTGCGGCGGCGGCTCGGCTGGGCGCTCGTCGTCGCCGGCGTGATCCTCCTCGGTGTCCTCGCGACGTCCGCGATCGCCCTCTCGCGCGTCCTGACGATCCAGACGGACGTGACGGGGCCCTTCTTCGACGCCGTCACGCAGGCGGACGGCGCGTACGTGGGCCTGCTCGACGCCGAGGTCGCCGTGCGCGCGTACGTCGCCACGGGCGACGACACGGCGCTCGAGGCCTACACGCGCGCCGTGGAGGTCGACGCCGCCGGCGTCGTCCCGGACGCCGGGCTGGTCGACCGCCTCGACCTCGACGACGAGCTCGCCGCCGCACGGGCGCAGGCCGAGTCCTCCGTGCGCGCCTGGGTCTCCGAGTACGCCGAGCGGGCGATCGCGACGACCGAGCAGGACGGCCCGGGGCGGGTCCGCGCCGTCGACCAGGCGCGCGGGAGCGAGCTCTTCGGGGCGGCGCGCGCGGACACCGCGCGCTACGACGACGCGCTCCGCGCCGAGCGCGTCGAGCGTCTCGACGCGCTCGACCGGTGGAGCCGCGCCCTGTTCGGGAGCGTGCTCGTCCTCGTCGGCTCGGCGCTCGCGGTGGGCATCATCCTGTGGGTCTGCCTCAAGCGCTGGGTGACCGAGCCGATGGCGGAGCTCGCGCACCGCGTGCGGCTCGTGAGCTCCGGGAGCCTCGACGAGCCGGTCGTCACGTCCGGGCCCGCCGAGATCGCGGACCTCGCGCAGGACGTCGAGCACATGCGCGTCGAGCTCGTGAACCAGGTCGCGGAGATCAAGGCGTCGCACGAGGACGCGGCGCGCTCGCACGAGCTCCTCGCCGAGCAGGCGCGCGAGCTGGAGCGCTCGAACCGGGACCTGGAGCAGTTCGCGTACGTCGCCTCGCACGACCTCCAGGAGCCGTTGCGCAAGGTCGCGAGCTTCACGCAGCTCCTCAAGAAGCGCTACGGGGGCGAGCTCGACGACCGCGCCGACCAGTACATCGACTTCGCGGTCGACGGCGCGAAGCGCATGCAGCGCCTCATCCAGGACCTGCTCGGGTTCTCCCGCGTCGGCCGGACGGGCACCGAGCGGGTCGACGTCGACCTCGAGCACGAGCTCCGGGGCGTGCTCGAGGACTTTTCCGAGAAGATCGCGGAGTCCGGGGCGCGCGTCACGCACGACCCCCTCCCCGTCGTCGTGGGGGAGCAGGCGCTCCTGCACCAGCTGCTCGCGAACCTGGTCGGCAACGCGCTGAAGTTCCGTCACCCCGACCGGCCGCCCGTCGTGCACGTGGGCGTGCTCGCGCGCGACACCCACTGGGAGCTGTCGGTCGAGGACAACGGGATCGGCATCGACCCGCAGTACGCCGACCGCGTGTTCGTCATCTTCCAGCGGCTGCACGCCAAGGACGTCTACGAGGGCACGGGCATCGGCCTCGCGCTGTGCAAGCGCATCGTCGAGTACCACGGCGGGCGCATCTGGATCGAGCCGCGCGAGGGCGGGACGACCATCCGCTTCACGCTCGCCCACGCCTACGTGCAGGCGCAGGTCGGCTACGCTCGCTCCGACCCCGGCGGCGCCGGTCCGGACGCTCCGGCCCCCGCGCGCCCCGACGACGAGGAGAGCACCGCATGAGCCACGGCAGCAAGCCGATCGACGTCCTCCTGGTGGAGGACGACCCGGGCGACGTGCTCATGACGCGCGAGGCGTTCGAGGACCACAAGGTCACCAACCGCCTCTCGGTGGTGTCCGACGGCGTGAGCGCGCTGCAGTTCCTGCGCAAGGAGGGCGAGCACGCGGGCGCGCCGACGCCGGACCTCATCCTCCTCGACCTCAACCTGCCCCGGATGGACGGGCGGGAGGTCCTGGCCGAGCTCAAGGCCGACGACGCGCTGCGCAAGATCCCCGTCGTGGTGCTCACGACGTCGGAGGCCGAGGAGGACGTGGTGCGCAGCTACTCGCTGCACGCCAACGCCTACGTCACCAAGCCGGTCGACTTCGACCGGTTCATCGACGTGGTGCGGCAGATCGACGACTTCTTCGTCTCCGTGGTGCGGCTCCCCGGTCGCTGACCGCCGGCACCGACCGGCCGGGAATGATCCCCGGCCCGGGTCGCGTTACCTCGTCAGGCCCGCAGCGCGCCACCGGCGGCGCACGGGCGAAGGACGTGACGAGGAGGATGCATGCTGGACCCTCGCGGGATCTACGAGCTCGACGAGCAGGCCGTGGCGCGCCTGTGGCCCACGCCGCCCGAGGCGGGCTCCGGGCCGGTGCTGCTGCACGCGGTGGCGGGGTTCGTCGACGCGGGCAGCGCGGGAGAGGTGGCCGTCGACCACCTGCTGGAGATCGGTGAGGTCACCCGCCTGGTGACGTTCGACGCCGACCAGCTCATCGACTACCGCTCGAAGCGGGCCACGATGACCTTCAGCACGGACCGCTGGTCCGACTACGACGAGCCGTACCTCGTCGTCGACCACGTGCGCGACGCCGAGGGCACGGGCTTCCTGCTCCTGCACGGCGCCGAGCCCGACGTCCAGTGGGAGCGCGTGGTCGCCGCGGTGCGCGACGTCGTCGAGCGCCTGGGCGTCTCGCTCGTCGTGGGCTTCCACGGCATCCCGATGGGCATCCCGCACACGCGGCCGCTCTCCGTGACGGCGCACGCGACGCGCCCCGAGCTGCTCGGTGAGCACACGTCGTGGTTCGGGACGGTCAAGGTCCCGGCGAGCCTCGCGGCGCTCCTCGAGCTGCGGCTCGGCCGCGCCGGCCACGACGCCGTCGGCTACACCGTGCACGTGCCCCACTACCTCGCCCAGTCGTCGTACCCGCCGGCGGCGGTCGTCGCGCTCGAGCACGTCCAGCGCGTGACGGGACTCGACCTCGCCACGAGCGGCCTCGCGGAGGCGGTCCAGGACGCGAAGACCGAGGTCGAGCGTCAGGTGCGCGACTCCGAGGAGGTCGCGGCGGTGGTCCGGGCCCTCGAGGAGCAGTACGACGCGTTCGCCCGTTCGGTCGGGCGCACGAGCCTGCTCGCCGAGTCGGCACCGATCCCCACGGCCGAGGAGCTCGGAGCCGAGTTCGAGCGCTTCCTCGCGCAGCAGTCGGGGGAGTGACGGCGCGCTCGCTCCCGTCGGGGAGTATGTGCCGAAAAATCGGCACGAGAGGGTCTGTTCTCCGTGGCGGACCTGACGTGGTCCATGCCACACTGTGACCCGTTGCAGTGACGTACTTGCGCACGACCCGGTGCAGGGCCGGTACGTGGGTCCGCCCGGCGGGGTGGTCCGGCGTCGGTCCTGCCGGCCGCACACGGCCGGGCGCCGGCGAAGGACGTGGGACATGGCATTGCGGCGCACGGGGGTGGACGAAGGGTCCGCCTGCTGATGTCCCCGGATGGACAGAAGGTCAGAGGAACAGCATGGCGCAGGGTTCTGTGAAGTGGTTCAACGCCGAGAAGGGCTACGGCTTCATCGCGCAGGACGGCGGCGGTGCCGACGTCTTCGTGCACTACTCGGCGATCGAGTCGAACGGGTACCGCACGCTCGACGAGGCGCAGCGGGTCGAGTTCGAGATCACCCAGGGGCCGAAGGGCCCGCAGGCGGAGAAGGTCCGCCCGCTCTGACGTCCACGACGTCCTGCGGTCGGGTTGCCCGGTCGTAGCAGCAGCGCAGGAGCCGCGTCCCCGCCCGGGGGCGCGGCTCCTGGCATGTCAGCCCTCGCTCGTCGGCCGTGCCCGTTCGTCGGCCCGTTCGTCGGCCCGTCGACCGGCCTGGTGGTCGGCCTGCTCGCCGGTTTGCGCGTCGGGCGTCGACCGCGCGGGCGCGGGAGCATCGGGGGAAGGGCGCTCGGGTGCGGGGTCGACGAGCGGCGTCGCGGGGCCGACGAAGGTCCGCAGCTCGCCGCCCAAGAGGACGCGCGCCGGTACGGCGAGCGACCGCACCGCGCGTGCGAGCCCCGGGCCGGCGAGGCCGGGTGCGCCGCCGCCCGGCGCGACCGCAGCGAGGACGACGTTGCCGTACCGGCGCCCCTTGAGCTGCGCCGGCTCGGCGATCGCCGCGACGCGGCCGTCCTCCCAGGCGTCCTCGCCGAAGGCGGCGACGAGCGTCGCGAGCTCGCGCCGCACCGCGGCGAGCGGCGGCCGGTCCGCGCAGTTGACCAGGTAGACGCCCCCCGGCCGCAGGACGCGCCGTACCTCGTCGGCCATGCCGCGGGTCACGAGGTGGTCGGGCGTGCGGTCGCCGTGGAAGACGTCCCGGACCACGACGTCGAACGACGCGTCGGCGAGTCCCTCGACCGCGTGCCGGGCGTCGTCGGGCCGCAGCCGCAGCCGCGGGGAGCGCGGCAGGTCGAACCAGGCGCGGACGAGCTCGAGGAGGCGCGCGTCGAGGTCGACCCCGAGCTGTGTCGAGCCGGGGCGGGTGTGCTCCACCCAGCGCGGCAGGCTGCACCCCGCGGCCCCGAGGTGCAGCGCCCGCACGGGTCCGGGGTGCAGCGCGTCGACGACGGCGGCCATCTGCTGCATGTACTCGAACGCGAGCATCCCCGGGTCGTCCAGGTCGAGGTACGAGCTCGGGACGCCGTTGACGTAGAGGGTGACCGCGGACGGGCGGTCGGGGTCGCGCTCGACGCGGGCGGTGCCCGTCGTGGTCGCGACCGGCTCGTCCGGGAGGTCGGACGCCGCGGGACCGCCGCGTGCGGATCCTCGTCGCCGGGGCGGTGTGGGTGGTGCGGAGGACGCTGGAGGACGTCGGGAGGTGCGGCGAGCCATGTGCTCACCGTACGGGCCGTGGGCACCCGGCACGTTGACAGGATCGAACAGGTGTTCGATAGTGGAGCAGGAGGTGCGCGATGTCGAACGAAGCAGGCGCGAGGGCGCAGGTCGTGGTTCCCGCCGAGGTGCGGCGGCTGCTCGCCCGCGCCGACGCGGAGCTCGTCGCCGCGGCGCTCGCGCAGGACGCGGGGGAGCGGTTCGTCCACGCCCACCTCGGTGCGCTGCGGGCCGCGGCCGCGGTCGTCGCGCTCCGTGCGCGCCCCCCGCGCCGTGGGCGCGCCCGCACGGTCTGGGAGCAGCTCGCGGACGCCGAGCCCGCGCTCGCCGCGTGGTCCGTGTACTTCGCGAGCGGCGCGCGCGTGCGTGCCGCCGTGGACGCGGGGCGGTTCGACGAGGTCGACCCCCGCCGCGCCGACGAGCTCGTGGCGTGCGCCGAGGACTTCCGCGACGAGGTCGCGATGCTCGTCGACCCGGACGCCGGCTTCGTGCGGCTGCCCGGGCTGCGGACGGTGGCGTCGTGACGGCCCGGCCGTCCGGTCCGCGGGCTCGGTGAGCACGCGATGAGCCGGGGCCCGCGCGCGGTCGTCCGCCGGGACTGGGGGGACGACGAGAGCGGTTGCTCGATCCTCCACGTCGACATGGACGCGTTCTTCGCCTCGGTCGAGCTCGCGCGGCGTCCCCAGCTGGTGGGTCGACCGGTGATCGTCGGCGGCGCCGAGCGGGGCGTCGTCCTCGCCGCCACCTACGAGGCGCGCGCGTTCGGCGTCCACTCGGCGATGCCCATGACCACCGCGCGCCGGCTGTGCCCGCAGGCCGTCGTCGTGCCGCCGGACCACGCGCGCTACCACGAGGTCTCGCGGTCGGTCATGGCCGCGCTCGGCGAGATCACCGCGCTCGTGGAGCAGGTGAGCGTCGACGAGGCGTTCCTCGACGTCAGCGGTGCCCGGCGCCGTCTCGGTCCGCCCACGCGGATCGCCGCCGCGCTGCGGCGGCGGGTCCAGGCGGACCACGGGATCACGTGCTCGGTCGGGATCGCGACGACGAAGTTCGTCGCGAAGCTCGCGTCCACGCACGCCAAGCCCGACGGCATGCTGCTCGTGCCCGCGGCGGCGACGGTGCCGTTCCTGCGCACCCTGCCGGTCGGGGCGCTGTGGGGCGTGGGGGAGCGCACGGAGGCCGTCCTCGCGCAGTGGGGCATCCGGACGGTCGCCGAGCTCGCCGACACCGACGTGGCGTCCCTGCAGACGGCCGTCGGCAAGGTCTCGGGCGCCCACCTGCACGACCTCGCATGGGGTCGTGACCCGCGGCCCGTCCAGCCCGAGCGCTCGGAGCGGAGCATCGGGGCGGAGACGACCTTCGAGCACGACCTGCGCGACCTCACCGCCGTGCAGGCGCGCGTGCTCGAGCTCGCCGACCGGTGCGCCGGCCGGCTCCGGCACCAGGGCCTCGTGGCCCGCACGGTGAGTGTGAAGGTCCGCACGAGCGACTTCCGGACCGTCACGCGGGCCCGCACGCTCGGCGCCCCGACGGACGTCGCGCGCGAGATCTACCTCGTCGCGCGCGAGCTCGTCGCGGGGGTGGACCTGCGCGGGCTTGCGGTCCGGCTCGTGGGGGTGCGCGCGGAAGGTCTCGAGCCGCGCGCGGAGGCCGTCGTCCAGCCCACGCTCGAGGAGGCCGTGGTGGAGACGAACGCCGTCCGACGGCGCGCGGAGGAGGCCGTCGACGCGGTCCGCGGCCGTTTCGGGGTGAGATCCATCGCGATGGGGCCTGCCCGGGCCCGCTCGACTACCACCCCCGCGGATGTCGATCTATCCTGAGGGTGTCACACGACCACCGTGGAGAATCGGGGTGCTCATGCCTCTGTCTGAGTACGAGCAGCGGGTCTTGGAGCAGATGGAGCGCGCGCTCACCTCGGACGATCCGCGGTTGGCGAACACGCTCCAGGCCCCTCGACGTCGCTCTGCGCTGCGCTACGTCCTGGCCGGTGTCGGCGTCGTGGGAGGGCTGCTCCTGCTGGTGCTGGGCGCCGCGCTCTCGCAGACCTGGCTCGGCGTCATCGGCTTCGTCCTGATGTTCGCCGGCGTCGTGCTGGTCTTCCAGGCACCCCGCGCGTCCCGCAAGGGACCGGTCGGCACCGTCGACCCCGACGGCACCGTCCGTCCGGCGACGGCGAGCAGGTCGTCGCGGAAGCCGTTCCTCAGCCGACTCGAAGAGCGCTGGGACCGTCGGCGCGAGCAGGACGGTCGCTGAGCGACCTCTCGATCCCCTCGACGGCGACGTCGACGAGCGCCTGGAGGCGCTCCGGGGCGACCGTCTCGCGCGGGCGCGGGGCGTAGCGCTCCGACTCGAGCGCCGACGCGAGGGCCGTGAGCGCCTCGGCGACGTCCTCGTCCCCGGCGTCGACCCCACGCCGCTCCTGCAGGGTCGCGACGACGACGACGGGCACGCGGCGCGGCGTCGTGGACGACGGCCACCGCACGTCCAGCGCACCGAGCCGTGCCACGAGCTCGTCCCACGCGTCCTCCGCGTCCCGGAGGGTCTCCGTCTCGCTGCGTCGGCGCAGCACGAACCAGAGTCCCGCGGCGAGCACGGCCGCGACGAGCAGCGCCACACCCCCGACGAGCGGCCACGAGGTGGAGTCCTCCCGCGAACCACCCGTCGTGCCGCCGCTCCCGGGGTCGGTGGGTGCCGGCGTCGGCGCCGCCGACGGCGCGGCGGTGGTGGCGCCGGGCGTCGGGACGTTCCCCGGGTCGGCCGGACCGCCGGGGGTGACGGCGACCGGGGTCGCCCACCGCGGCGTCGGGCCGGTCTGCTGTGCGGGCGTCGGCTCGAACCGCACCCAGCCCTGGCCCGGGAAGTACAGCTCGGGCCACGCGTGGGAGTCCCGCCCCGTGACCTGCCAGCTCGAGTCGTCGACGCGCTCCCCGGGGAGGAAGCCGACGCCCAGGCGCGCCGGGATGCCGAGCGTGCGGGCCATCATCGTCATCGACGTCGCGAACTGGACGCAATAGCCCGTCCGGTCCTGGAGGAAGTCCCAGACGGCGTCGCCGGAGTCGCCCGGCGGGACCTCCGTGGAGTACGTGAACTGCGAGATGTCGCGGAAGTAGGTCTGCAGCGCGAGCGCCTGGTCGTAGCGTGTCGTCGCGCCGTCGACGACGGTCGTCGCGAGGTCGCGGATGTCCTGCTCGTGCTCCGTCGCGGGCACGTCGAGGTAGTTCGGGTCGTCCGGGTCCGCGCCGCTGGCGCCGCGCAACGCGTCGGCGTCGAGCGGCCGCGCGAAGACCGTGAGCTCGTAGGACGTGCCCGCACTCGTCGGCTGCTCGCCCAGGACCTCGTCACGCACGTCGTCGTACGCCCAGTCGCCGTCGATCCCGACGGTGCGCGGCTCGGTCGGGACGGGCAGCTTGGTGTCGCGCAGCGACTCGAGCGTGACGCGCAACGACGTGGGGTCCTCGACGGCGCCCGGGTCGTCGGGCCACAGGAGCTGGTCGCCGCCGTCCACGGGCGTGCCGTCGCGGTCGGCGCCGCGTCGCCAGTTCGTGCCGTCGAACCCGGTGAGCGTGAAGACGCGCAGGGGACCGACGTTCTCGCCGTCGGTCCGGTAGCGCAGGACGACCTCGCCGGACCGCTCGGCGAGGTCGCGCCGCATGTCCAGGTCGTCGGAGAGCCGGACGGTCTGGCCGGTCGAGGAGAAGAGGCGCGACCACGACGCCGACGCGACCGCGGGGAGCGAGGCGCTCGCGGCCCCGAGCCCGAGCGCGGTGACCGCCACGGCGACGGCGACGACGAGCGCGCCCGCGGCGCGCAGGCCGCCGGCGGCGCGGTCCTCCGGGCGCCGCGCGGTCGCCCCGCGCCGCACTGCGCGGTGCGGGTTGTCCACGGCGAGGAGGAGCACGAGGGCGGCCACCGTCACGACGAACGCGAGCGGTGGGATCTCGCCGACGATGACGAGCCCGGGCACCCACAGGGCGAGGAGCGGCAGTGCGACGCCCGCGCCGAGCCGCAGCCCGCCGGCCATGAGGTCGGCGACGACGAACACCACGACCGCGCCGCCGACCGCCAGGAGGGCGATCGGCAGGCTGGGGTCGATCGGGGCGACCTCCGCGAGCGTGAGGTCGCGCGCGGTGGCGAGGCGGGACAGCACGCGGTCCACGTTGGACAGGCCGATGAGGAGCGAGAACCGGTCCGTCGGCCCGCCGTACAGCCCGAGCAGGGCCCACAGCCCCACGACGAGCCCCGCGAGCGAGGGGAGGAGCGCCGCCGGCGGGGCGAGCACCTCGCCGCGCGCCGCGTGGCTCCGTTCGAGCGCCCACCGGCTGAGGCCGGTGACGAGGGCGAGCACGGCGACCACGCGGACCGCCGTGCCCGTCCAGCCCCCGGGTCCGACGACGCTCCCCAGCGCGTACGCCGACGCGACGACCGCGGTGGCGACGAGCGCGCTCGTCGCGAGCACGCGCAGGCCCGCGGAGGCCGAGGTGTCCGGTCGTCGGGGTGCGGTCATCGTGAGCCCTCCACGAGCAGGGTCCAGGCGTGCTCGATCGACACGGACGGGTCGACGAGAGCAGCGTGCCACCCCGTCGAGCGGAGCGCGGCGACGGTCTCGACGGCGTCGGCGTGCTCGGGCGCCCACGGCCGGGTGCTCACCACGAGGGCGCGGTGGACGCCGTCGCCGGCCATCGCGGCGACGGTGTGCCGGGCGACGGAGCCGAGCGGCCCGAGGACGGCGACGGTGATCTCGCCGGGACGACGGTCGCGGCGCAGCGCCTCGGACGTCGTGACGACCGAGCGGTCGGCGTCCGCGACGACCTGGTGCCCGTGCAGGTCGACCGTGGCGTCGAGCAGGTCGGCCGGGCCCTCGCCGGACCGGTTGACCCGGAAGCCCGTGCCGGAGACCACCGCGGCGAGCGACGTAGGGACGAGGCGGACGGGGTGCCCCGCCTGGAGCAGCGAGACCCCGATCGACGCCGCGCACTCGACGGCCCACTCGCCGTCGGCCAGCGCACGCGGGCTCGACGCGGCGAGCTCGGGGTGCGGCAGGAGGCCCCGGTCGAGGAGCACCGTGACGGGCGGCAGCCCCGCGCTCTCGTCGGAGCGCACCATGAGCTGGCCGCGGCGCGCGGCGCTGACCCAGTGCACGCGGCGGGGGTCGTCACCGGTGACGTAGTCGCGCAGGATCGAGTCGTCGCTCGACGCGAGCCTCGCGCCGGAGGCCGAGCGCTCGTGCTCGCCGAACGCCCGCGTCCCGCGCACGGGCAGCTCGACGGTGCGCGGCCAGACGGCCACCGCGGTCGGGTCGCCGAGCTCCTGCGTCGCGCTGACGAGCCCGAAGAGGTCGGTCCGCGTCGTGAGGAGCGGACCGAGCGGCCACCGGCCGCGCCGCAGCGGTCGCAGCCGGTACCGCACGGCGATGTGGTCGCCGACCGTGGCGACCTGCGCGCGCAGCGAGCCCTGGTCGCACAGCTCGTGCGCGGCCTGCTCGCTGATCCGCAGGCGCGCGAGCGTGGACGCCGTCGACGACGTCGTGCGCGCCGCCGCGACGGCCAGGCGCGCGGTCGTGAACTGGCCGCGCACGGCCGGGTTGGGCTGGACGCGGCGCGTCACGTGCAGCGCGCCGCGTCCCCGGTCGATGCGCCGGACCGCCATCCAGCACCACGCGGCGCCGACGGTGAGGATCCCGGCGGCACCGAGCCCGACGAGGTCCGGCAGGCCGAGCGTGACGCCGAGCACCACGAGCGCCGCGCCCGCGCCGAGCACCACGGTGCCCCGTCGCGTGGGGCGGGCGCTGGCGAGGCTCCGGGTCCTGCGCCGGAGCCGCGCGAGGAACGACGGGCCGCGCACGTCAGCGTCGCTCGGTCGCGTCCAGCGCGGGGATCGGCGTCTGCGCCACGAGGGACGCGACGACGGCCTCGGCGTCCTGGCCCGAGAGTCGTGCCTCGGTGGTGACGACGAGCCGGTGCGCGAGCACGGGCACCGCGAGGTACTGCACGTCGTCGGGGAGCACGTGGTCGCGCCCTGCCATCGCGGCCAGCGACTTCGCCGCGCGCAGGAGCTGGAGCGTCGTGCGGGGGGAGGCGCCGAGGCGCAGGCCCGGGTGCTCGCGCGTCGCGGTGACGAGCGCGAGGACGTAGCGCTTGACGGCCGTGGACGCGTGGACCGAGCGCGCGACCTGGGCGAACCGCAGCACGTCCGCACCGGTGGTCACGGGCCGCAGGTGCGCGAGCGGGTTGTCCGTCTCCTGGCGGTCGAGCATGCGCAGCTCGGCGTCGACGTCCGGGTACCCCACGGTGAGGCGTGCCATGAAGCGGTCGCGCTGGGCCTCCGGGAGGGGGTAGGTGCCCTCCATCTCGACCGGGTTCTGGGTCGCGACGACGAGGAACGGGCTCGGGAGCATGTGGGTCGTGCCGTCGACCGTCGTCTGGCCCTCCTCCATGCACTCCAGGAGCGCCGACTGGGTCTTGGGGGAGGCGCGGTTGATCTCGTCGCCGATGACGATGTTGGAGAAGACGGGGCCCGGGCGGAACTCGAACTCGTGGTTCGCCGCGCGGTAGATGTTGACGCCGGTGAGGTCGCTCGGCAGGAGGTCGGGCGTGAACTGGATGCGGCCGACCTTGCAGTCGATCGTGCGAGCCAGGGCCTTGGCGAGCGTGGTCTTGCCGACACCGGGGACGTCCTCGACGAGGAGGTGCCCCTGCGCCAGGAGGACGGCGACGGTGACGGTCACGAGGTCGGGCCGCCCGGTGACCACGGACTCGATGCCGGAGCGGATCCGTCCGGTCGTCTCGACCAGCTCGTCGAGACCGGCGAGGTGTCCTGCGCCGGGCTCGTCGGAGGGCGCGACAGGGGCGATGTCGGGGAGCACGGGGACCTCCGTCGTCGGTGGCGCAGGGGCCGCGGACCGGCGAGACCGCGGGTGGGAAGAGCCTAGTTGACGGGGGAGGGTCCGCCGACCCGTGCCCGGGGGCCGTCGCGCCGGGCTGTCCCGCCCCGGGCCCTCCCTCTCCCTCCACGGCAGCCGAGCGCGCCCGCCGTCGGCCCGCCTGCGAACGTCCGGCGCGCCCGGGAGCCGCCCGCCGCACGACGGCGGAGCCTCGGGGCGGTGTCCGCGACGCGCCCTGGGGAGTGCTCCCCTCCACCGTTCTCCACCCCTGCTGACCTGCGGAGATCCTGCGAAGACGGGTGAAACTCGCGAGTTTCACCGAGAGCGGTGGAGGGAAGTGGAGTACCGTGGAGCAGAAGGGAGAAGGAGGGGAGGTGCCTGGTGCATGTCCGGCTTCGTGGACGACGTGCTCGGTGGTTCCTCCGGCCTGCTCCTGGGCACCTTCACGCCGCGTCTGGACGACAAGGGGAGGCTCATCCTCCCCGCGAAGTTCCGGTCACGGCTCGCTCCGGGTCTCGTCATGACGCGGGGGCAGGAGCGCTGTCTGTTCCTGCTGCCGATGGACGAGTTCCGGCGCATGTACGACCAGATCCGGCAGGCGCCGGTGACGAGCAAGCAGGCCCGGGACTACCTGCGCGTCTTCCTCTCGGGGGCGAGCGACGAGATCCCGGACAAGCAGGGACGTGTCTCGATCCCCGCGCCCCTGCGGGCGTACGCGGGGCTCGACCGCGACGTCGCCGTGATCGGCGCCGGTACGCGCGTCGAGATCTGGGACGCGCAGGCGTGGGAGACGTACCTCGCGGAGCAGGAGTCGGCGTACTCCGACACCGCGGAGGAGGTGTTCCCGGACCTGCGCTTCTAGGGCCGAGCACCCCCGGCTCCGCACGGTGAGGCCTCCTCCCGCCCGGTCTGGCGCACTTCCCCGGCGCCAGAAAGGACGCGGAGGGAGACCTGACCGTACGGGTCCCCAGCGCGGCACGACCAGCAGCACCCGAGCACGACGACCAGCCGGCGACCGGCACGACGACCAGCAGAGAGAGGAGGAGGACGTGACGAGCACCCCCGACGACGCCGCCGAGCGGCACGTCCCGGTCCTCCTCCAGCGCTGCGTCGACCTGCTCGCGCCCGCGCTCGGCGAGCCGGGCTCCGTGCTCGTCGACTGCACGCTCGGCATGGGTGGCCACACGGAGGCCGTCCTGGAGCAGGTGCCGACGGCGCGCGTGGTCGGCATCGACCGCGACCCCGAGGCGATCGACCGCGCGTCGCGCCGCCTCGCGCGCTTCGGCGACCGCTTCCGCGCCGTGCACGCCGTGTACGACGAGATCGACGCCGTCGTGGCGGACGTGGTCGGGGCACCCGTCCAGGGCGTGCTCATGGACCTCGGCGTCTCCTCGCTCCAGATCGACGAGACGGAGCGCGGGTTCTCCTACGCCCACGACGCCCCGCTCGACATGCGCATGGACCCCACCGTGGGCCTCACGGCCGCGGACGTCCTCAACACGTACGACGAGCGCGCGCTCACCCGGATCCTGCGCGACTACGGCGAGGAGCGGTTCGCCCCGCGGATCGCGCGGGCCGTGGTGCGCCGGCGCGATGAGCAGCCGTGGGAGCGCAGCGCGGACCTCGTCGACCTGGTCCGCGCGTCGATCCCGGCGGCCACCCGCACGACGGGCGGCAACCCTGCCAAGCGCACGTTCCAGGCGCTGCGCATCGAGGTGAACGGCGAGCTCGAGGTGCTCGAGCGCGCGGTCCCCGCCGCGGTCGACGTGCTCGCCGTGGGCGGGCGGATCGTCGTCGAGTCGTACCACTCGCTCGAGGACCGCATCGTCAAGCGCGTGCTCGCCGCCGGCGCGACGATCAGCGCGCCCGCCGGGCTGCCGGTCGTACCCGAGCAGGACGAGCCCTACCTGCGCCTGCTGACCCGGGGGGCCGAGGAAGCGCCGGCCGGGGAGCGCGAGACGAACCCGCGGTCCGCGTCCGTGCGCCTGCGGGCGGCCGAGCGCACCCGCCCGACACCGCCGCACCGCCGCCCGTCCGCCGGCCGCCGCTCGCCGGCGCCCGGCCACCGACCGACCGACCGACCGCACGACCCGGGGGAGACGACACGATGAGCGCACAGAGGTCGACCGCCGCCCGCCCGCTCCCGCGCCCGGCCCGGCCGGCGCCCGCACCGCGCCCGTCGCTGACCGCCCTGCCGGGCGGCGCGTCCGAGCGGGCGCTGCGCTCGCGCCTCGAGCTCGTCCGGGCGCCGCTGCAGGCGCGCTCCAAGGTCCCGTTCCTCGTGGTCTGCATGTCGATCCTCGGTGCCGCGCTCCTGTGTGCTCTCCTGGTGAACACGACGATGGCGCGCAACTCCTACGAGATGTCGGAGCTGCGCCGGGAGGTGAGCCGCGTGGCCCAGGACACGCAGAGCCTGCAGCTGCAGGTCGCCGAGCGGACGACGGCGCTGCCCGAGACCGCGCGCGGCCTCGGCATGGTCGATGCGCAGGACCCGGCGATGGTCCGGCTGTCCGACGGCACCGTCCTCGGCGTCGCGCAGGAGGGGGCGGGGGAGTGACGCAAGGTACGGGCGCCGGGCGCACCGGCCGGTCACGACCGGCCGCGGGCACCCCGCGCCCCCGTCCCGCCACCACGGCCTCCCGGGCCTCCTCGGGGGGCCGTCCTGCGTCCGGTGCCCGGCGGGCACCCGACGGTCCGGCGTCGGCGGGCCGACCCGTCACCGCGCGCACCACCTCGGCGCGCACGACGTCGGGTCGTACGTCGACGACGCGCAGCACGTCGGGGCGTGCCCCGGCGTCGCGCGCGCCGCGCGGCGCAGGCGGTCCGCCGACCCGTCCGGCCCGGGGCACGCGCGAGCCGGGTCGACCCGAGCGGCGGCAGCGCTGGCTCATCGTCGTGGCGGGCGTGATCACGGCGGTGTTCGTCGCGCAGCTCGTGAACGTCCAGGTGCTCCGCGGGCCCGCGCTCGCGGCCGAGGCCCAGAACGACCGCACGCGCAGCTCGACGACGCTCGCGCACCGCGGCGACATCACGGACGCCGACGGCGTGGTGCTCGCGACGTCGGTGGACCGGTACACCGTCGCGGCCGACCTCCAGGCGATCGCACGCTTCGAACCCCGCTCCGGCGACCTCGTCTCCGGCGAGCCGCTCGAGGAGGGCGGCGCGGTCGGCGTCGCGAAGCTGCTCGCGCCGATCCTCGACCGGTCCGCGGTCGAGCTGGCGGCCGACCTCGTCGGCACCTCGCGGTACCTCATCCTCGAGAAGGACGTCACGCCCGAGGTGCAGCGCCAGATCGCCGACCTGCGGCTGTCCGCGTACGTGAGCACGACCATGACGAGCGAGCGCACCTACCCGGCGGGCACTGTCGCCGGCAACCTCGTGGGCTTCGTCAACGACGAGCAGACCGGTGGGGGAGGGATCGAGGCGTCGTACGACGACGTGCTCGCCGGCACGCCCGGTTCGCGCCGGTGCGAGGCGGGCCTCGGCGGACAGCTCATCCCCACCGGCCGGTGCGACGTCGTCGACGCGGTGCCGGGCCGGAACGTCCGGCTCACGACCGTGCGCGACGTGCAGTGGAAGGCGCAGGACTCGATCGACCGGGCCGTGAGCGAGACGGGCGCGGAGTACGCGATCGCCGTCGTGCAGGACGTCCGGACGGGCGAGGTGCTCGCGCTCGCGGACTCGGGCACGGTGAACCCGAACGACCGCTCGACGGACGCGGTCGCGCGCCCGAGCCGTGCCGTCGCGAACGTGTTCGACCCCGGGTCGACGGGCAAGGTCATCACGATGGCCGCGGCCATCGAGGGCGGCCACGCGGACGCCGGGTCGCGGTTCGAGGTGCCCGACCGCTACACGACGCCGAACGGCCAGACCTTCCAGGACTCGCACGACCACCCGGTCGAGCGCCTCACGCTCGCGGGCATCCTCGCGCAGTCGTCGAACACGGGCACGGTCCAGGTCGGCGAGAAGATCCCCAAGCAGGTCCGCTACGACTACCTGCGGAAGTTCGGCTTCGGCCAGAAGTCGGGTCTCGGGCTGCCGGGCGAGTCGGCGGGCATCCTGCACCCGGCGGACTCGTGGGACGGCCGCACCGAGTACGCCGTGCTCTTCGGCCAGAGCGTGTCGGTGAACGCGATCCAGGCGACGAGCGTCTTCTCGACGATCGCGAACGGCGGGGTCCGGACGACGCCGAGCATCGTCGCCGGGACGACGGACGAGCGCGGCGAGCTCGTGCCCGCGGAGCGGCCGGCACCGGAGCGCGTCGTCTCCCAGGAGACCGCGGACACGGTGCTGCACATGATGGAGTCCGTCGTGGAGGAGGGCACCGGCTCGAGCGCGTCGGTGCCGGGCTACCGCGTCGCGGGCAAGACCGGCACCGCGGAGGCGGCCGGCGAGGACGGGCGCCTGTCCGGGATCATGGCGTCGTTCATCGGTGTCGCGCCCGCGGACGACCCCCGGTACACCGTGTCGGTGTTCCTCAAGAACCCGCACTCGTCCATCTTCGGCGGCGTCGTCGCGGCCCCGGTGTTCAGCGAGATCATGGGCTTCACCCTCGAGCACGAGGGCGTCCAGCCGAGCACCGAGCCCTACGTGCCGCTCCCGACGACGTGGTGAACCTCACCGCCCCTCTCCCGGTCGCCGGTGAAGGTCCCGTGAAGCGCGCCCCCGGGCGGGCGCAGCGGCCCGCGGGCTTGCGGGGCCGCCCGTCCCGGCACGGTAGGTTCTACACGTGACATCCCCGATCGACCGTCTTCGCCCTGCCACGACCACCCGTCGGTCGGTGGCGGACCTGGCGGCACGGTTCGGGCTCGACGTCCGCGCAGGTGGCGCGCCCGCCGCACCGGGCTCCGTCGAGGTGTGGTCGGTGGCGTCGGACGACCGCACCGCCGACGCGGGCGACCTCTTCGTCGCGCTGCCCGGCGCCCGGGCGCACGGTGCGCGGTTCGCGCCCGCCGCGGTGAGCCGCGGCGCCTGCGCCGTCCTCACGGACGAGCAGGGCGCCGACCTGCTCGCGGACGCCGGCCTCGACGTGCCGGTGCTCGTCGCCCCGGACCCCCGCGCGCTGCTCGGTCCCGTCGCGGCGTGGGTGTACGGCGCCCCCGCGCAGGACCTCACGACGTTCGGTGTGACGGGCACGAACGGCAAGACCACGACGACCTACCTCGTCGACCACGCGCTGCGCGCGCTCGGCTGGACGGGCGGCCTCATCGGGACGGTGGAGATGCGCTCGGGCGACCGTGTCCTGCCGAGCCGCCTCACGACGCCCGAGGCCGCCGACCTCCAGGCGCTGCTCGCGGCGATGCGCGAGGACGGCGTCCGCACGCTCGCGATGGAGGTCTCGTCGCACGCGCTCGCGCTCCACCGCGTGGACGGGCTCGTGTACGACGTCGTCGGGTTCACGAACCTCAGCCAGGACCACCTGGACTTCCACGGCGACCTCCAGGAGTACTTCGAGGCCAAGGCCCTGCTCTTCACGCCCGAGCACGCGCGCCGCGGTGTCGTCGTGGTCGACGACGCGTGGGGCGAGCGCATGGTCTCCGCCGCGCGCGTCCCGGTCGCGACGCTGCGCGTGAGCCCGGCCGCCGTGGGCGCCGAGCAGCTCGCGGCGGACTGGACCGTGCACGACGTCGAGCCGTCGGAGGCGGGTGGCTCGGCGTTCACGCTGCGCCACCGCGACGGCCGGAGCGTGCGCACGACGACGTCCCTGCCCGGTCACTTCAACGTCGCCAACGCGGCCCTCGCCCTCGCCCTCGTGCTCGAGGCGGGCACGGACGCGCGCGACCTCGAGACGGCGCTCGCGGCGGCGGGCGGGCTCGCCCCTGCGGTCCCGGGCCGCATGGAGGTCGTCTCCGAGCCGCCGCACCGCCCACGCGTCGTCGTCGACTTCGCGCACAACCCGGACGCGCTCGCGCTCGCGCTCGACGCGCTGCGCCCCACGACCCCCGGCCGGCTCGTCGTCGTGTTCGGCGCGACCGGCGACCGCGACCGCGGCAAGCGCCCCACGATGGGCGGCGTCGCGGTCGAGGGCGCCGACGTCGTCGTCGTGACCGACGACGACCCGCACGGCGAGGACCCGGCCGCGATCCGCGCGGAGGTGCTCCCGGGCGCCCAGGCCGCGCGCGAGGCGGCGGCCGCCGCGCCCGAGCCGCGCGACGTCGTCGTGCTCGAGGTCGCACCGCGCGCCCGGGCGATCCGCGAGGCGATCCTCGCCGCGGGCCCGGACGACACGGTGCTGGTCGCCGGTCGCGGCCACGAGGTGTGGCAGGAGATCGCCGGCGTCGACCACCCCCTGGACGACCGCGTCGAGGCGCGGGCCGCGCTCGAGGAGCGCCCCGCGACGCCGACGCCTCACGACACCCCCGACCTGAAGGAGCACCACGCATGATCGAGCTCACTGCGGCGCAGGTGGCCGCAGCGACCGGCGGACGCCTGTCCGCCGACCCGGAGGTACGGGTCGGGGGGCCCGTGGTCGTCGACTCGCGCAGGGTCGCACCGGGGTCGCTCTTCGTGGCGCTGCCGGGCGAGCACGTCGACGGCCACGACTACGCCGCCGGCGCGGTCGCCGCGGGCGCGACGCTCGTCCTCGCCGCGCGCGAGCTCGACGTGCCGTGCGTCGTCGTGGACGACGTCCAGGCCGCGCTGGGCGAGCTGGCCCGCCACGTGCTCGCGACGCTGCGCGAGCGCGGCGACCTGCGCGTGGTCGGCGTCACCGGCTCCGTCGGCAAGACCACGACGAAGGACCTGCTCGGCCAGCTCCTGCGCCCCGAGGGCCCCACCGTGGTGCCGCGCGGCTCGTTCAACAACGAGATCGGCCTGCCGCTCACGGTCCTCGAGGCCGACGAGTCCACGCGCTTCCTCGTGCTGGAGATGGGCGCGAGCGGCGTCGGTCACCTCACCTACCTCACGCGCATCGCGCCCCCGGACGTCTCGGTCGTGCTCGTCGTGGGCAGCGCCCACCTGGGCGAGTTCGGCGGGATCGAGGCCGTGGCGCGCGCCAAGTCCGAGATCGTCACGGGCCTCGCGCCCGGCGGCGTCGCGGTGCTCAACGCGGACGACCTGCGGGTCGCCGCGATGGCCGACGTCGCGCCGGGAGAGGTCGTGACGTTCGGGACGATCCCCGCCGCCGACGTGCGCGCGGAGGACCTGGGCATCGACCGCACGGGCCGGGCGTCCTTCACGCTGCGCGTGCGCCCCGGCGCGGCGGGCGACGCCGCCACGAGCGCGCGAGCGACGCTCGGCCTCGTCGGCGAGCACCACGTGACCAACGCCCTCGCCGCCGCGACGGCGGCGCTGCGCCTCGGTGTCGCGCTGCCCGACGTCGTCGCGCGGCTGTCCGACGCGCGCGCCCTGAGCCCGCACCGGATGCAGGTCACCGAGCGGCCCGACGGCATCACGGTGATCGACGACTCCTACAACGCCAACCCCGACTCGATGCGCGCCGCGCTCAAGGCGCTCGCCGTCATGGCCGGGCGCGACCGGCGGTCCGTGGCCGTGCTCGGCGAGATGCTGGAGCTCGGCGAGGACTCGCGCGTCGCGCACGACGACATCGGCCGGCTCGTGGTCCGATTGAACGTCAAGCTGCTCGTCGTGGTCGGTGAGGGTGCCGGCGGGATCCACGACGGCGCGACCCAGGAAGGGTCGTGGGGCGACGAGACGCGCTTCGTCCCCGACGTGGAGACGGCGTCGGCGCTGCTGCGCGACGAGCTGCAGGAGGGGGACGTCGTGCTCGTGAAGGCCTCGAACGGGTCCGGGCTGTGGCGGCTCGGCGACGAGCTGGCGGCCGCGGGCGCCGATGCGGCGGGGGGTGAACGCGCGTGATCGCGATCATCGTCGCGGCGGGCGTCTCCCTGCTCGTCGCGCTCTTCGGGACGCCGCTGTTCATCCGGTTCCTCGTGCACCGCAACTACGGGCAGTTCGTCCGCCAGGACGGCCCGACGGCGCACTTCACCAAGCGCGGCACGCCCACCATGGGCGGGGTCGTCATCATCGGCGCGACGCTGCTCGGCTGGGCGATGTCGTACGTCGTCTCGGGGCGGTTCCCGAGCGTGTCCGCGCTGCTCGTCCTCTTCCTCATGACGGGTCTCGGGATCGTCGGCTTCCTCGACGACTTCACGAAGATCCGCAAGCAGCGCAGCCTCGGGCTCACGGCCCGCGCGAAGATCATCGGCCAGGGTGCGGTCGGCATCGCGTTCGCGGTGCTGGCGCTGCAGTTCCCGAACGAGCACGGCCGCACGCCCGCGTCCACGCGCATCTCGTTCCTGCGCGACACGAACCTCGACCTCGCGTTCGCGGGGGTCACCGTCGGGCTGATCCTGTTCGTGCTCTGGGCCAACTTCCTCATCACCGCGTGGTCGAACGCGGTCAACCTCACCGACGGTCTCGACGGCCTCGCGACGGGCGTCTCGCTCATCGTGTTCGGCTCGTACGTGCTCGTGGGCATCTGGCAGCTCAACCAGACCTGCCAGCGCCTCGCGTCGGCGGGGCCGAGCTGCTACGAGACGCGCGACCCGCAGGACCTCGCGATCGTGGCCGCCGCGATCGTGGGGGCGTGCTTCGGGTTCCTGTGGTGGAACGCGAGCCCTGCGAAGATCTTCATGGGCGACACGGGCTCCCTCGCGCTCGGCGGCGCGCTCGCGGGCCTGTCGATCCTCACGCGCACCGAGTTCCTCGCGCTCATCATCGGCGGGCTCTTCGTCATCATCGTGCTCTCCGACGTCATCCAGATCGGGTTCTTCAAGATGACCGGGCGGCGCGTGTTCAAGATGGCGCCGCTGCACCACCACTTCGAGCTGTCGGGGTGGGGCGAGGTCACGATCGTCATCCGCTTCTGGCTCATCGCCGGACTGTTCGCGGCCCTGGGCATCGGGATCTTCTACGCCGAGTGGGTGGTCGGCTAGTGGCACGCGACCCCCACGACCTCGCCGTCCCGCTCGAGCGTGCGCGCGTC
Source organism: Cellulosimicrobium sp. 4261 (assembly GCF_040546915.1). NCBI lineage: Bacteria > Bacillati > Actinomycetota > Actinomycetes > Micrococcales > Promicromonosporaceae > Cellulosimicrobium > Cellulosimicrobium sp. 4261. Next base: position 114,802 of record NZ_JBEPOQ010000008.1, read on the forward strand.
GTCGTCGCCGGCCTCGGGGTGTCCGGGCGCGCCGCCGCGGCGGCGCTCCGCCCGCGCGCGGCGTCGGTCGTCACGCTCGACGACGGGGCCGCCGACGCCGACCTGCACGACGCGGCGGACGTGGACCTCACGGCGACGGACCTCGTCGTCGTCTCGCCGGGCTGGCGCCCGAGCCACCCGCTGCTCGTCGCCGCCGCGGAGCGGGGCGTGCCCGTGTGGAGCGAGGTCGAGCTCGCGTGGCGCCTGCGCGTCGCCGGGCCGTCGGGGCGGCCCGCGCCCTGGCTCGCCGTCACCGGGACGAACGGCAAGACGACGACCGTCGAGATGCTCGAGACGATCCTGCGCACCGCGGGCCTGCGGACGGCGGCGGTCGGCAACGTGGGGACGCCCGTCGTCGAGGCCGTGCTCGACCCGACGCTCGAGGTGCTCGCGGTCGAGCTCTCGAGCTTCCAGCTCCACTTCACGCACACGACGTCCCCCGAGGCGGGGGCGGTCCTCAACGTCGCCCCGGACCACCTCGACTGGCACGGCGGGATCGACGCCTACGCGGCCGACAAGGGCCGTGTCTTCGAGGACGCCCGGGTCGCGTGCGTCTACAACGTCGCGGACCCCCGCACCGAGGCGCTCGTGCGCGAGGCGGACGTCGTCGAGGGGGCGCGTGCCGTCGGCTTCACGCTCGGCGCCCCGGCGCGCGGACAGCTCGGCGTCATCGAGGACGTGCTCGTCGACCGCGCGTTCCACGCGCCCGCGGACGCGCCGGACCGGCACACGCACGCCGCCGAGCTCGCGACGCTCGGCGACCTGTCGCACCTCGCGGGCGCCGACGGCGTCGTGCCCGCCCACGTCGTGGCGAACGCGCTCGCCGCGGCCGCCCTCGCGCGGGCGCACGGCGTCCCGGCCGTCGCGGTGAGAGACGGGCTGCGCGCGTTCCGCACGGGGTCGCACCGCATCGAGCAGGTCGCGTCGGTCGACGGGGTGGCCTACGTCGACGACTCCAAGGCGACGAACGCGCACGCCGCGTCCGCGTCGCTCGCGGCGTTCGCACCGGGGACGGTCGTGTGGGTCGCGGGGGGCCTCGCGAAGGGGGCGTCGTTCGACGAGCTCGTCGCCGCGCGCGCCGACCGGCTGCGCGCCGTCGTGCTCATCGGCCTCGACGCGGAGCCGTTCGCCGGTGCGCTCGCCCGACACGCGCCCGATATCCCCGTCGTGCGCGTGGATCCTGGCGACACTGGGACCGTGATGCCCCGCGCCGTCGACTCCGCCCGCCGCCTCGCACAGGCCGGCGACACGGTGCTGCTCGCGCCCGCCGGCGCGTCGATGGACCAGTTCCGCTCGTACGCCGCGCGCGGCGAGGCGTTCGCCGAGGCGGCGCGCGCCCTGCGCCCCGACCACGGGTAGGCCGGGCCGCCCATGACCCAGACCGCGAACGGACGAGGCGCGCCCTCGACGCGCACCGTCCCCCGCGCCGGCACGAGCCGGACGGTGCCGCGGGGCCGCACGACGACGCGCGAGCCGCGACGCCCGCGGCCCGCGCCCGCCGAGCGGCCGTGGCTCGGCCAGTGGAACAGCACGGTGACGAGCTACTACCTCCTCGTCGGTGCGACGGCGCTGCTCGCGATCATCGGTCTGGTCATGGTGTTCTCCAGCTCGGCGGTCACGCAGATCGCCGCGGGCCAGTCGCCGTTCGGGGCGTTCTTCGAGCAGGCGAAGTTCGCCCTCATGGGCCTGCCCGTCCTGCTCGTCGCCACGCGCGTGCCGGTCGAGTGGTACAAGCGGCTCGCGTGGCCCGCGCTCTTCGTGGCGCTCGGGCTGCAGATGCTCGTGTTCACGCCGCTCGCGAAGAACGTCAACGGCAACACCGGCTGGATCGACCTGGGGCTCTTCACGTTCCAGCCGGCCGAGGTCGCGAAGCTCGCGCTCGCGCTGTGGCTCGGCGTCGTCCTGGGGCGCAAGCAGCGGATGCTCGGGCAGTGGCGCCACGTCCTGATCCCTGCCGTGCCGGTCGCGGTCGCGGTCGTCGGGCTCGTCCTCGCGGGGCACGACCTCGGCACGGCGCTCGTCGTCATGGCGATCATCGCCGGGGCGTTCTTCGTCTCGGGCGCCGACGGGCGCCTGCTCGCGCTCGGGGCGGGCGGCGCCGCGTTCGTCGTCGGGTACGTCTTCATCCTCAACCAGTCGGGCGGCGACCGGCTCTCGCGCATCATGGCGACGTACCGCGAGTGCACCGACACCCTCGGCGAGTGCTACCAGTCGATGCACGGCCTCTACGCGCTCGGCACGGGCGGGCTCACGGGCGTCGGCCTCGGGGCGAGCCGCGAGAAGTGGTCGTACCTGCCGGAGGCGCACAACGACTTCATCTTCGCCGTGATCGGCGAAGAGCTCGGGCTGCTCGGCACGCTCCTGGTGCTGGGGCTGTTCGTCATCGTCGGCGTCGCCACGAGCCGGATCGTGCGCCGTCACCCCGACCCCTTCGTGAAGATCACGACGGCCGGGATCGCGTGCTGGATCGTCGGCCAGGCCTTCATCAACATCGGCGTCGTCATCGGGCTCCTGCCCGTGATCGGCGTCCCGCTGCCGCTCGTCTCCGCGGGCGGCTCCGCGCTCATCATGACGATGGCGGCGCTCGGCGTGCTCATCTCGTTCGCGCGCTCGGAACCGGGCGCTGCCGAGGCGCTCGCCGCGCGGGGGAGCGTCGTGCGGCGCTCGCTCGCCGTCGTCGGCCGGGCCGCTCGCCCGGGGCGTCGGGCCGCGCGATGACCTCCCCGGAGGTCGTGGCCGCTCGGGCCGTGACCCCGGACCCGTGGGGCGCCCCGCGCTCCGCACGACAGACCTCCGCACGACGGACAGGACGCGGCACCCGCCGCAGGGAAGGACGACGAGGTACGTGACGACGATCGGTTCGGTGGTGCTCGCAGGCGGCGGGACGGCGGGGCACGTGAACCCGCTCCTCGCGGTGGCGGACGAGCTGCGGGCGCGTGAGCCCGGAGTGGTGGTGACCGCGCTCGGGGTCGCGGGCGGTCTGGAGGACGACCTCGTCCCCGCCCGGGGATACCCCTTGCGGCACGTGCCGCGCGTCCCGCTCCCGCGCCGTCCGAGCGCGGAGTGGGTCAACCTCCCGGGACGCCTCAAGTCCGCCGTGGACGCGGCGGGCGCCGTCATCGACGAGACCGGCGCGCGCGTCGTCGTCGGCTTCGGGGGCTACGTCTCGACGCCCGCGTACCTCGCCGCGCGCCGTCGCGACGTCCCCGTCGTGATCCACGAGCAGAACGCGCGCCCCGGCCTGGCGAACCGCCTCGGCGCCCGCTGGGCCGCGCGCGTCGGCGTGACGTTCGAGGGCACGCCGCTCAAGGGCGGCGTCGTCACCGGGCTGCCGCTGCGCCGCGAGATCCAGGACCTCGTGGCCGCGCGGACGGCGGACGCCGCGGCGGTGCGCGCGGACGCCGCGGCGCGCCTCGGCCTCGACCCCCGCGCGCGCACGCTCGTCGTCACCGGCGGCTCGCTCGGGGCGCAGAGCCTCAACGAGGCGGTCTCGGGGGCCGCCGGCGCGCTCCTCGGGACGGGTACGCAGATCCTCCACCTGACCGGCAAGGGCAAGGACGGCGCGGTGCGCGAGGCCGCGCACGCGGCCGTCGCGGCCCGTCCTGGGGCGCGCTACGACGTGCGCGAGTACCTCGCCGAGATGCAGCTCGCGCTCGCGGTCGCGGACCTCGTCGTGTGCCGCGCGGGCGCGGGCACGGTGGGCGAGCTCGCCGCGCTGGGCATCCCGGCCGTCTACGTGCCGCTGCCCATCGGCAACGGGGAGCAGCGGCTCAACGCCGGTCCCGTCGTCGCCGCGGGCGGTGGCCTGCTCGTCGACGACGCGCAGCTCGACGCGGCGTGGGTCGCGCGCGAGGTCCCGGCGCTGCTCGGCGACACGGGCCGGCTCGACGCGATGGCCGCGGCCGCCGCGGGGGCGGGTGTGCGCGACGGCGCCGCGCGCGTCGCGGACCTCGTCGCCGAGGCGGTCGCCGGTGCTCCGGGGGCGCGACCGTGACCGCGCCGTCGGGCGGGATCCCGTTCGTGCTCGAGGCCCTCGGCACGGTCCACCTCGTCGGCGTCGGCGGCGCGGGGATGTCCGTCGTAGCCCGCCTCCTCGCCGCGCACGGCGTCCCGGTCCAGGGTTCCGACGCGCGCGACGGCGACGCGCTCGCCGCCCTGCGCGCCGACGGCGTCCGGGTGTGGGTGGGGCACGACGCCGCGCACGTCGCCGGCGCGGACACCGTCGTCGTGTCGAGCGCGGTGCGCGAGACGAACCCCGAGCTCGCCGCGGCGCGGGCGGCCGGGCTGCGTGTGCTGCACCGCTCGCAGGCGCTGGCCGCGCTCATGGCGCGCGGCCGGTCCGTCGCGGTGGCGGGCGCGCACGGCAAGACGACCACGTCCGCGATGATCGCGACCGTCCTGCGCGGTGCGGGCCTCGACCCGTCGTTCGCGATCGGCGGCACGGTGCTCACCGAGGTCGGCCCCGTCGCGGGCGGCCATCTCGGGTCGGACGTCCTGGTCGCCGAGGCCGACGAGTCGGACGGGTCGTTCCTCAACTACGCCCCGGACGTCGCCGTCGTCACCAACGTCGAGCCCGACCACCTCGACCACTACGGGTCGCGGGCCGCGTTCGAGCAGGCGTTCGTCGACTTCGCCGCGCGGATCGTCCCGGGCGGGACGCTCGTCGCGTGCGCCGACGACGCGGGGGCGCGTGCGCTCGCCGTGGCGCACGCGCGCGACGGGGGAGCGGTGGTCACGTACGGCACGTCCGCGGACGCGGACGTGCGTGTCGCGGGCGTGGCGCCCACCGAGGACGCGGGCCGACCCGGGGTGCGGGCGTCGCTCACGGGCACGGTCGGTGCGGCGCGCGTCGACGAGCTCGAGCTGCGGCTGCGCGTGCCGGGCCACCACAACGCGCTCAACGCGACCGCGGCCGTCGTGACGGCGGTCGTGCTCGGCGTCGACCCGGCGGCGGCGGTCGCCGCCGCGCACGGCTTCCTCGGCACCGGCCGGCGCTTCGAGGCCCGCGGCGAGGCGGGCGGCGTACGCGTCGTCGACGACTACGCGCACCACCCGACCGAGGTGGCCGCGCTGCTCGCCGCCGCCCGACCCGTCGCGGCCGGCGGCCGGGTGCTCGTGCTGTTCCAGCCGCACCTGTTCTCGCGCACCGCGACGTTCGCCCGCGAGTTCGCGCAGGCGCTCGCCGGTGCGGACGAGGTCGTGGTCACGGGCGTCTACGCGGCGCGCGAGGAGCCGGACCCGGCCGTGAGCGCGCGCACGATCACCGACCTGGTCGACGCCCCCGGCGTGGTCGTCGCGGCGGTCGAGGACCGCGTCGAGGCCGCGCACCGCGTCGCGGACGCCGCCCGCCCGGGAGACCTCGTGCTCACCGTCGGGGCGGGGGACGTCACGGAGCTGGGCACCGTCGTCCTCGAGCGCATCCGCGCGCGTCGCGACGGCGCCCCGGCGCCCGGAGGGGGCGAGGCCTGATGCGTCCGCCGCCCAAGCCTCGTCCCGCCGCGCCGCGGCCGGGCCGGTCGGGCGCGGGCGAGCGGGCCGGACGGCCCGCGGACCCGGGCCCCGCGAAGCCGGCCCCGTCCGCGAGCGCGCGCCGCGCGCCGGTCGAGGACACGCCGACGCGGCCGGTGCGCCGCGTCGCGGCGCCGGGCTCCGACCTCGTGCGCTCGTCGGGCGGCCGCCCCGCCGCCGGGCGTCCTCCTGCTGCGCGCAGCGGGGGCCGCGGCGCGGGCACGACGACGTCGGTCCCGCGCGGCGCTTCGGCCGCCCCGATCGGGGTCGTCTCGCACGGCATGGCCGAGCGGCTCGCCGAGCGCGACGCGATGCGCCGCCACCGCGTGCGCACGCGCATCCTCGGCTGGGTCGCGGGGCTCCTCGTCGTGGCCGGCCTGGCCTGGGTCGCGTTCTTCTCGCCCGTGCTCGGCCTCGACCTCGACAGGGTCACCGTCTCCGGCGAGGGCACCGTGATCGACCCGCAGCAGGTCCGCGACGTGGTCGCCGCGGCGGACGGCGTGCCGCTGCCGCGGCTCGACACGGTCGCGCTGCGCGAGCAGGTGCTCGACCTCAACGGCGTGCGCGACGTCGAGATCCGGCGTGCGTGGCCTACGGGGCTGGCCGTGCTCCTCGAGTCGCGCGAGCCCGTCGTGGCGGTGCCCGTGGACGACGGCTTCGCGCTGCTGGACGCGGACGGCGTCCACGTGCGCACCGACCCGGCGGTGCCCGAGGGGCTGCCGGAGATCGACGCGCCGCTCGACGACCAGGGGGCGCGCGCGCTCGACGCCGCGCTCGTGCTGCTCAACGCGCTCCCGGCAGACCTCCACGCGCAGGTCGCGGAGGTCTCGGCGCCCACGCGCGACGCGGTCAGCATGACGCTGCGGGACGGGGTCGTCGTCGAGTGGGGGAGCTCCGAGGAGGCGGCCCTGAAGGTGCGCGTCCTGCAGACGCTCCGGGCCGTCCCGGAGAACGCGGGGGTCACCGTGTACGACGTCTCGGCCCCGCGGCTCCCGGTGACGCGATGAAAGGGCGCGTGGCGATCTCCGACACGCGCGAGACGGTCGTTGATGATGGGCACGTCGACACCTACGGTCGACCCATGAACGACCTGACATAACTATAACCCTCTACTTGAGGGTGAAGGTTCAGGGCTGACCGATCGAGAGGCATTGACGTGGCAACTCCGCAGAACTACCTAGCAGTGATCAAGGTGGTCGGCATCGGCGGTGGGGGCGTGAACGCCGTCAACCGGATGATCGAGGTCGGCCTCAAGGGTGTCGAGTTCATCGCCATCAACACGGACGCGCAGGCGCTCCTCATGTCCGACGCGGACGTCAAGCTCGACGTCGGTCGTGAGCTCACGCGCGGCCTCGGCGCCGGGGCCGACCCGGAGGTCGGCAAGAAGGCGGCCGAGGACCACGCCGAGGAGATCGAGGACGTGCTGCGCGGCGCGGACATGGTCTTCGTCACGGCGGGCGAGGGTGGCGGCACCGGCACGGGCGGTGCCCCGGTCGTGGCGCGCATCGCACGCTCCCTCGGCGCGCTGACCGTGGGTGTCGTGACCCGGCCCTTCACGTTCGAGGGTCGCCGTCGCTCGGTCCAGGCGGACCAGGGCATCGAGAACCTCCGCAACGAGGTCGACACCCTCATCGTCATCCCGAACGACCGCCTCCTGTCGATGTCGGACCGCAACGTCAGCGCGCTCCAGGCTTTCCACCAGGCCGACCAGGTGCTGCTGTCCGGTGTCCAGGGCATCACCGACCTCATCACCACCCCCGGTCTGATCAACCTCGACTTCGCGGACGTCAAGTCCGTCATGCAGGGCGCGGGCAGCGCACTCATGGGCATCGGCAACGCGCGGGGCGACGACCGCGCGGTGCAGGCGGCCGAGATGGCGATCTCGTCGCCGCTCCTCGAGGCGAGCATCGACGGCGCCCACGGCGTGCTGCTCTCCATCCAGGGTGGCTCCGACCTCGGCCTGTTCGAGATCAACGAGGCCGCCCGCCTCGTCCACGAGGCCGCGCACACCGAGGCGAACATCATCTTCGGTGCCGTGATCGACGACGCGCTGGGCGACGAGGTCCGCGTCACCGTCATCGCGGCCGGCTTCGACGGCGGTGCCCCGCAGGCGCGGGGCGACGCGCGCGCGCTCGGCCAGGTGGCCGGTGCCCAGCGTCCCGCGACGAGCGCGATCCCGGTCGTGCCCGCCGCGCGCGCCGTGCCGCCGGCACCGACGACGGGCGCGCACACGCTGCCGCGCCCGGTCGTCCCGATCCAGCCGGAGGCCGACGACGTCCCCGTCACGCTCGACGGCGGGCACGGCCCGGTGCCGGTGCAGCCCGTGGCGCCCGCGCCCTTCACGGTGGTCGGTTCCGGCGACGCCGGGAACCACAACGCGGAGGCCGTCCCGGGCGGGCAGAACGAGGGCGTCGACGTGCCGCCGCGGATCTTCGACGAGGAGCCTCCGCGCCGCAAGGTCGAGGAGCTCGACGTGCCCGACTTCCTCAAGTGACGCGGCGCGGCCGCGCGACGCGGCGCGGGACGCCGTGAGCGCCGTGCCCGTGCAGGACGGGAGGGGCGGCGCCGACGGCGCCGCCCCTCCCGTCGTGCTCGAGGTTGACCTCGGGCCGGGCGTGCGCGCCGGCTTCACGACCCGCGCCGGCGGCGTCTCGCCGGCGCCGTGGGACACGCTCAACCTCGGGCTGAACGTGACCGACGACGCCGACCGGGTGCGCGCGAACCGTGTGTGCGCGGCCGCGTGGCTCGGCGTCCCGGCGTCCTTCGCGACGCAGGTGCACGGCACCCGCGTCGCGACGGTGGAGCCTGCGCCGCGCGGTGCGGACCCGGCCGACACGGTGGGGGAGGCGGACGCCCTCGTCGCCGCGTCCCGCGGCGCAGGCCTGGGCGTCCTCGTGGCCGACTGCGTGCCCGTCCTCCTCGCGGACGCCGATGCCGGCGTGGTCGGCGTCGCGCACGCGGGACGCCGCGGGCTCGCGCACGGGGTGGTCGCGGCGGCACTGGACGCCCTGGTCGCCGCCGGCGCGCGGATCGACCGGGTGCGGGCCGCCGTCGGGCCGAGCGCGTGCGGGCGCTGCTACGAGGTCCCCGCGACGATGCGGGACGACGTCGCGCTCGCGCGTCCGGCCACGTGGTCGACGACGTCCTGGGGGACGCCCGCGCTGGACCTGCCGGCCGGGGTGGTCGCCGACCTGGTCGCCGCGGGCGTGGCGGACGTCGTCCGCGTCCCGGCGTGCACGATCGAGGACGAGCGGTTCTTCTCGCACCGTCGCGCCACGCGCCACGGGACGACGACCGGCCGGTTCGCCGGTCTCGTGGCGCTCACCGGTACCTGAGCGGGCTCGGTCCGACCTCCGCACGAGGTTGCGCACGCCGGGCGTGTCGTCCGGGGCTCGCCGCGCACCCTCGGTTAGCGTGAACGCACCGGTCCGACGGCCGGTGGACCGAGGATCGATCGAGGACGGAGCAAGGCCCATGGCGGGAGCGCTGCGCAAGACCATGCTGTATCTGGGCCTCGCTGATGATCGCGGCGAGGACGAGCAGGACGAGTACGTCGACGAGCTCGACGAGACGGGGGCGGACGTGGCGCACGACTACCAGGCACCGGTGACGCCGCTGCACCGCGCGCTCGGGCCGCGCGAGGTGCCGCAGACGAGCATGTCGGCGGCCGAGCTGCGGCGGATCACGACGGTGCACCCGCGGTCGTACAACGACGCGCGCGTGATCGGCGAGGCGTTCCGCGGCGGCACCCCGGTGATCATGAACCTCTCGGACATGGACGACGCGGACGCGAAGCGCCTCGTCGACTTCTCCGCAGGCCTCATCTTCGGGCTGCACGGGGCCATCGAGCGCGTCACCAACAAGGTGTTCCTGCTCTCGCCCGAGCACGTCGAGATCACCGGCGAGGAGCAGGCCGCCGCGCCGGCCCCCGGTCGCGCGGGCTTCTACAACCAGAGCTGAGCGTGCGCGCGGCGCGGTGCACCCGCCGAGCACGCGCCGCACGCACGGAGGGACGGACGCGGTGACGCGCCCGTCCCTCCTGCGCGTCCGCCCTGGGCGTAGCGCGTGTCCCCGGCGGGGCCGGGTGCGGTGCGTCTGGCACAGTTGACCCGTGATCTGGGACCTCATCACAGGCATCGTCGGATTCCTGCTCTGGCTCTACCTGCTGCTGCTCATCGGTCGGCTCGTGTTCGACTGGGTGCAGTTCTTCGCGCGCGACTGGAGGCCCCGGGGGGTCCTGCTGGTGCTCGCCGAGGTGATCTACTCGGCGACGGACCCGCCCCTGCGCGCCCTGCGCCGGCTCATCCCGCCGCTCTCCCTGGGGCAGGTGCGCCTCGACCTCGCGTTCATCATCCTGTTCTTCGCGGTGACGATCGCGGCGCAGATCGTGTCCTCGCTCTGAGACGCACGTCACCCGATCGGGGTGTCTGGACGGCCCGGACCGGGCCGCTACGTCCGGTTCGCCCCGACCCCCACCGCACGCCCGCGCACGCTGCACGTCGTCGGCACGGTTCCGACGGCGCGCGACGGCGCGGCTGCCCCCGCCCCTGAGGGCAATGTCCGCTACTTTGGAGTCTGGTGATCGCGAGGTCGCCCGGACCGACACGCAAACGCTATGAGGTGAACCGATGGCACTGCTCACTGCAGAGGACATCCTGAACAAGAAGTTCTCGGCGACGAAGTTCCGCGAGGGCTACGACGTCGAAGAGGTCGACGACTTCTTGGACGAGGTGGTGAGGACCCTCAACTCCGTGCAGGAGGAGAACGAGGACCTCAAGTCGAAGCTCGCTGCGGCGGAGCGTCGTCTCGCCGAGCTCAGCCGGGCCGACGCGTCCAGCGCTGCGGTGCAGCCCCCCGTCGTCGAGACGCCGAAGGCGCCCGAGCCCGAGCCGGAGCCCGTGCGCGCGGCCCCGATCTCGCAGGCCGTCGTCACGAAGAACGCGGCGGAGCCCGAGTCGGCGACCGGCATGCTCCAGCTGGCCCAGAAGCTGCACGACGACTACGTGCGCTCCGGCCAGGAGGAGGGCGACCGCCTCATCGCGGAGGCCAAGGAGGAGGGCTCGCGCATCGTGCGCGAGGCCGAGGAGACCTCGCACCGCACGCTCTCGCAGCTCGAGCAGGAGCGTTCGCTCCTCGAGCGCAAGATCGACGAGCTGCGGATCTTCGAGCGCGACTACCGCACGCGTCTCAAGAGCTACCTGCAGAACCTGCTGGGTGACCTGGACAACCGGGGCAGCGCCCTCCCGCCGCGCAGCAACGTCGGCGGGGCGAGCCGCACGAGCGACCTCGCTCCCGGCATCTAGCACCTGCGTCGACAGTCCGGCAGCGGCCGGTACGCCTCGCACCTGCGCCTCTCTCCCGCCTCGGCGGTCCGGCGTGGTGTGTTGTGCGTGCCGGCCGCTGCGTCTACTCTCGCGTGACTCGAACTTGGAGGGGCGACATGACCAAGCTCACCACCGCGGCCCGTTCGGCCGTGCGCGACCGTTTCCCGAACCTCGCGAAGGACGTCAAGTCCTTCCCCGTGCGCGACGGGGAGGAGCCCTGGACCCTGCGTGAGGCCGAGGAGCTCGCCGCGGAGCTGCTCGCCGAGAAGGAACGGCTGGAGGGGGAGCTCGCCGTCGCCGACGAGGAGCTGTCGAACCTCCTGCGCCACTCCGGTGACGGCGCCGGTGACGACCAGGCCGACTCCGGGTCCAGCGCCCTCGAGCGCGAGCAGGAGCTGACGCTCGTCAACAACGTGCGCGACCTCCTCGCGCAGACGTCGCACGCGCTCGACCGCATCGCGGCCGGCACGTACGCGACGTGCGAGGAGACGGGGCTGCCGATCGGCAAGGCGCGCCTGCAGGCGTTCCCGCGCGCGAACCTCTCCGTCGAGGCCAAGCAGCGCGCCGAGCGGCGCTGAGCGCCGGGGCGCCGGGGGGCCGCGTCGCCCGGGGCGACGACGTGGCAGACTTGCCGCCGATGTCCACCTCCGCGCACCCCGAGCCCACCGACCCCGTCGACACCTCCCCGCAGACGCCCGCCGACCCCTCCGCAGGAGCCGTCCGGCCCGGTCCGCGCCGCGTCCTGGTCGTGTGGACCGTCGTCCTCGCCGTCCTCGTCCTCGTGCTCGACCAGCTCACCAAGTGGTGGGCGGAGTCGAGTCTGACGCTCGGCGACGACACGATCCCGCTCGTGGGGTCGCTGCTCGGGCTGCGGCTCATCTACAACCCCGGTGCGGCGCTCTCCATCGCGACCGGCATGACGTGGCTCCTGACCATCGTCGTGGTCGCGGTCGTCGTCGTCATCGTGCGCATGGTGCGCCGCATCGGCTCGCGCGCGTGGGCGGTCGCGCTGGGTCTCCTGCTGGGTGGTGCGCTCGGCAACCTCGTCGACCGCTTCTTCCGGGAGCCCGGCTTCGCGCGCGGGCATGTCGTCGACTTCATCGCCTACGCGAACTGGTTCGTGGGCAACGTCGCGGACATCGCGATCGTGGCCGCGGCCGTGATGATCGCCGTCCTGTCGGTGCTCGGGATCGGTCTGGACGGGACGCGTCATGGCGGTGACGACCAGGACGGCGAGACGAGCGCGGCCGACGCCGACGAGCCGACGCCCGTGCCCGAGCCGACCGTCTCGCGGACCGACGACGAGGGGGCGCGGTGAGCCTCCGGTCGCTCCCGGTGCCCGACGGCCTCGCGGGCGAGCGGGTCGACGCGGGGCTGTCCCGACTCCTCGGCCTCTCGCGGACCCGGGCGGCGGAGCTCGCCGCGAGCGGCGCGGTCCGCCTCGACGGACGCGAGGTCGGCAAGTCCGACCGGCTCGTCCCGGGCGGGTGGCTCGAGGTCGACGTGCCCGACGCCGCGCCCGCGGTCGAGGTCGTCGCGGAGCCCGTGCCGGGCATGGGCATCGTGCACGACGACGACGACCTGGTGGTCGTCGACAAGCCGGTCGGGGTCGCCGCTCACCCGTCGCCGGGCTGGACCGGCCCGACCGTCGTCGGCGCCCTCGCGGCCGCGGGGTACCGGATCTCGACGTCGGGTGCCGCGGAGCGCCAGGGCATCGTGCACCGCCTCGACGCCGGGACGTCGGGGCTCATGGTCGTCGCGAAGAGCGAGGTCGCGTACACCGCGCTCAAGCGCGCCTTCAAGGAGCGCACGGTCGAGAAGGTGTACCACGCGCTCGTCCAGGGCCACCCCGAGCCGACCACCGGGACGATCGACGCGCCGATCGGGCGGCACCCGAGCGCGGACTGGAAGTTCGCCGTCACGGCGGAGGGCAAGCCGTCGGTCACGCACTACGAGGTCCTCGAGATGCTGCCCGCCGCGTCCCTCGTCGAGGTGCACCTCGAGACGGGCCGCACGCACCAGATCCGCGTGCACTTCTCCGCGCTGCGGCACCCGTGCGTCGGCGACCTCACGTACGGCGCCGACCCGGTGCTGGCCTCGCGCGTCTCCCTGACGCGCCAGTGGCTGCACGCCGTGCGCCTCGGGTTCGAGCACCCCACGACCGGGCAGTGGCTCGAGCTGACGAGCGAGTACCCGGACGACCTCGCGCACGCGCTCGAGGTGCTGCGCGGGGCGTACGCGTGACCGTCGCCGCCCCGGGGCCGGGCGACGCCCGGCTCGCCGTGGAGCGCGTGGTCGACGACGCCGGGCTGGCTGCCGCGCACGCGCTGCGGCTCGCGGTGTTCGTCGACGAGCAGGGCGTCCCGGTCGAGGAGGAGATCGACGACCTGGACGCCGCGGAGACCACCACGCACGTGCTCGTCCGGGACCCCGAGCGGGACGGGGAGGTCGTCGGGACGGGCCGGCTCCTCACGGACCCCGGGCACCCGGGCGAGGTGCACGTCGGCCGGGTCGCGGTCGCCGCGGTCGCGCGCGGCACCGGTGCCGGCGCCGCGGTGATGCGCGCGCTGGAGGAGATCGCGCTCGCCGAGCACGCTGTCCCCGGACAGGACGGACGCCCGGTCGTGCGCGTCCTCCTCTCCGCCCAGGTCCAGGCGATCGGCTTCTACGAGCGGCTCGGCTACGCCGTGTCCGGGCCCGTCTACCTCGACGCGGGCATCGACCACCGCGACGCCGCGAAGACCCTCACGGCCGACGTCTGACGCGTCGTCCGTCGTGCGGCACGGGCCGTCCGCGTGACGTGCCGCACGACCCGCCGCGACCTCGTCGGGGTGTGGGTGGGGCACGCCTAAGATCGGTGCATGCCCACCGCGACTGAGGACTTCGTCCACCTCCACGTCCACACCGAGTACTCGATGCTGGACGGCGCGGCCCGGATCGGGGACCTGTTCGACGAGGTCGAGCGCCTGGGGCAGAAGGCCATCGCGACGACGGACCACGGCTACGTGTTCGGGGCGTTCGAGTTCTGGTCGCGGGCGCAGGCGAAGGGCATCAAGCCGATCATCGGCGTGGAGGCGTACGTCACGCCGGGCACGAGCCGGTTCGACCAGACCCGCGTGCGGTTCGGGCAGCAGGGGCAGGAGTCCGACGACGTCTCGGCGCGCGGTGCGTACACGCACATGACGCTGCTCGCGAAGGACAACGAGGGTCTGCACAACCTGTTCCGGGCGTCGTCGCTGGCGTCGCTCGAGGGCCAGATGGGCAAGTGGCCGCGCATGGACCGCGACCTGCTCCAGCGCTACGGGAAGGGCCTCGTCGCGACGAGCGGGTGCCCGTCGGGCGAGATCCAGACGCGCCTGCGCCTCGGCCAGTGGGACGAGGCCGTGCGGACGGCGGGCGAGCTCCAGGACATCTTCGGCCGCGAGAACTTCTTCGTCGAGCTGATGGACCACGGGATCGACATCGAGACCCGGGTCACGAAGGACCTGCTCCGCCTCGCGGAGACCATCGGCGCGCGGCTCGTCGCGACGAACGACCTCCACTACGTGCGCGAGGAGGACGCGTCCAGCCAGGAGGCGCTGCTCGCGATCAACTCCGGGTCGACGCTCGACGACCCGGACCGGTTCAAGTTCGACGGCACCGGCTACTACGTGAAGTCGGCGGCCGAGATGCGCCGGGTGTTCGCGGAGCTCCCCGAGGCGTGCGACAACACGCTGCTCATCGCCGAGCAGTGCGAGGTGTCGTTCAACACGAAGGCGAACTACATGCCGCGGTTCCCCGTCCCCGAGGGCGAGGACGAGACGAGCTGGTTCGTCAAGGAGGTCGAGCGCGGGCTGCACCGCCGCTACCCGAACGGCATCCCGGACGCGGCGCGCAAGCAGGCGCAGTACGAGACCGAGGTCATCATCCAGATGGGCTTCCCGGGGTACTTCCTCGTGGTCGCCGACTTCATCAACTGGGCCAAGGACCAGGGCATCCGCGTCGGCCCCGGCCGTGGGTCGGCCGCAGGCTCGATGGCGTCGTACCTCATGGGCATCACCGAGCTCGACCCGCTGGAGCACGGGCTGATCTTCGAGCGGTTCCTCAACCCCGAGCGCGTCTCCATGCCCGACGTCGACGTCGACTTCGACGAGCGCCGGCGTGGGGAGGTCATCCGGTACGTCACCGAGAAGTACGGCGACGACCGCGTCGCCCAGATCGTCACCTACGGGACGATCAAGGCCAAGCAGGCCCTCAAGGACTCGGCACGGCTCCTCGGCTTCCCGTTCGCGATGGGGGAGAAGCTCACCAAGGCGATGCCGCCGGCCGTCATGGGCAAGGACATCCCCCTGTCGGGCATCTTCGACCCGAAGCACGAGCGGTACTCCGAGGCCGCGGAGTTCCGCCAGCTCCACGACACCGACCCGGAGGCTCAGCGCGTCGTCGAGCTCGCGCGCGGCATCGAGGGCCTGAAGCGGCAGTGGGGCGTGCACGCGGCGGGCGTCATCATGTCGAGCGACCCGCTCATCGACATCATCCCGATCATGCGTCGTCCTCAGGACGGCGCGGTCATCACGCAGTTCGACTACCCGACGTCCGAGGGCCTCGGCCTCATCAAGATGGACTTCCTCGGGCTGCGCAACCTCACGATCCTCGACGACGCGCTCGAGAACATCGAGATGAACGGCAAGGAGCCGATCGAGATCGAGTCGCTCACGCTCGACGACAAGGCGTCGTACGAGCTGCTCGCGCGCGGCGACACGCTCGGCGTGTTCCAGCTCGACGGCGGCCCCATGCGCGCGCTCCTGCGCCAGATGAAGCCGGACAAGTTCGACGACCTCTCGGCCGTCATCGCGCTGTACCGCCCGGGCCCGATGGGCATGAACTCGCACACGAACTACGCGCTGCGCAAGAACGGCCTGCAGAAGATCGAGCCCATCCACCCGGAGCTCGAGCAGCCGCTCGCGGAGATCCTGGACGAGACCTACGGCCTCATCGTCTACCAGGAGCAGGTCCAGAGGGCAGCGCAGATCCTCGCCGGGTACTCGCTCGGGCAGGCCGACCTGCTGCGGCGTGCGATGGGCAAGAAGAAGA
The DNA here is from genome assembly GCF_040546915.1 of Cellulosimicrobium sp. 4261. Lineage (NCBI taxonomy): Bacteria > Bacillati > Actinomycetota > Actinomycetes > Micrococcales > Promicromonosporaceae > Cellulosimicrobium > Cellulosimicrobium sp. 4261. The sequence goes on from NZ_JBEPOQ010000008.1 coordinate 130,746, forward strand.
AGGAGATCCTCGACAAGGAGTTCGTGCCGTTCCAGGCGGGCTGCCGGGAGCGCGGGTACTCCGACGCCGCGATCCAGGCGGTCTGGGACACGCTGGTCCCCTTCGCGGGCTACGCCTTCAACAAGGCGCACTCCGCGGGGTACGGCCTCGTGGCGTACTGGACGGCGTTCCTCAAGGCGAACTACCCGACGGAGTACATGGCGGCGCTCCTGCAGAGCGTGCGCGACGACAAGGACAAGCTGGCCCTCTACCTCAACGAGTGCCGGCGCATGCACATCACCGTGCTCCCGCCGGACGTGAACGACTCGGCGGCGAAGTTCACCGCGGTGGGCGGCGACATCCGGTTCGGCCTCACGGGCGTGCGCAACGTCGGCGCGAACGTCGTCGACGCGATCATCCGCACGCGCGAGGAGAAGGGTGCGTTCACGTCGTTCACCGACTTCCTCGACAAGGTGCCGGCCGTCGTCTGCAACAAGCGCACCATCGAGTCGCTCATCAAGGCGGGCGCGTTCGACTCGCTCGGGCACGCGCGGCGAGCCCTGCTCGTCGTGCACGAGCAGGCCGTCGACTCGGTGATCAGCGTCAAGCGCAAGGAGGCGGAGGGCCAGTTCGACCTCTTCGCCGACTTCGGCGGCGCCGACGCCGAGGACGGCATGTCGTTCTCCGTCGACGTGCCCGACCTCCCGGACTGGGACAAGAAGCAGCGCCTCGCGTTCGAGCGCGAGATGCTCGGCCTGTACGTCTCCGACCACCCGCTGTCCGGTCTCGAGCACGTGCTGACACGCGCGGCGGACACCGGGATCGCCAACCTGCTCGCCGACGAGGGCCGGCCCGACGGCTCCACCGTGACGATCGCCGGCCTCGTGACGTCGCTGCAGCGCAAGATGAGTAAGAACGGCAACCCGTGGGCCGCCGTGACGATCGAGGACCTCGAGGGCGCCGTCGAGGTGATGTTCTTCGGCGAGACGTACCTCGCCTACTCGACCGTCCTCGCCGAGGACCAGGTCGTGGTCCTGCGCGGGCGCGTGCGGCGCCGTGACGACACCATGCAGCTCCAGGCGATGGAGGTCTCCCTCCCGGACATCACCGTGGGCGCGGAGTCGCCGCTCGCGGTCAAGGTCTCGCACACGCGCTGCGTCGAGCCCATCATCCTGCGCCTGCGCGAGGTCCTCGCGACGCACCCCGGCTCGGCCGAGGTGCACGTCCAGGTCCTCGAGCCCGGCAAGACGACGGTCGTGCGCGCGGGCGACGGTCTGCGGGTCGAAAAGTCGCCGGCGCTGTTCGGCGACCTCAAGGCGCTGCTCGGGCCGTCCTGCCTGCTCTGACAGGGTGCCGTCGTCGGTCTCCGGCCCCGCGCGCGGTGCCGCACGGGGACGGCGCGTCCCGGCAACAGCCCGTGCCGTGCCCAGGCGGCACGGCCCCCGGCACCGTGTGACGACCGGCACGGGTCGGCTCCGGCCGACGCCGCGCGGCCACGCCTAGACTCGCGAGCGTGATCCGACTCAACCCCGAGCAGCGCGTCTTCGTCACCGAGCGGCACCTGGCCACGCTCACGACCCTGCGCGAGGACGGGAGCCCGCACGTCGTCCCGGTGGCGTTCACCTGGGACCCGGACGCGGGCGTCGTGCGGATCACGACGAACCGTGGCTCGGTGAAGGCGCGCAACGCCCGCCGGACCGGCCCGGACGGCGCGCACCCGCGCGCCGCGGTGTGCCAGGTCGACCGCGGGCGGTGGCTCACGCTCGAGGGCACCATCGAGGTCGTCGAGGACGCGGACGAGGTGGCGGACGCCGTCGCGCGCTACGCGCGCCGCTACCGCCCGCTGACGCCCAAGCCGGAGCGCGTGGTGCTGCGCCTCACGCCGGACAAGGTGATGGCCTCGACCTACATGGCCTGACCTGCTCGGGCGGGCCGTAGCGGCCGCTCAGGCGACGGTCGCGCTCTCCCCGCCCTGCGGCCGGTCCACCGTGACGACGTCGCCCCGGTGCAGCTGGCGTCCCCGGCGCGTGTCCACCTCGCCGTTCACGCGGACCTCGCCCTCGGTGACGAGCTCGCGCGCCTCCGCGCCGGACTCGGCGAGCCCGGCGAGCTTGAGGAACTGCCCGAGGCGGATGACGTCGTCGGAGATCTCGACCGGGCGGGCGTCGTCGGAGGGGTTCATGACGCCATTCTCCCCGGCGGTGAGCGCTGCGACGACACGGCCCCGACGACCCGAGGCTCGGCGGGCCGGGGCTCGGCGGGACGGCACCGGCGGGACGGCCGGGCGCGCGGGTCGCGACGCGCAGGCACGCCGGCGAGAGGACCGCAGGGCGGAACGCGCTCGTCGCGGAGCCCCCGGAACTCCTAGACTCGTCGCATGATCTCCCGCATCGATCTCCGAGGGCGTTCCCTGTCCGCACGCGAGCTCGCCGAGGCCCTGCCGCGCGCAGAGGTCGGCGTCGAGGACGCGGCGCATCGGGTCGCGCCGATCCTCGAGGCGGTGCGGACGCGCGGGGCCGAGGCCCTGCGCGAGTACGCCGAGCGCTTCGACGGCGTGCGGCCGGAGCACCTGCGGGTCCCGGCCGACGAGATCGCCGCGGCGCTCGCGGCGCTCGACCCGCAGGTCCGGGCAGGGCTCGAGGAGTCGATCCGCCGGGTCCGGCTCGTGCACGCGGCGCAGCGACCGCAGGACTTCACGGTCCAGGTCGCGCCGGGTGCCCAGGTCCGCCAGCGGTGGGTGCCCGTGCGTCGCGTCGGGCTCTACGCGCCCGGCGGGCTCGCCGTCTACCCGTCGTCCGTCGTGATGAACGTCGTCGCGGCGCAGGAGGCGGGCGTGCCGAGCCTCGCTGTCGCGTCGCCGCCCCAGCGGGACAGCGGCGGCCTGCCGCACCCGACGATCCTCGCGGCGTGCGCGCTGCTCGGCGTCGACGAGGTCTACGCCGTGGGCGGGGCGCAGGCGGTGGCGATGTTCGCGTACGGCGCGGCCGGCAGCGAGCCGCAGGACGGCGACGTGCTGTGCGAGCCGGTCGACGTGGTGACGGGCCCCGGCAACGTCTTCGTCGCGGCGGCGAAGCGCCTCGTGCGGGGCGTCGTCGGCATCGACGCCGAGGCGGGCCCCACCGAGATCGCGGTCCTCGCCGACGCCTCGGCGGACCCGGGCCACGTCGCGGCCGACCTCATCAGCCAGGCGGAGCACGACCCGCTGGCCGCCGCGGTGCTCGTCACCCCGTCGGTCGAGCTCGCCGCCGCGGTGGAGGCGCGGCTCGCGGACCTCGTGACCGCGACCAAGCACGCGCAGCGGGTCGCTCAGTCGCTCGCAGGCCCCCAGTCAGCGATCGTGCTCGTCGACGACCTCGAGCACGGGCTGCAGGTGGTGGACGCCTACGGCGCGGAGCACCTGGAGATCCAGGCTGCGGGCGCGGCCGAGCTCGCGGAGCGCGTCACGAGCGCGGGGGCGATCTTCGTCGGTCCCTGGTCGCCGGTCTCGCTCGGGGACTACATGGCCGGGTCGAACCACGTCCTGCCGACGGGCGGCTGCGCGCACTTCTCCAGCGGGCTCGGCGTGCACAGCTACGTCAAGGCCGTCCAGGTGGTCGAGTACGACCGCGACGCGCTCGAGGACCTCGCGGACCGGATCGTCGCGGTGGCGAACGACGAGGACCTCCCGGCGCACGGCGAGGCGGTGCGGGCGCGGTTCCTGTGACCGCCGCGCAGGACGGCGTCGTGCGGGTGCGGCGTGCGGTCCCGCGCGACGCCGCCGACCTGGTGTCGTTGCGGGTGCACCTCATGCGCGCGATGGGCGAGCCCGGCGCGGGGGACCCGACGTGGCAGGCGCGGGCCCGCGAGTGGTTCGCCGCGGGTCTCGCGACGTCGGACGTCGTCGCGTTCGTCGTCGACGCACCGGGGCGCCTCGCGGCGTGCGCGCTCGTCGAGCTGCACCGGTCCGCGCCGTCGGCCCGCAACCCGCGCGGCACGACGGCGCACCTGTCGAACGTCTGCACGCACCCGGCCGACCGCGGCCGCGGGTACGGGCGTACGTGCGTCGCAGCGGCCCTCGACTGGGCCCGCGCGGCGGGCGCGGACTCCGTGTCCCTGCACGCGACGCCGGAGGGAGAGCCCCTCTACCGCTCGCTCGGCTTCGTGGACACGACGTACACCGAGCTGCGCCTGCGCTGGTGACGCGCCCGGTCCCGGGACGGGACCGCGTCAGCGCACCCCGAGCACGAACGGGTGCACCGCCGCCGCCCCGGCGCGGCGCAGCAGGCGCGCCGCGACCGTGAGAGTCCAGCCCGACTCGGTGTAGTCGTCGACGAGCAGCACGCGGCGACCGGCGAGACCCGCGCGCGCGGCGTCCGACAGCTCGAGCTGGAGACGGCCCGCGACGCCCGCGAGGCGCGTCGCGGAGTTCACGTCGTGCCGGCCCGGCTCCTCGCGGCCCGGCACCGGCCCGACCGCGCCGATGAGGGGCTTGCCGAGGTAGCTCGCGAGCCCGTTCGCCAGGTGGAAGGTCAGCCGCGGTCGTGTCGCGGAGCGGACCGCGACGACGCCGTCCACGAGGAGCGGCCGCTCGGCGGGACCCCCGCTGCCGGGCGCGTCGTCGGCGCCGGTCTCCCCGTCCGGCTGCGGGGCGGACTCGTAGAGCTCCGCCCAGTCGTCGAGGACGCGCGCGGCGGCGCGCCGGAGCGCGACGGGCGTGTCGCCGTCGGGCGTCGTGGCTGCGAACAGCTCGCGCAGCGGCGCGGACCAACCGAGACCGTCGAGACGCGCGACCGCGCGCCCGGTCTCCGCGAGCTCGTCCGAGCCGAGGCGCCCGCGCAGGTCGAGCCCCAGGCGGTCCATGCCGCTCGGCCACTGCCGACGCGCCACGACCTCGACGCCCGGGCGGTCCATGTCGGCGCGCGCGGCGGCGACGGCCTCCGCGTCGGGGAGCGCGGGCAGCGTCACACCGCCGCACGTGTCGCAGCGGCCGCACCGCCAGCCGTCGTCGAGCTCCGGGTCGTCGAGCGCGGCCCGCAGGAACGCCATGCGGCACCCGTCGGTGGCCTCGTAGTCGAGCATCGCCTGCTGCTCGGCCGAACGCGTGGCGTCGACGCGCTCGTAGCGCTCCGCGTCGTACGTCCAGGGCTCGCCCGTGGCCTCCCAGCCGCCCTTGACCCGCCGGACCGCGCCGTCGACGTCGAGCACCTTGAGCATGCCCTCGAGGCGCGACCGCTTGAGGTCGACCTGCGTCTCGAGCTGCGCGACGGACTGCGTGCCGCCCGCACCGAGGGCGTCGAGGGTCGCGCGCACCTGGTCCTGCGGCGGGAACGCGGTGGACGCGAACCACTCCCAGATGCGACGGTCCTCCTCGCCCGGCAGCAGCACCACGACGGCCGAGTCCACGCCACGGCCCGCGCGCCCGACCTGCTGGTAGTACGCGATGGGCGAGCTCGGCGCCCCGAGGTGGACGACGAACGCCAGGTCCGGCTTGTCGAAGCCCATCCCGAGCGCGGACGTCGCGACGAGCGCCTTGACGCGGTTCTCCTTGAGGTCCTCCTCGAGCCGCTCGCGCTCGGCGGGGTCCGTCTGGCCCGTGTACGACGCGACCGCCAGACCGGCGGCGCGGAGCTGGCTCGCGACCTGCTCGGCGGCGGAGACGGTGAGGCAGTACACGATCCCCGAGCCGTCGACGTCCTGCAGCGCCTCGACGAGCCACGCGACGCGCGTCGGCTGGTCGGGCAGGCGCAGGACGGCGAGGTGCAGCGACTCGCGGTCCAGGCCGCCGCGCAGGACCAGGACGTCCTCGTGGGCTGCCGCGCCCGCGGCGTCGCCGACGGCCCCGCCCGCGGCGTGCGCCGCCGTCACGCCGAGCTGTTCCGCGACGTCGGCGGTCACGCGCTCGTTCGCCGTCGCGGTCGTCGCGAGCACCGGGATGCCGGGCGGCAGGTCGGCGAGGAGGGTGCGGATGCGCCGGTAGTCCGGACGGAAGTCGTGGCCCCAGTCCGAGATGCAGTGCGCCTCGTCGATGACGACGAGGCCCGCGTCGGCCGCGAGCCGGGGGAGGACCTCGTCGCGGAAGCCGGGGTTGTTGAGCCGCTCCGGCGAGCACAGGAGGACGTCGACCTCGCCGTCCGCGATCGCGCGGTGGACGTCGTCCCACTCGGTGACGTTGGCCGAGTTGATCGTCACCGCCTTGATCCCGGCCCGGGCCGCCGCCGAGATCTGGTCGCGCATGAGCGCGAGGAGGGGGGACACGATCACCGTCGGGCCGGCGCCGCGGTCGCGCAGCAGCCGGGTCGCGACGAAGTACACCGCGGACTTTCCCCACCCGGTGCGCTGCACGACGAGCGCGCGGCGGCGGAACGCCACGAGGGCCTCGATCGCGCGCCACTGGTCCTCGCGCAGCGCCGCGTCGTCGCGCCCCACGAGGGCGCGCAGCGCGGTCTCGGCGTCCTCGCGCAGCGACTGCCCGTCCAGGAGGCCGCGCAGCATGGCGAGCTTGGCCCGCTTGGCGGCCTCGCCGCCGTCGGCCGCCGGAACGGGCGCGGGGTCAGGCGCGGGGGCGCCGCCCCCGGCGTCCGTGCCCGGGACCTCGACGCCGGCCGGGCCCGCGGCGGGAGCCGCGGTCCCCGCTGCCTGCGCCCCCGCCCCCGCCCACGGGTCGCCGGACGGGTCGGCGGGCTCGTCGAGCGGCGGCTCGTCGGCCGGGTCGAAGGGGAGGTCGGCGTACGGGTCGGTGGGGCTCACCCGCACGATCGTAGGCGCACCCGCCGACCCTCGGGGCGTCGTGCACAGGCCGCGGCCCGCAGCCCGGGGGCGGGACGCGGGCCGTAGCCGTGGGTCGTGGGGCGGGCGGGTCAGGAGCGCATGTCCATGACCACGCGCCCGTCGATCCGACCCTCCTCCATCTCGGCGAAGATCGCGTTGACGTCGTCGAGCGGACGCACCGTGTACGTCGGACTGATCTTCCCGCGCGCGAAGAAGTCGAGCGCCTCCGCCATGTCCTTGCGCGTCCCCACGATGGAGCCGCGCACGGTCAGGCCGAAGAGGACGGTCGTGAAGATGTCGAGCGGGAACTTCTCCGGCGGGAGACCGACGAGCGAGACCGTGCCACCGCGGCGCAGCGCGCCCACGGCCTGCGGGAACGCGTGCGCGTTGACGGCGGTGACGAGCGCGCCGTGGACCCCGCCGCCCGTCTGCTCCCGGATCTCCGCCGCGGCGTCGGGCGACGTCGCCGCGTTCACCGTGACCTCCGCACCGTGCTTGCGCGCGAGCGCGAGCTTCTCGTCGTCGACGTCGACCGCGGCGACGCGGCGGCCCATCGCGACCGCGTACTGCACCGCGATGTGGCCGAGGCCGCCGATCCCGGAGACCAGCACCCACTCGCCGGGCTGGGTGTCCGTCACCTTGAGCCCCTTGTAGACGGTGACGCCGGCGCACAGGATCGGCCCGACGGCGGAGGGGTCGACCCCGTCCGGGACCACGGGGCAGTACCGCGAGTCGACGAGCATGTACTGGCCGAACGACCCGTCGACCGAGTAGCCGCCGTTCTTCTGCTGCGGGCACAGGGTCTCCCAGCCCGTCTCGCAGTACTCGCACTCGCCGCACGCGCTCCACAGCCAGGCGTTGCCGACCGTGTCGCCCACCCGTACGCGCGTCACCTGGTCGCCGACGGCGACGACCGTGCCGACGCCCTCGTGGCCCGGCACGAACGGGGGAGCGGGCTTGACCGGCCAGTCACCGCGCGCGGCGTGCAGGTCCGTGTGGCACACGCCGGTGTAGTCGACCTTGACCAGGGCCTCGTGGGGTCCGGGCGACGGGACGTCGACCTCCTCGACGACCAGCGGGTCGGTGAACGAACGGACGACGGCGGCACGCATGGTGGGCACGGGGATCACCTCGTCTTCTCGGGGAGAGGGGCCAGGAGGACCCTGCCGACGGTCCTCCCTACCCTCTCGACGCTACGCGCGCGAGGCCGCTCCGGCGCCCCGGACGGCCGGACCGGCGACCGACGTCCGTCCAGGTCGGGACCTCCGCCTCTCGTCGGCGAGGCCGACCGTCCCGGCCGACCGCGAGCCGACCGGCCCGGCTGGCCGCGAGCCGACCGGCCCGGCCGGCCGCACGTCGACCGTCCCGGGTGACCGCGTGCCGGACGTCACGGGCGGCCGTGCGCCGACGGTTCGTAGACTGTGGGGGTGACCCCACCCTCCGTCGCGGGACGACCCCTGCTCCCGCTGCGCCCCGAGCTCGCCGGCGTCGAGCCGTACGGCGCGCCGCAGCTCGACGTCCCGGTCCTGCTCAACGTCAACGAGAACCCGCACGCGCCGAGCGAGGCCGTCGTCGCGACGATCACCCGCGCGGTGCACGACGCCGCCGCCGGGCTGAACCGCTACCCCGACCGCGACTTCCTCGGCCTGCGCGCCGACCTCGCCGCGTACCTCGGCACGGAGGCGGGCGTCGCGCTCGAGGCGGACCGGCTGTGGGCCGCGAACGGCTCGAACGAGATCATGCTCCACGTGCTGCAGGCGTTCGGCGGCCCGGGGCGCACGGCCGTCTCCTTCGCCCCGACGTACTCGATGTACCCCGAGTACGCGCGCGACACCCACACGGCCTGGGTCGTCGGGCGCCGCGCGGACGACTTCACGCTCGACCCCGAGCACGCCCGCGAGGTCGTCGCGCGCGAGCAGCCGTCCGTCGTCCTGCTCGCGAGCCCGAACAACCCGACCGGCACGGCGCTGCCCGCCGCGACCGTCGAGGCGGTGTGCGAGGCGGCGCTCGCGGTGCGGGTCCCGCTCCCCGACGGGCGCGACGCACCCGCCGTGGTGGTCGTCGACGAGGCGTACGGCGAGTTCCGACGGGCGGGGACGCCGTCGGCCCTCGAGCTGCTCGATCGCTACCCGAACCTCGCGGTGACGCGCACGATGTCCAAGGCGTTCGCGCTCGCGGGCGCCCGCGTCGGGTACCTCGCGGCGTCGCGCGAGCTCGTCGACGCGCTGCGCGTCGTGCGCCTGCCCTACCACCTGTCGGCCGTGACGCAGGCGGTCGCGCGCGCGGCCCTCGCGCACTCGGGCGAGCTGCTCGCGCAGGTGTCCGCGCTGCGCGAGCGCCGCGACGAGACCGTCGCGTGGCTGCGCTCGCTGCGGCACCCGGACGGTCGTCCGTTCGAGGTCGCGGAGTCCGACGCCAACTTCGTCCTGTTCGGCACGTTCGCGGACCGGCACGCGGTCTGGGCGGCGTTGTTGGAGCGGGGCGTGCTCATCCGGGAGACTGGTCCCGACGGCTGGCTGCGGGTGTCGATCGGCACCGGCGACGAGATGAGGGCCTTCCGACAGGCCCTCGTGGAGGTGGCAGGACTGTGAAGCGCACCGCGCGCATCGAGCGCGCGACGTCCGAGTCGAGCGTGCTCGTCGAGCTCGACCTCGACGGGTCCGGACGGACCGAGATCTCGACGACCGTCCCGTTCTACGACCACATGCTCACGGCGCTGGGCAAGCACTCGCTCATCGACCTCAAGGTCGTCGCGACGGGGGACACCCACATCGACGCGCACCACACGGTGGAGGACGTCGCGATCACGATCGGCGAGGCGCTGCGCGTCGCGCTCGGCGACAAGGTGGGCATCGGGCGCTTCGGCGACGCGACGGTCCCGCTCGACGAGGCCCTCGCGCTCGCCGTCGTGGACGTGTCCGGGCGCCCGTACCTCGTGCACTCGGGGGAGCCCGAGGGCCAGGAGTACCACCTCATCGGCGGGCACTTCACGGGGTCGCTCACGCGGCACGTGCTCGAGTCGATCGCGCACCACGCGGGCATCTGCATCCACGTGCGCGTCCTCGCGGGCCGCGACCCGCACCACATCGTCGAGGCGCAGTTCAAGGCGCTCGCCCGGGCGCTGCGCGCCGCCGTCGCGCCGGACCCGCGCGTCGAGGGCGTCCCGTCCACGAAGGGAGCCCTGTGAGCACGCACGACGACGACGCGCTGGACGGCGTCGAGATCCCCGACGACCTCTCGTCGCTGACGGCCTCGGCGGTCCCCGACCTCGTGGCGCTCATCACGCAGATCGCGGGCGCGGAGCCGCTCGCGGCAGCGTGCTCGCTCGCGCAGGTCGAGGCGGACGTCGTCCCGACCGACGTCGGTGCCGTGGCGGTGCTGCGCGACCCGGCGGGCGACGCGCCCGCGCACGCGGCCGCCGCCCTGACCACCCTCGTCAAGGGCGTGCCGCTCGTGCTCGTCGAGCGCAGCGGCGAGCAGCTCACCATGACGCGCTGGGCGGACGGCGTGCCGGGCGACCGCCTCGCGCCGGGCCTCGTGCTCGGCGGTGCGCCCGAGTCGCTCGAGGACCTGATCACCGGCACGACGACGCTCGCCGACCAGGACGGCGTCGTGGCGAGCTCGTCGATCTCCCGCTGGAAGGCGATGCGGCTGCTCACGTCGGCGGCGCGGCGCGCACGGAAGGACGGCGCATGACCGAGCCCGGCGCCACGCCGTCGACCGCCCGCCGCCCGTCCGTCGTCGTGCTCGACTACGGCTTCGGCAACGTCCGCTCGGCCGTGCGCGCGCTCGAGCGCGTCGGCGCGGACGTCGAGCTGACCGCCGACCGGGCGCGCGCGCAGGACGCGGACGGCCTCGTCGTCCCGGGCGTGGGCGCGTTCGCCGCGGTCATGACCGGCCTGCGCGGCGTGCGCGGCGACGAGATCGTCGGTCGGCGCCTCGCCGGCGGGCGGCCCGTCCTCGGCATCTGCGTGGGCATGCAGGTCATGTTCGAGCAGGGCGACGAGCACGGGACGCTCACCGACGGGCTCGGGGAGTGGGCGGGCCTCGTGGACCGCCTCGATGCCGACGTCGTGCCGCACATGGGCTGGGACACGGTCGACGTGCCCGAGGGCAGCGTGCTGTTCCGCGGCGTCGAGCACGAGCGCTTCTACTTCGTGCACTCCTACGCCGCACGGTCGTTCACGACCGGGCAGGACCTCCCGGCGGACTCGCCCGTCCGCCGACCGCTCGTCACGTGGTCCGAGCACGGTGGCCGCTTCGTCGCGGCCGTCGAGAACGGCCCGCTGTCGGCGACGCAGTTCCACCCCGAGAAGTCGGGCGACGCCGGCGCGACCCTGCTCGAGAACTGGGTCCGCTCGCTCTGAACCGTCTGCGCACCGAGGCACACCGCCCGGCGCGCACCACCCGGCGCGACAGCGCCGCGCCACCGCCTACACCGATGGAGACCCCCGTGACCGACCGCCTCGTGCTGCTCCCCGCCGTCGACGTCGCCGACGGCCAGGCCGTCCGCCTCGTCCAGGGCGAGGCGGGCTCCGAGACCTCGTACGGCGACCCGCTCGCCGCCGCGCTCGACTGGCAGTCCGGCGGCGCGGAGTGGATCCACCTCGTGGACCTCGACGCCGCGTTCGGCCGCGGCTCCAACGCGGAGCTGCTCGCGGACGTCGTCGGGCGCCTCGACGTCCAGGTCGAGCTCTCCGGGGGCATCCGCGACGACGCGTCGCTCGAGCGCGCGCTCGCCACCGGCGCCCGCCGCGTCAACCTCGGGACGGCCGCGCTCGAGAACCCCGAGTGGACGGCCAAGGTCATCGCGGAGCACGGCGATGCGGTCGCCGTCGGCCTCGACGTGCGCGGCACGACGCTCGCCGCGCGCGGCTGGACGCAGGAGGGCGGCGACCTGTGGGAGGTCCTCGACCGCCTGGAGGCGGCCGGGTGCGCGCGGTACGTCGTCACCGACGTGACGAAGGACGGGACGCTGCGCGGCCCGAACCTCGACCTGCTGCGCGACGTCGCGGCGCGCACCGACGCGCCCGTCGTCGCCTCCGGCGGCATCTCGAGCCTCGAGGACCTCGAGGCGCTGCGCTCGCTCGTCCCGGCCGGCGTCGAGGGCGCGATCGTGGGCAAGGCCCTCTACGCGGGCGCGTTCACGCTCCCGCAGGCGCTCGACGTCGCGGGTCGGCCGTGACGACCGACCACGAGCCCGCGGGCCCGGGCAAGGCGCTCCCGCCGTCCTCCGGCTTCGCGGGCGACGACGGATCGGCCGACCCCGCGCTCGCCGCGCTCCTCGACACCTACGCCGCGGGCTCGGCCTCGCTGTCCGACGTCGTCGCTCGCCTCGGCGAGACGCGCGTGCTCGTGCCGATCCTCGCCGAGCTCGAGAGCGCGGGCGAGGGCGAGCACGGGCACACGGTGGACAAGGAGGCGTCGGCCGGGGTCGTCGCCATCGAGGCGCCGGACGGGCGTCGCGCGCTGCCCGTGTTCACGTCCGTCGCGGCGATGGCGGCCTGGCGCGCCAGCGCGCGGCCGGTGCCGGTGGACGCGCGCCGCGCGGCGCTGTCCGCCGTGAGCGAGGACTGGTCGCTGCTCGTGCTCGACCCGGCGGGACCGGTCACGGCGCTCGTGCCGCGCCCGGCCGTGTGGGCGCTCGCGCAGGGCAAGGACTGGTCGCCCGCCGTCGTCGACGGGGTCGTCGTGCCCGAGGTGCTCGCCGCGGTCCAGGGGTCGCTCGCGGGCGTGCCGCACGTGGCGCGCGTCTGGGCCGAGCCGGGCCGCCGGGCGGAGGTCGCGGTGGTCCTGCGCATCGACGCCGGTCTCGACCGCGCCGGTCTCGACGCCGTGCTCGGGCAGGTCAACGCCGCGCTCGCGACGGACGCCGTGGTGTCCGAGCGCGTCGACGGGCTCGAGCTGCGCGTCGGCCGGGCCGACTGAGACGGTCGGTCGACCCGGTGAGGCCGGCGCGTCCGCGGGGCCGGTCCGGGTCGACCGACCGCCCGTCCGGGTTCAGCGCCGACGCAGGCGGCTGAGGCCCCACGCGAGCGCGGCCGAGAACGCCACGACGGCGCCCAGGGCCTGCCCGCCGAGGATCACGCGGTTGAGGTCGAGTGCCGGCTGCCAGCGCACCCCTGCGTCGTCGACGACGTAGACGCCCTTCGCGACGACCCGCACCCCGAAGCCGCCGCCACCGCCCGAGCCCTCGCCGCCCGCCTCGCCCCCGGCGTTGCCGGAACCGGGGTCGGACGACGAGCCGCCGTCCGCGGTGCCGTCGCCCGGGTCGGCGTCCGCCTTGCGCGCGGACGCCGCGCCGACGCGACGCCGCCAGTCCGCTGCCCCCTTGCCGGAGAGCTCGCCGGTGCCGGACCCCCAGCCGGAGCCCGTGCCGCCCCAGACCGTCGCGACGGGGATGACGAGCGTGCCGTCCCGCTCGTAGGACTCCCCGAAGACGCGACGCACGGTGAGCGTGTCGCGTGCCGCGTGGGTGACGTGCGCCGGGTCGACGGGGGGCGTGTCCGAGCTCGCGTGTGTGCTCATGGCACGAAGGGTAGACCTGAGGCCCCCGGTGCGCGCGGGAACCGCGCGCACCGCCTCGTCGTCGAGGCCGCGGGCGCTCGGACGCCGGGACGGGTCAGGCGTCGCACTCCGGGAGGGCCGTGAACGCGGACTCGTCGCCGAGCATCGTCTGGAGGGTGCTCACGGGCACGAGGAGCGACTTCTCCGTCGAGGTCTTCGCGTACACGACGCCGATCACCTCGCCCGCCGCGTTGAGCGCGGCCGAGCCCGAGCTGCCCGGCTCGACGGGGGCGTCGGTGACGAGCACCTCGCCGAGGTTCTCGTGCAGCGGGTCGGTCGTCGTGCCGATCACCGATCCCTGGGTCACGGTGAGCCGTCCGCCCTCGGGGTACCCGACGACCGTCACCGCGTCGCCGGGCGCCGGGTCGGCGGCGGCGAGGGTCGGGGCGGACGGGAGGTCCTCCGCGGTCCGGACGATCGCGAGGTCCGCCAGGCCGGCCACGCTCGCCGTCTGGGCGGCGATGTCGCGCCCGTCGTAGGTGAGGAGCTGGAGCGAGCGCGACGAGTCGACCACGTGCTTGTTGGTGATGAGCGTGCGGGAGTCGACGGCGAACCCCGACCCGGTGGACAGGCCGTCGCACCGCACGTTGCGGATGCGCACGGCCATGCGCTGCACGGCGTCGAACCCGTCGGGGGAGAGGTGCTCCGAGCCGGCCGGGTCGTCCGGCGCCACGAGCGACGGGACGACCGAGCCCGGCACCGGCTCGGGGAGCTCCGGGAGGACACCGCACGCGGCGAGCGCACCGCCCACGAGCGACAGCCCGAGCACCGCGCCGACGACGCGGGCGGAGGCGCGCCGGGACGGGCGGCGCGTCATCCGGCGAGCTCCTGCTGGAGCTGGGCGTTCGCGTCGGTGGCCTCCTGGCACAGCACCCCGACCTGGTCCGCGAACCGGTCGATGTCGGCGGGGTCGTACGCGTCCCGGTTGTTCAGGTACCCGATGAGCTGCGTCTGCGCCGTCGTGCACTGGCCGAGCGCGGCCGCGACCTTGCCCGCGGCGTCCGAGACGCGGCTCTGGTAGTCCAGGTACTGCTGGGACGCCTCGTTCTCGTCGCCCAGCTGGGCCTTCTCGTTGGCGAGGTCGCTGATGCGGTCCTGGGCGGCGGTGAGCTGCGTGCGCGCGGACTCGAGCTCCGCGTTCGCGCCGTCGAGCTCGGTGCGCAGCTGCGCGACGTCCTGCCCCAGGCCGCGCGCCTCCGACTCCCACGCGGCGCTGGTCTCCTGCCAGCGCGTCGTGGTGAGCCACAGGTACGCGCCGACGCCCAGCGCCGCGGCGAGGGCCAGCGCGAGCACGACGATCGCGACCACGGCCCCGCGACGACGTCGCGGCCGGGCCGCCGCGGCACCGCTGTGCGTGAGCGTGCCGTCACCGCCCGTGCGCGCGCCGTCGCCCGACGCGGTCCCGGTGGCCGTCGAGGCGTACGCCGACCCGGGTGCCGGAGCCCCGGGGCCGGCCGCCGCGGGCGCGAACGACGGCGGCCCGACGGCGCCCGGCGCGGTCGCCGGGACCGCGCCGGCGGGGGTGCCCCGCGGCACGCTCTCGGGCGGCTGCGGCGGCCTCGCGGGACGGCCGTGCGGGGGCGGGACCGGGGGAGTGCTCAACTCACGGCGCCCGTGTACTTCTCGCCCGGCCCCTCGCCCGGGGCGTCCGGGTAGACCGACGCCTCGCGGAAGGCCAGCTGGAGCGAGCGCAGCCCGTCGCGGAGCGAGCGGGCGTGCTGGTTGCCGATGTCGGGGGCGCTCGCGGTCACGAGCGCGGCGAGCGCGTTGATGAGCTTGCGCGCCTCGTCCAGGTCGAGGTGACCCTGCTCCTGCGCGTCCTCCGCGAGGCCGCACTTGACGGCGGCGGCGCTCATGAGGTGGACGGCCGCGGACGTGATGACCTCCACGGCGGCCACGTCGGCGATGTCGCGCACCGCGTCGGTGGCGGGGTCGGGCACGGCGGCGTTCTCGGTACTCATGGCGACCATCTTTCCATCCGGCGGCGGGAGCGGTGGCCCCGGTGCGGGCGGGGGTCGGACCGCCCCCTGCCCGGGGACGACGTCGGCCGCCGCCCCCGGCGAGGGGCGGCGGCCGACGGGGTGCGACCGCCCCGCAGGGCGGCCGCGACGGGGTCAGACGCGGACCGGCTCCGCGGCCGTCCCGGGCTGGCCGCCCTCGAGCGGGGCGTCCGCGGCGGCCAGGGCCGCACGCAGGTCGCGACCCAGGTTCGCGTCGACGGACGTCCAGTACTGCACGGCGCGCTCGCGGATGTCCTCGCTGCGCACGGCGCCGACGTGGCCCGTGATCGTCTCGAGGAAGCGCGCGCGGGCGGCGTCGTCGAAGACCTCGCGGTAGAGCGTGCCCGCCTGGCCGAAGTCGTCGTCCTCCGGGTGCAGCGTCGCGGCGCTGCGCGTCAGCTCGCCGTCGGCCTCCCAGCCGGCGGACTCCGCCGCGCGGGCCGGGTCGGCGTGCGCGCCGCCCCGGCTGTTGGGCGCGTACACCGGCGTGGTCGCCGACGAGAACGAGTAGCGCATCGACCCGTCCTTCGCGTACGAGTGGCCGGCCTCGGCCGCGGCGTGCGGCGCGTTCACCGGGAGCTGGGCGTGGTTCGTGCCCACGCGGTACCGGTGGGCGTCGGCGTAGGAGAAGATGCGCGCGAGCAGCATCTTGTCCGGGCTCGTGGCGATGCCCGGCACGAAGTTGCTCGGCGCGAACGTCGCCTGCTCGATCTGCGCGAAGTAGTTCTCCGGGTTGCGGTTCAGCTCCATGATGCCCACCTCGATCAGCGGGTAGTCGGCGTGCGGCCACACCTTCGTGAGGTCGAACGGGTTGAACCGGTAGGTCTTGGCGTCCTCGTACGGCATGACCTGGACCGAGAGCGTCCAGCGCGGGAAGTCGCCCCCCTCGATGTGCTCGTACAGGTCGCGGATGTGGTGGTCCGAGTCCGACCCGGCGAGCTGCGAGGCCTCGTCGGCCGTGAGGTTCTTGATGCCCTGCTGGGTCTTGAAGTGGTACTTGACCCAGAACCGCTCGCCCGCCGCGTTGATCCACTGGTAGGTGTGCGAGCCGAACCCGTCCATGTGGCGCCAGCTCGACGGGAGGCCGCGGTCGCCCATGAGCCAGGTCACCTGGTGCGCCGACTCGGGGGAGAGCGACCAGAAGTCCCACTGCATGTCGTTGTCGCGCAGGTTCGAGCCCGGCAGACGCTTCTGCGAGCGGATGAAGTCGGGGAACTTGATGCCGTCGCGCAGGAAGAACACGGGCGTGTTGTTGCCGACGAGGTCGTAGTTGCCCTCGGTCGTGTAGAACTTCAGCGCGAAGCCGCGGGGGTCGCGCCAGGTGTCGGGCGAGCCCTGCTCGCCGGCGACGGAGGAGAAGCGCGCGAGCATCTCGGTCGTCGTGCCGGGCTGGAACAGCGCCGCACGGGTGTACGCGCTGACGTCCTGGGTCACGGTGAACGTGCCGAACGCGCCGCCGCCCTTGGCGTGCACGACGCGCTCCGGGACACGCTCGCGGTTGAACTGGGCGAGCTTCTCGACGAGGTAGTGGTCGTGCAGGACGATCGGGCCGTCGGCGCCGACGGACTGGGAGTGGGCGTCCGAGGCGACGGGGGCGCCGGCGTTCGTCGTGGTGAAGGGCGCGGTCATGGGTCTCCTTCCGTGAGCCGCGGGTACGGCTCGTGTGGCGTTCTCAAACAGTGCATCCGTGAGGAAACGGACGTGCTCCGGGTGCACGAGGCCCCGAGGCGGGTGGTGCGGGGTCAGTCGGCGCAGTCCGGGCAGAGTCCCCAGAACGTCACCTCGGCGGTGTCGATCCGGAACCCCGCGGTGCTGCTGGGGGTGAGGCACGGGGCGTGGCCCACGGTGCAGTCCACGTCGGCGACGGCGCCGCAGCCCCGGCACACCACGTGGTGGTGGTTGTCGCCGAGCCGGCGCTCGTAGCGGGCCGGGTGCCCGGCGGGCTCGATGCGGCGCACGAGCCCCTTGTCGGTGAGCGTGTGCAGGACGTCGTAGACGGCCTGCACGGAGACGGAGCCCAGCGCGGTGCGCGCGGCCCGCAGGACGTCGTCGGCGTCCGCGTGCTGCTGCACCTCGACGGCGTCGAGCACCGCCAGGCGTGCGGCGGTGACGCGCAGGCCGTGGTCGCGCAGCTCGCTCTCGTGGCGTGCGCGGCGGGCCCCGTCCTCGAGGCCGGTGCCCGCGGTCGACGTCGCTCCTGTGGTCATGGCGACCACTGTACCCCCCTATTCTGGAAGAGTTCCATTGATGGATCGAATCAGGTGTCCGACGAGCGTTCCGCTCGACGCCCGCGACCGCTCTGCTATCCTTGACGACTGACCGACTCGTTCGTGTCCGCGTCACCCGGTTCCGGGTGGTGGGGAAGGCGTGCGGGTGCGCAAGTGGATGACATCCCACCCGGGTCTCGACCGCCGACTCACGTCGCGACAGAGGCCGGGTCCTGGTCCGGAGCGAGCCCCTCGGGGAGCGCTCCGCCGTGGTCGTCGCGTTCGCGTGACGTCCCGACCTGATGGCCTCCGCCCTGCGCCAGGGACGGAGGCCTTCTTCGTGTCCGGGCGGTCTACCGACGACTTCCTAGGAGCATCACATCAGCGAGCCTCGCATCAACGATCGGATCCGCGTCCCCGAGGTCCGACTCATCGGTCCCGGCGGGGAGCAGGTCGGCGTCGTCCGCACCGAGGTTGCCCTGAGCCTTGCCCAGGACGCGGACCTCGACCTCGTCGAGGTCGCCCCGGACGCCCGGCCCCCCGTCGCCAAGCTCATGGACTTCGGCAAGTTCAAGTACGAGTCCGACATGAAGGCGCGTGAGGCGCGGCGCAACCAGGCGAACACGGTCCTCAAGGAGATCCGTTTCCGCCTGAAGATCGACCCGCACGACTACGGCACCAAGAAGGGCCACGTCGAGCGCTTCCTCGCGGCGGGCGACAAGGTCAAGGTCATGATCATGTTCCGCGGCCGTGAGCAGTCGCGCCCCGAGATGGGTGTCCGCCTGCTCCAGCGCCTCGCGGACGACGTCGCGGAGCTCGGCTTCGTGGAGTCCATGCCGAAGCAGGACGGGCGCAACATGACCATGGTGCTCGGTCCGGTGAAGAAGAAGGCCGACGCCAAGAGCGAGCAGCGCAAGCGCGCCCAGGAGGCCGAGCCGCGTCTCACGAAGTCCGCCCAGCGCGCCGCGGCGCGCTCGGGCGACGACGCGGACGTGACCGACGAGACCGAGACGGTCGAGACGGTCGAGGCCACCGACGCGGTCGAGGCCACCGACGCGGTCGAAGCGACGGAGACCGCCGTCGAGGCGACGGAGACCGCGGACGCGGTCGAGGCCCCTGCTCCTGCCCCCGCGCCGGCGGAGGAGCCCGCGCCGGCCCAGGCCGCTCCGGCCCCGCGCTCGGCTCCGGCTCCGCGCTCGGCTCCGGCCCCGCGCTCGGCTCCGGCCCCGCGCTCGGCTCCGGCCCCGCGTCCCGCCGCCCGGCCGGCCACGGAGTCGAAGCCCGCGACGCCCCGCCCGGCGCCCGCGGCCTCGCCCGCACCGGCGTCGTCCGACGGCGCGAAGCCCGCAGCACCTCGGCCCGCCGCGCCGAAGCCGGGTGCTCCGCGCCCGGCGCCCAAGCCGGCGCCGCGAGGCAAGGCCGGCTGAGCCGGCACCACGGACGGACCCTGCTCGGGGTCCGGGCCCACCGGCCCGGACCCGAACACGTCGGCCACCGCGAGGTGGCTGACCGGACACAAGGAGAGACGGCAGTCATGCCGAAGAACAAGACGCACTCGGGTGCCAAGAAGCGCTTCCGCATCACGGGTACCGGGAAGGTCATGCGCGAGCAGGCCAACGCTCGACACCTGCTCGAGCACAAGGCCACCAAGCGCAAGCGCCGCCTCGCCCAGGACCAGGTGGTCTCGCCCGCCGACGTCAAGTCCATCAAGAAGCTGCTCGGCAAGTGACCCGGCAGGTGGCGGGACCCGCCACCGACCGGCTCACCCCTGAGCCCCGAACTGCAAGGAGCATCACGTGGCACGCGTGAAGCGGGCGGTCAACGCCCAGAAGAAGCGCCGTACGACCCTCGAGCGCGCCAGCGGCTACCGCGGCCAGCGCTCGCGCCTCTACCGCAAGGCGAAGGAGCAGGTCACCCACTCCCTCGTCTACTCCTACCGTGACCGCAAGGCGCGCAAGGGCGACTTCCGCAAGCTGTGGATCCAGCGCATCAACGCTGCGTCGCGCGCCCAGGGCCTGACGTACAACCGCCTCATCCAGGGTCTCAAGGCCGCGGGTGTCGAGGTCGACCGTCGCCTGCTCGCGGAGCTCGCGGTCAACGACGTGGCCGCGTTCAACGCGCTCGTCCAGGTCGCGAAGGACGCGCTCCCCGAGGACGTCAACGCGCCCAAGGCCGCAGCCTGACCAGCGCCTCGCCCAGCCGCCCGTCGGCTACGGACGCCCGTCCGGCGCCCGGCCCGCTCGACCCCACGCTGACGAACCCTCGCAGCGACCGGGTCAAGGCGGTCCGTGCGCTGGCCGGGCGTCCGGCGCGTTCACGGCACGGGCAGCTGCTCGTGGAGGGCCCGCAGGGCGTCCGTGAGGCGGTCCGGCACGCGCCCGACCGGGTCCGTGACGTCTACGTCACGCCCGCCGCGGCGGACCGGCATCCCGAGATCGTCGCCGACGCGCGCGCGGCCGCGCTGCACGTGCACGGTGCGACGCCCGAGGTCCTCGCGGCGATGAGCGCCGACGCGCAGGGGGTGCTCGCCGTCGTGCGTGCGCACGCGCCGCGCCTGGAGGACGTCGTCGCGACGCTCGCGGGGCGCGACCGCCCGGCGCTCGTCGCGGTGCTCGCGACGGTCCGCGACCCGGGCAACGCCGGGACGGTGGTCCGTGCGGCGGACGCCGCGGGGGCCGACGCGGTCGTGCTCGCGGGCGAGAGCGTCGACGTGCACAACCCCAAGGTCGTGCGGTCGACGGCCGGGTCGCTCTTCCACCTCCCGGTCGTCACGGGCGTGAGCCTGGCCGAGGCCGTGGCCGCGCTGCGCGGCGCGGGGCTCACGGTCCTCGCCGCCGACGGCGCGGGGGACCTCGACCTCGACGACCTGCTCGACGTGGCCGGCGCCGCGGGCACCGGTACCGAGCGCCCGGTCGACCTCGCGGCACCCACCGCGTGGGTCTTCGGGAACGAGGCGTGGGGTCTGCCCCCGGAGGACCGCGCGCTCGCCGACGGCGTCGTGCGCGTGCCGATCCGCGGCCGGGCCGAGTCCCTCAACCTCGCGACGGCCGCGACGGTCTGCCTCTACGCCTCCAGCCGCGCGCACCGGCCGGTCCGCGGTCCGACCGGCGACCCGGAGGGCGGCGCGTGAGGCTGTTCGCCGCGCTCTACCCGAGTCCGGCGGCGCTCGACCACCTCGCGCTCGCCCTCGCGGACGCCCACGCGCAGGAGGCGCGCCGACCCGACGGCGCACCGCTCGTCCGCTGGACGCCGCCCGAGCTGTGGCACCTCACGGTGTCGTTCTTCGGGGACGTGCCCGAGGGGGCAGTCCCGGACCTCGCGGCGGCGCTCGAGCCGGTCGCGCACGACGCCGCGCCGCTCGACCTCCGGCTCCGGGGCGCGGGCGTCTTCGACCGGCGCGTCCTGTGGGTCGGCGTCGGCGGGGACGGCGCCGACGCCCTGCGCGCGCTGAGCGCCGGGGTCGCCGAGGCGGCGGGCGCCGCGGGCGTCCGGGTGGACCGCCGTCCCCGGCAGCGGGCGCACCTCACCGTGGCACGGGCCGCGGCCGGGGCGCGCCAGGCGAACCGCCGGGCGCGCGCCCGCGGCTCGACCCGGCCCGACCGCACCGTGGGCGACCCGCTCGTCGCGCCCGCCGCGGCTCTCGCCGTGTACGCCGGCCCCGGGTGGACGGCCGACGCGCTGCACCTCGTCGAGTCCGACCTCGGTGACGCGTCCGGGCACCCGGTGCACCGGACCCTGCGGACCCTCCCGCTCGGACCCGCCGCGCGGTGAGCGGGACCACCCTCCGGCTGCTCCCGGGGGCGCCTGTGCGAGGATGGGTCGCATGAGCCTGCGCGGTGGTCGTCGATTTCCCGGGCCCGTCACGGGCCCGCGCGACTGACGCGTGCTCCCCGCCCGCCTCGTGGCGGGTCGGGTCCTGGCCCGGACGGGCGCCCTAGAATGACGGCGACGCGCGCACGCGCGCGCCCCGCACGCCCCGCCCCGAGCGGCGCGTGCCGCGGGTCGACGCCGGCCGTCGTCCGCTCCCCGCAGTCCCGCCCTCGCCAGGAAGGCACGCATGTCCAGCCCTGACGCCGACGTCGTCACCCCCCACGCGGGCGACGGCGGACCGGACACCCCCACCGCCCCCTCCCCGCTCGACGCCGACGCGCTGCAGCGCGCGCTCGACGCCGCGCTGGCCGCCGTCGCCGCGGCCGGCGACCTCGACGCGCTCAAGCGCGTGCGCACCGAGCACACGGGCGACCGCAGCGCGCTCGCGCTCGCGAACCGCCAGATCGGGTCGCTCGCCCCCGCGGACAAGAAGACCGCGGGCAAGCTCCTCGGCCCGCTGCGCGGCCGGCTCAACCAGGCGCTCGCCGCGCGCCAGGGCGAGCTCGAGGCCGAGCGCGACGAGCGCGTCCTCGTCGAGGAGGCCGTGGACGTCACGCTGCCCGTGGACCGCGTCCCCGCGGGCGCGCGGCACCCGCTCGAGACGCTGCAGGAGCGCGTCGCGGACTTCTTCGTCGGCATGGGCTGGGAGATCGCGGAGGGCCCCGAGGTCGAGGCGGAGTGGTTCAACTTCGACGCCCTGAACTTCGGCGTGGACCACCCCGCGCGCCAGATGCAGGACACGTTCTACGTCGCCGGACCGGACGGCCAGCACGGCGCGGGGCCGTCGAACCTCGTGCTGCGCACCCACACGTCTCCGGTCCAGGCCCGCTCGCTCCTCGAGCGCGGCGTGCCGCTGTACGTGGCGTGCCCGGGCAAGACGTTCCGCACCGACGCGCTCGACGCGACGCACACGCCCGTCTTCCACCAGGTCGAGGGCCTGGCGATCGACAAGGGCCTGACCATGGCGCATCTGCTGGGCACGCTCGACGCGTTCGCGCGCGCGATGTTCGGCCCCGACGCGCGCACGCGCCTGCGGCCCGCGTACTTCCCGTTCACCGAGCCGAGCGCCGAGATGGACCTGTGGTTCCCCCAGAAGAAGGGCGGACCGGGCTGGATCGAGTGGGGCGGCTGCGGCATGGTCAACCCGAACGTGCTGCGGTCCGTCGGGGTCGACCCCGACGAGTACTCGGGCTTCGCGTTCGGCATGGGCATCGAGCGCACGCTCATGCTGCGCCACGGGATCGCGGACATGCACGACATGGTGGAGGGCGACGTGCGCTTCTCCGCCCAGTTCGGAACGGAGATCTGATGCCGTACGTCGCCATCGACTGGCTGGGCGACCACGTCGAGCTGCCCGCGGGGCTCACCGCCGAGCGGCTCGCCGCCGACCTCGTCCGCGTCGGCCTGGAGGAGGAGGCGATCCACGGCGCGGCCGTGACGGGTCCCCTCGTCGTCGGGCGCGTCCTCGAGATGACGCCCGAGCCGCAGAAGAACGGCAAGACGATCAACTGGTGCCTGGTCGACGTCGGGCCGGAGCACAACGCCGCCGAGATCCAGGGCGTCGAGCCGGCCGACATGCCGGCGGGCGGCGCGCGCGGGATCGTGTGCGGCGCGCACAACTTCGCGCCGGGCGACCTCGTCGTCGTCGCGCTGCCGGGCTCCGTCCTGCCCGGCCCGTTCCCCATCGCGAGCCGCAAGACGTACGGGCACGTGTCCGACGGCATGATCTGCTCGCAGCGCGAGCTCGGGCTCGGCGAGGACCACGACGGCATCATCGTGCTGCCGCGGCTCGGGTACGCGGCCGAGGACCTCACCCCGGGGCAGGACGCGGTCGCGCTGCTCGGTCTCGGTGACGAGGTGCTCGAGATCAACGTGACGCCCGACCGCGGGTACGCGTTCTCCTACCGCGGCGTCGCGCGCGAGTTCTCCCACTCGACGGGCGCGCGCTTCACGGACCCGGGCCTGCCCGGCTCCCTGCCCGCGCCCCCGCCCGCGGCGACGCCCGACGGCTTCCCCGTCGAGGTCGACGACGCGGCGCCGGTCCACGGCGTCGTCGGGTGCGACCGCTTCGTGACGCGCGTCGTGCGCGGGCTCGACCCCGCGGCGCAGACGCCCGCGTGGATGCAGCGCCGCCTCACGGCGTCGGGCATGCGGCCCATCTCGCTCGCGGTCGACGTGACGAACTACGTCATGCTCGACCTCGGGCAGCCCCTGCACGCATACGACCTCGAGAAGGTCGCGGCCCCCGTCGTGGTGCGGCGCGCCGCCCCGGGCGAGCGGCTCACGACGCTCGACGACGTGGACCGCGCGCTCGACCCGGAGGACCTGCTCATCACCGACAGCCCCGACGGCGCGCGCGGCGCGCGCGTGCTCGGGCTCGCGGGCGTCATGGGCGGCGCCTCGTCGGAGGTCGGGCCGGAGACGACGGCGGTGCTCGTCGAGGCCGCCCACTTCGACCCCGTGACGGTCGCGCGCACGTCGCGCCGCCACAAGCTGTCGAGCGAGGCCGCGAAGCGGTTCGAGCGCGGGGTGGACCCGCTGCTGCCCGCGGTCGCGGCGCAGCGCGTCGTCGACCTGCTCGTCGAGCTGGGCGGCGGGACCGCGGACCCGGCCGTCAGCGACCTCGACCGGGTGACCACGCCCGCCCCGATCCGCCTGCCCGTCGGCGAGGCCGAGCGCCTCGTCGGCGTGCCGTACACGCTCGAGCAGGTCGTCGGGACGCTCGGAGCGATCGGGTGCACGGTCGACGCGGACGACGCCGCCGCGACGGGCGTCGTCGTCGTGACCCCGCCGTCGTGGCGCCCCGACCTCACCGAGCCGGCCGAGCTGGTCGAGGAGGTCGCGCGCCTCGTCGGGTACGACGAGATCCCGTCGGTGCTCCCCGCGGCGCCCGGCGGGCGCGGGCTCACGCGCGAGCAGCGCGTGCGCCGGTCGGTCGCCCGGGCGCTCGCCGAGCACGGGTTCGTCGAGACGCTGAGCTACCCGTTCGTCGGCGAGGGCGAGCTCGACGCGCTGCGGATCCCCGCGGACGACGAGCGCCGCCGGGCCCTGCGCCTGCTCAACCCGCTGGCCGACGACCGCCCCCTGATGCGCACGGACGTGCTGAGCACGCTCCTGGAGACCACGCGCCGCAACGTGGGCCGCGGGCTCGCGGACGTCGCCGTGTTCGAGGTCGGGCTCGTGACGCACCCGCGCCCGGGCGCCCCGGCCGCGCCGTCGCTGCCCGGCGGTGTGCGTCCCTCCGACGACGACCTCGCCGCGATCGAGGCCGCGCTCCCCACGCAGCCGCGCCACGTCGCGGGCGTCCTGGTCGGTCGTCGCGAGCGGGCGGGCTGGTGGGGCCCCGGCCGTCCGGCGGACTGGACGGACGCGGTCGACGCGGCACGCCTGGTCGCGAACCGCGCCGGTCTGCGGGGGGACGACGCCGTGCGCGTCGTCGCGGACACCGCGCGGGCCCCGTTCCACCCCGGCCGCTGCGCGCGCCTCGAGCTCGCCGACGGGACGGTCGTCGGGCACGCGGGCGAGCTGCACCCCAAGGTGCTGGAGAACGTCGGCCTGCCCGCCCGCTCCGTGGCGTTCGAGCTCGACCTGACGGCGCTCGTCGCCGGTGCGTCGGACGAGCCCGTCCAGGCGACCCCGGTCTCCGGGTTCCCGGCGGCGAAGGAGGACCTCGCGTTCGTCGTCACTGCCGACGTGCCGGCCGAGGCCCTGCGCGCCGCGGTCGTCGAGGGCGCCGGCGAGCTCGCCGAGGAGGTCGCGCTGTTCGACGTCTTCACGGGCGAGCAGGTGGGCGCCGGGCGCAAGTCGCTCGCGTTCTCGCTGCGGCTGCGCGCCGCGGACCGCACCCTCACCGCCGACGACGTCGCGCGGGTCCGGGAGGGCGCTGTGGCCGCCGCGCGCGAGCGCGTCGGGGCGGAGCTGCGCGCATGAGCGGCGCACCGGGGCCGGGCGCGGCGCCGGACGTCGCGCCCGCCCGCACCGCGCTCGTCACCGGGGCGTCGCGCGGCATCGGCCGCGCGGTCGCCGTCGGGCTCGCCGCGGCCGGCCTCGACGTCGCGCTCCTCGCGCGCGACGCGGGCCGGCTCGCGGGCGTGGCCGACGAGATCGCCGCGCTCGACGGCGCGGGCCGGGCCGTCGTCGTCACGGCGGACGTGACCGACGCGGCGGCGGTGGCCGCGGCCGTCCGCGAGGCCGAGGTCGCGCTCGGGAGCGTGGACCTGCTCGTCAACAACGCGGGCCGGGTCGACGCCGAGGTGCCGCTGTGGGAGGCGGACCCCGACGAGTGGTGGGCCGTCCTGGAGACCAACGTGCGCGGGCCGTTCCTGCTCGCGCGCGCGGTCGTCCCCGGGATGCTCGCGCGCGGCGGCGGCCGCGTCGTCGACCTCAGCAGCGGCGCGGGCTCGCACGACATGGAGGGCGCGAGCGCGTACAACGCGAGCAAGACGGCGCTCCTGCGCCTCGGGGCGAACCTGCACCGCTCGGGCCACGCGCTCGGGCTGCGGACCTTCGAGGTGTCGCCGGGCGTCGTGCAGACCGACATGACGGCGTCCATGGTCATGCACGAGGGCCGCACGGAGTGGACGCCCGTCGAGCGCACGGTCGAGATGGTCGCCGCGATCGCCCGCGGCGAGCTCGACGCGTTCTCGGGGGCGTTCGTCCGCGTGACGCACGACTCGCCCGAGTCGCTCCGCACGGCCGCCCAGGAGGCCGCCCGGGCAGGCGTCGCGCTGCCCGGGCCGGACGGCCGTCGGCTGCGCGTCACGCGCTGGGGCGCCGACGACCCGATGCCGGGAGAGCTCCCCGCCCGCTGAGCGCGCGCACCCCGCACGGCGACGCCGCCCGACTCCCCGGTCGGGCGGCGTCCGTGCGTCCGGGGCACCGGTCACCGGGGAGCGCACGTGTCCCGGTCGACCCACACGTGCCACAGGCCCCGCTCGGGGTGCTCGTACTCGAAGGCCACGAGGCCGCCCGCGTCGTGCGTGATGACGCCCGTGAGCACGACCCGCCGACCGTCCCGGTCGTAGGTCGTGCAGAGGGCGGGCACCTGCACCGGGACGGGTGCGTCCGGCAGGAAGGGGCGGGTCGCGGGGGCGACGTGCTGCGTCATACCCGGAAAGACGCGCGCACGCGCGTCGTCTCACGCGTCGGGGCGGGTGAAAAGCGCGCGGCCCGCCGCGTAGCATGGCCCGCGACACGGGGTGCCCCGCACCGGGGCTGAGATGAGACCCGTCGAACCTGATCTGGCTCGTACCAGCGAAGGGATGTCCGCGCGATGACGCTCGCCCTGCCCCGGCACACCTCCGACCCGGTCCCCGCCCGCGCGGACCGTGACCGTCGCCCCGACCCGGGCCGGGGGCCCGACCCGGCTCCGTCCCGCCCCCGCGTCCTGTCCGTCGCGGGGACCGACCCGACCGGCGGCGCCGGGATCCAGGCCGACCTCAAGACGTTCTGCGCGCACGGCGCCTACGGCATGGCCGTCACGACGGCGCTCGTCGCGCAGAACACCCACGGCGTGCGGTCGGTGCACGTCCCCGGGCCGGCGTTCCTGCGCGCGCAGCTCGACGCCGTGTCGGACGACGTCGAGGTCGACGCGGTGAAGATCGGCATGGTGGCGGACGAGGCGAACGCCCGCACGGTCGGGGAGTGGCTCGACGACCTCGCCGCCGCGGGTGGTCCGCGGCCGTGGGTCGTCCTGGACCCGGTGATGGTCGCCACGTCCGGTCACCGCCTGCTCGACGCGGGCGCCGAGCAGGCCGTGCGCGACCTCGCGGCGCGCGCGGACGTCGTCACGCCGAACCTGCCCGAGCTCGCCGTCCTCGGCGGGCGGGAGCCCGCGACGACGTGGGACGACGCCCTGTGCCAGGCGACGGCGTACGCGGCGGCGAGCGGCGCCGTCGTGCTGCTCAAGGGCGGCCACCTCACCGGGCGCACGTCGCCCGACGCGCTCGTCGTCCCCGCGCCCGGGCCGACGTCGGGTCGCGTGCCGGGGGCGGCCACCGTCACGACGTTCGACGCCGAGCGCGTCGACACGCCCCACACCCACGGCACCGGGTGCTCGCTCTCGGCGGCGCTCGCGGCGCTGCGACCGCAGCGCGCGAGCTGGGAGGAGGCCGCGCGCGAGGCGAAGGAGTGGCTCACGGGCGCGCTGCGCGCCGGTGCCGCTCTGCGGGTGGGGACCGGCCGCGGGCCCGTCGACCACCTGCACCGCTCGGCGCCCGTGCCGCGGGGCTGAGGTTGCGCGGGGTCGGGCGCGAGCTGCGCCCGGTCGGGCTCGGGGTCGAGCCGGGACGGGCGCGGCCCGCGGGACGCGCTCAGCCGGCGGGGCGGCTCGCTGCGCGATCGGCACCGGTGTCGGGGGCGACGGCGGCCAGCGCGTCGCGGAGCACGGCGAGCGTCGCGCGCGCGACGGCGAGACGCTGCGCGGGCGGGGCGTCCGCGGGCCGCGTGGTCACCTTGGCGCCGACGAGCGGGACGGGACCGGCCGCGGCGAGGAACTCGCGCACCTCGGCCGGGCCGAGCATCGTCTCGTCCGGGCCGGGGAGCGCGGGGTCGGGGCCGTGGGGCGGCACGTGCGCGTCCGCCCACGGAGCGCCCCACCGGCCCGGGCTCCCGCTGGCACCCGAGAGCATCGCGCTCGCGAGGAGGCCCGCGGCGGCGGCAGCCCGTGCGTGCTCGACGGGCGTGGCGGCGCTGCGCCCCTCGATGGCGGACCGGCCCCAGTTGAGCCCGACGTGCAGCGGGTGGCCGGTGTCCCGGGCGGCGCGCGCGACGGCGGCGATCTCGTCGTCGAGCGCGAGGAACCCCTTCTCCGCGACGCCCCACGGGCGTGGCGCGTCGCAGTGCTCCACCACGAGCGGCAGCCCGGCGGGCGCGACGGCGGCCAGCTCCGTGAGGCTGCGCACGAGCGCCGCGCCGGACCCGCGGCCGGGACCGGGCGCGGACTGGAGCTCGACCGCGACGACGCGTCGCCGCCCCTCCGCCTCGGCGAGCCGGGCCACGGCCGCGAGGACGCGCGCGACGCCGTCGACCGCCGCGCGCCGACCCTCCTCGTCGTCGGACGCGAGGCCGTAGGCGCGGTCGGCCGCGGCGCGGCGGGCCGTCGCGGCGACCGTCGTGGGCAGCAGCGCCCAGTGCGGCGGCAGCGCGGCCGCGGTCGTCGCGAGCGCGTCCGCGTCGTCCGGGTCGACGGGGTGCTCGAGGCCGTCGAGACCGTCCTCGTCGAGGGCGGCGTACCAGCCGCCCGGGTCGGGGACGCCCGCGAGGGCGTAGGCACCGAGCAGGGTCAGGGGGCGGTCGTGCAGGTCGGTCATCGGTCCTCGTCGGTCGTGGGTGGGGAAGGGGCGGGCTCGTCAGGCGCGGGCGACGCCCTGGTCGGCGGTGGCGTACTCGCACGTGTAGCCCGGCGGGACCCAGCGCCACCGTGTCTCGACGTCCTGCACCGCGACGCCCGCGGGACGGTCGGCGACGCACGCGTCGGCCTGCTGGCGCACCGCGGCGGTCACGTAGTAGACGACGAACACCGCGGTGAGCAGCACGGCGAGCACGGTCACGGTGCGGCGCAGCGTGGGGGAGGGACCGCCGTCGGAGCCGTCCTCCTCGCCCGGGCGCGGCGGCACCCAGTCCCAGCTCACGCGGTGCCGGTCGAGGTGCCGGTCGAGGCACCGGTCGTGGTGCGGGCCGTGGTGTCGGCCGCGCCGTCCGCCCCGGCGGGCCGGAGCAGCACCTTGCCGGTGGTCGCGCGGCCCTCGAGCGCGCGGTGGGCGTCGGCGGCGTCGGCGAGCGGGAACGTCGCGCCCACGCGCACGTGCAGCGTGCCGCCCGCGACCGCGCCGAGCACCTCGGTCGCGCGCTCGACGAGCTCCGCGCGCGTCGCCGTGTGGTCGGCGAGCTTGGGCCGTGTGAGGAACAGCGAGCCGCCCGCGTTGAGGCGCTGCGGGTCGAACGGGGGGACCTGCCCGGAGGAGCCGCCGTAGAGGACGAGCGTGCCGCGGCGGCGCAGCGACGCGAGCGACGCGTCGAACGTGTCCTTGCCGACCGAGTCGTACACCGCCGCGACCCCCTCGCCGCCCGTGAGCCCGCGCACGACCTCCGGCAGCTCGGCGGTGAGGTCCGCGAACGCCGTGTACTGGATCGCGTGCTCGGCGCCCGCGCCGCGGGACAGCTCCGCCTTCTCGGGGGTCGAGACCGTGGAGATCACGTGCGCGCCCCGCGCCACGAGCATCTGGGTCAGGAGCAGCCCGACGCCGCCCGCTCCCGCGTGCACGAGGACGCGGTCGCCCGGACGCACGGGGTACGACGACGTGCACAGGTAGTGCGCGGTGAGCCCCTGGAGCGCGACGGCGGTCGCGTCCTCGAGCGAGACGGCGTCCGGCACGTGGAGAGCCTGCTCGGCGTCCACGACCACGAGGTCCGCGTACGACCCCGGCGCCTCGGTCCACACGACGCGGTCCCCGACGGCGAACCCCTCGACCCCCTCGCCCACCTCGGCGACGACCCCGGCCCCCTCGCTCCCGACGACGTGCGGGTACTCCATCGCGTACACGCCGGAGCGCTTGTACGTGTCGATGAAGTTCACGCCCGCCACCGCGGACCGGACGCGGAGCTGCCCCGGGCCCGGCGACGGGTCGGGCAGCTCGGTGAGCTCGAGGACCTCGGGGCCGCCCGCCGCGCGGGCCACGATCGCGTGCATGCCCCCAGCCTAGGGTCGTGCGGCGGTCAGGGCCGCCCGTCCCCGGCGACCTTCGCGTGCACGGCGGCGAGGTGCTCGCGCGCCGCCGCGGAGGCGCGGCCGGCGTCCCGGGCGCGCACGGCGTCGAGGATCGCCTCGTGCGCGTCCTGGTCGTGCCGGTGCGTCGTGCCCGCCCGGTCGAGATCGACCATGGCGACCATCGCGCGGCGCAGGCGAGGGACGAAGGTCGCGAAGAGCTCGGCCAGCACGGCGTTGTGCGCGGCGTCGACGACCGCCCGGTGGAACGCGAGGTCCGCGTCCACGTACTCGGCGGGCGACGCCGTCGCCGCGACCTGCCCGCGGCGAGCGAGCGCCGTCGTCATGGTGCGCAGGTCCGCGGGGGTGCGGCGCGCGGCGGCGAGCCCTGCGGCCTCCGCCTCCAGCGCGGCGCGCACCTCGAGCACGTCGACGATCTCGCCGCGGCGCAGCACCTCGTCCCAGTCGTCGGTGGTGTCCGTCGAGACGACGTACACGCCCGAGCCCTGGCGGCTGTCGAGGACGCCGCGGCCCGCGAGCTGGCGGATCGCCTCCCGGACGGTCGAGCGGCCGACGCCGAGCTCGGCGGCGAGCGACTGCTCCCCGGGCAGCCGGTGGTCGAGGGGCCAGACGCCGGAGCGCACGCGCTCGAGCAGGAGCTCGGCCGCCTGGTCGGCCAGGGGGCGCCGCTGCAGCGCGGTCATGGAAACCTCTCAGGTTGTCTGAGGACTTGATCGGGGCTAGCGTACCCCGCATGTCCTGGACGGCGCTCCTCCTTCGGCGCCACGGCGGGGTCTGACCGGACCGGCCCCCCGCCGTGGGGGTCCGTCGTGCGCCGGTCGTCCCGCGCCCCGGCCATCACGGGGCTCCAGCCGAAGGACCGCCATGACCGTCTCCGCCACCCCTGCCCGCACGGACCGCCCCTCCGCCACGACCACGCCCACGTGGAACCGGCAGCGCCCCTCGCCCATGCCGTCGTCCCGCTACGCCGACGTCCACGCCCGCGTCGACGTGCCCGACCTGCCCGACCGCCGCTGGCCTGCGCGCCGGCTCACCGAGGCGCCGCTGTGGGTCCCCGTCGACCTGCGCGACGGCAACCAGGCGCTCGCGGAACCCATGGACCCGGCGCGCAAGCGCCGCTTCTTCGAGCTGCTCGTCGCGATGGGGTACACCGAGATCGAGGTGGGCTACCCGTCGGCGTCGCAGACCGACTTCGACTTCGTGCGCCTGCTCGCCGAGACCGACCTCGCGCCCGAGCACGTGACCGTCGTCGTGTTCACCGCCGCGCGCGCCGACCTCGTCGCGCGCACGGTCGAGGCCGTGCGCGGGCTGCGCAACCCGGTCGTCGTCCACGTGTACGCCGCGACGGCGCCCGTCTGGCGGGACGTCGTGCTCGGCCGCGACCGCGAGGAGCTCGCCCGGCTGATCACCGACGCCGGGACCGAGGTGCTGCGCCACGCCGGCGACGTCCCGCGGGTCCGCTTCGAGTTCTCGCCCGAGGTGTTCAACCTCACCGAGCCCGACTACGTGCTCGACGTGTGCGACCGCATGACGACGCTCTGGGACGCGACGCCCGAGCGGCCCGTCGTCCTCAACCTCCCCGCCACGGTCGAGGTCGCGACGCCCAACGTCTACGCCGACCAGATCGAGTACATGGACCGGAACCTCGCGCGGCGCGACGGCGTGATCCTCTCCGTCCACCCGCACAACGACCGGGGCACCGGCGTCGCGTGCGCCGAGCTCGCGGTCCTCGCCGGCGCGCAGCGCGTCGAGGGGTGCCTGTTCGGCAACGGCGAGCGGACGGGGAACGTCGACCTCGTCACGCTGGGCCTCAACCTCCACGCGCAGGGCGTCGACCCGATGGTCGACTTCTCCGACCTCGACGCGATCCGCGACGTCGTCGTGGCGTGCAACCGGATCGACGTCCACCCGCGCCACCCGTACGCGGGCGAGCTCGTGCACACCGCCTACTCCGGCACCCACCAGGACGCGATCCGCAAGGGGATGGCGCGGCACCGGGCCGACGCCGCGGCGGTCGGCCTCGACCCCGCGGAGGCGCCGTGGCGCGTGCCGTACCTGCCCGTCGACCCCGCGGACCTCGGGAGGTCGTACGAGGCCCTCGTGCGCGTGAACAGCCAGTCGGGCAAGGGCGGCGTCGCGTACGTGCTGCAGTCCGTGCACGGCCTGGACCTGCCCCGGGGCCTCCAGGTGGACCTGGCGCGCCGCGTCCAGGAGCACGCCGACACGACCGGGGCGGAGGTCACGGCCGACGCCCTCCTGGGCCTGTTCGAGACCGCGTACGCGCGCACGGGCGCCGTCGAGCCCGTCGCGTGGACGAGCCGACGCTCCGACGACGGCACGGAGCACCTCGACCTGGTGGTCACGGTCGACGGCGAGCGAGTCCCCACGTCCGGGACGGGCGCCGGCGCGGTCGACGCCCTCGTCGACGCGCTGGCCCGCCTCGGCCGCCCGGTCGAGGTCCTCTCGCTCACCCAGCAGTCCGTCGGCAGCGGCAGCGACGCGACCGCGCTGACCTACCTCGAGCACCGCGGCCCCGACGGCACCCCACGCTGGACCGTGGGTCGTGACACGTCCGTCCTGGGAGCCGCCGTCCGCGCGGTCTGCGCGGCGACGGCCTGAGGCCGCCGGGCTCGCGACCGGTCCGAGTCGTGCGCGCGGCGACGAGAAGCGAGAAGTGGCCCCCGAGCGGGCCCCGAAGGGGCCACTTCTCGCCTCTCGGCCGAGACGCTCCCCGCCGAGGGGCAGGCCCGACCGGACGGGACGGCCGGGGCTGAGCGCGGGTCGTGCGGTGACGGGCAGGACGAGCGGTGGGGTCGGACCGTGTGCGAAGGACGTCGAGGCGCACTCCTCGACCTCCGCCCGGAAGACCGAGGTGACGGTGTGCCAGTCCGAGCGCACGGTCCGACCCCACCGCGGACCCGACTCGGCGGGTCGTCGGCCGATGCAGCACCGCGGACCCGACCCCGCGTACCGTGGGGCAGGCCCTCCGACCCGCCGTTGCATAAGTATGTATAGTGATGCATATGACGATCAGAGTCGCGGTCGCGGGTGCGTCGGGATACGCGGGCGGGGAGACGCTCCGCCTGCTCGCCGGGCACCCCGAGGTGGAGATCGGCGCCGTGACGGCGCACAGCAACGCGGGCACGCTCCTCGGCGAGCACCAGCCGCACCTGCGATCCCTGGCCGACCGCGTGCTCCTGCCGACGGCGGTCGAGCACCTCGTGGGCCACGACGTCGTCGTCCTCGCGCTGCCGCACGGTGCGTCGGGCGAGATCGCGGCGCAGCTCCCGGAGGACGTCCTCGTGCTCGACCTCGGTGCGGACCACCGGCTCGAGTCCGCGGCGGACTGGTCGGCGTTCTACGGCTCCGAGCACGCGGGCACGTGGCCGTACGGTCTGCCGGAGCTCCTGCTCACGGTCGCGCCCGGCGCCGCTGCGACCGAGACGAAGCAGCGCGAGCGGCTCGTCGGGGCGCGGCGCGTGGCCGTCCCCGGGTGCAACGTCACCGCCGTGACGCTCGGCATCCAGCCGGGCGTCGCCGCCGGGCTCGTCGAGGGCACGGACCTCGTCGCGGTGCTCGCCAACGGGTACTCGGGCGCGGGGAAGTCGCTCAAGCCGCACCTGCTCGCGTCCGAGGCGCTCGGGTCGGCGCAGCCGTACGCCGTCGGGGGGTCGCACCGACACATCCCGGAGATCGCACAGAACCTGCGGGCCGCGGGGGCCCCGGCCGTGAGCATCTCGTTCACGCCCACGCTCGTGCCCATGTCGCGCGGCATCCTCGCCACGGTGACGGCGCGCCTGTCCGACGACGCCGCGCGCCTCGACCCCGCCGCGCTCGACGCGCGCGTCCGCCAGGCCTGGGAGGACGCGTACGTCGGCGAGCCGTTCGTCCGGGTGCTGCCCGCGGGGCAGTGGCCGACGACGGCGATGACCCTCGGCGCGAACACCGCGCTCGTCCAGGTCGCCGTCGACCACGCGGCGGGCCGCGTCGTCACCGTCACGGCGATCGACAACCTCGTCAAGGGCACCGCGGGCGCCGCGGTGCAGTCCATGAACATCGCGCTCGGCCTGCCCCAGACGGCGGGTCTCACGACCGAGGGGGTCGCCCCGTGACCGTCACCACCCCGCAGGGTTTCCGGGCCGCCGGCGTCGCCGCCGGGCTCAAGTCCACCGGCGCGCGCGACGTCGCGCTCGTCGTCAACGACGGGCCGCTCGACGTCGCCGCGGCCGTGCTCACGACGAACCGCGTGTTCGCCGCGCCGGTCGCCTGGACGCGCCAGGCCGTGGGCGACGGGCGCGCGACGGCCGTCGTGCTCAACTCGGGCGGCGCGAACGCGTGCACGGGCCCGGAGGGCTTCGCCGACACGCACCGGACCGCGGAGCACGTCGCCGACGTGCTCGCGACGTCGGCGGGCGACGTGCTCGTCTGCTCGACGGGCCTCATCGGCGTGCGGCTGCCCATGGAGAAGCTCCTCGCCGGCGTCGACGCCGCCGCGGCGGCGCTCGCGGACCCGGTCGCCGCGGTCGACGGCGGTGGTGACGCCGCGCTCGCGATCATGACGACGGACACTGTGCCGAAGACGGTCGCGGTGGTCCGCGAGGTCACGGACGCCACCGCGACGGACGGCGCCGCGACGTGGTCCGTGGGCGGCATGGCGAAGGGCGCGGGCATGCTCGCCCCGGGCCTCGCGACCATGCTGTGCGTGCTGACGACGGACGCCGTCGTCGACGCCGCGACGGCCGACGCCGCGCTGCGCGCCGCGACCCGCAC
Source organism: Cellulosimicrobium sp. 4261 (assembly GCF_040546915.1). Classification (NCBI taxonomy): domain Bacteria; kingdom Bacillati; phylum Actinomycetota; class Actinomycetes; order Micrococcales; family Promicromonosporaceae; genus Cellulosimicrobium; species Cellulosimicrobium sp. 4261. The sequence continues at coordinate 165,611 of NZ_JBEPOQ010000008.1, forward strand.
GACGTTCGACCGCGTCGACTCCGACGGCTGCATGTCGACCAACGACACCGTGATCCTGCTCGCCTCGGGCGCGTCCGGGGTCGAGGTCGGTCTCGACGCGCTCACCGACGCCGTCACCGAGGCGTGCGGGTCGCTCGCGCGCCAGCTCGTCGCCGACGCCGAGGGTGCGAGCCACGACGTCGCCGTCACCGTGGTGGGCGCGTCGAGCGAGGACGCCGCGGTCGCCGTCGCGCGCGCCGTGACCCGCTCCAACCTGTTCAAGGCCGCGATCTTCGGCAACGACCCGAACTGGGGCCGCATCGTGTCCGCCGTCGGGACCGTCCCCGAGGAGGTCGCGCCGTTCGACGCGCTCCTGCTCGACGTGACGGTCAACGACGTCCAGGTGTGCCGGGCCGGGGGAGTGGGCGAGCCCCGCGAGCTCGTCGACCTCGCGGCCGAGCGCGAGGTGCGCGTCGAGATCGACCTGCACGCCGGCTCCGCGAGCGCGACCGTCTGGACCAACGACCTCACGCACGACTACGTCCACGAGAACAGCGCGTACTCCTCATGAGCGACCCCACCACGCCCGCTCCCCACCCCCACGACGCCGCGTTCGACACGCGCACCGACCTGCGCCCCGAGCAGAAGGCCGAGGTGCTCGTCGAGGCCCTGCCGTGGCTCGAGGAGTTCGCCGGCGCGCTCGTCGTCGTCAAGTACGGCGGCAACGCCATGGTCGACGACACGCTCAAGGCCGCGTTCGCCGAGGACATGGTGTTCCTGCGCCGCGTCGGGCTGCGCCCGGTCGTCGTGCACGGCGGAGGCCCGCAGATCTCCGCGATGCTCGACCGGCTCGGCATCGAGTCCGAGTTCCGCGGGGGGCTGCGCGTCACGACGCCCGAGGCGATGGACGTCGTGCGCATGGTCCTCACGGGCCAGGTCTCGCGCGAGCTCGTCGGCCTCATCAACGCGCACGGGCCGTACGCCGTCGGGCTCTCGGGCGAGGACGGCGGCCTGCTGCAGGCCCAGCGCCGGCACGCGACCGTGGACGGCGAGCCGGTCGACGTCGGGCTCGTCGGCGACGTCGTCGAGGTGCACCCGTCCGCGGTCCAGGACCTGCTCGACGCCGGCCGCATCCCCGTCGTCTCGACCATCGCCCCCGACCTCGAGGACCCGACCCAGGTGCTCAACGTCAACGCGGACACCGCCGCCGCGGCGCTCGCGGTCGCGCTCGGCGCGAAGAAGCTCGTCGTCCTGACCGACGTCGAGGGCCTGTACACGTCGTGGCCGGACCGGGGCTCGCTCGTCGCGCAGATCTCGCGCTCCGAGCTCGCGGCCCTCCTGCCGTCGCTCTCGGCGGGCATGGTCCCCAAGATGGAGGCGTGCCTGCGCGCCGTCGAGGGCGGGGTCCCCGCGGCGACGGTCATCGACGGCCGCGTGCCGCACTCGACGCTGCTCGAGGTCTTCACCACCCAGGGCAACGGGACGATGGTCGTCCCCGACGCCGCGGGCGCGCCGGCGCCCGCGCTCACCACGACCGCCGGAGGGGCCGCGTGAACGCGCTCGACCACCAGCAGGGCGCGCCCGCGCCCGCACCGACGACCGACGTGACGGCCCCGGCCGACGGCTCCGTCGCGCAGTGGACCGACCGCTACGCGCACGCCGTCATGGACACGTTCGGCCCGCCGCAGCGCGTCCTGGTGCGGGGCGAGGGCGCGTACGTGTGGGACGCCGACGGCAAGCGGTACCTCGACCTGCTCGCAGGCATCGCGGTCAACGCGCTCGGCCACGCCCACCCGACGCTCACGGCCGCTGTCTCGGCCCAGCTCGGCACGCTCGGGCACGTCTCGAACTTCTTCGGCACCCCGACGCAGATCGCGCTCGCCGAGCGCCTGCTCGCGCTCGCGGAGGCCCCCGAGGGGTCGCGCGTGTTCTTCACGAACTCGGGCACGGAGGCGAACGAGGCGGCGTTCAAGATGACGCGCCGGACGGGTCGCACGCGGGTCCTCGCGCTCCAGGGCGGCTTCCACGGCCGGACCATGGGCGCGCTCGCGATGACGTCGAAGGCCGCGTACCGCGAGCCGTTCGAGCCGCTCCCGGGCGGCGTCGAGTTCGTCGCGTTCGACGACGTCGCCGCGCTCGAGGAGGCCTTCTCGCCCGCGGCGGTGGCGGCTCGCGGCGAGGTCGCCGCGCTCGTGGTCGAGCCCGTGCAGGGCGAGGCGGGCGTGCGCTCGCTCTCGCCGGGCTACCTCGTCGCCGCGCGCGAGCTCACCGCACGCCACGGCGCGCTGCTCGTCCTCGACGAGGTGCAGACCGGCGTCGGGCGGACCGGCTCGTGGTTCGCGTACCAGCAGCCGGCGCTGGGGGGCGGCGTCGTGCCCGACGTCGTCACGCTCGCCAAGGGCCTCGGCGGCGGGTTCCCCGTCGGCGCGGTGGTCGCGTACGGCGAGCGCGCGGCGACGCTGCTCGGCCGCGGCCAGCACGGGACGACGTTCGGCGGCAACCCCGTCGCGGCGGCGGCGGCGCTCGCGACGCTCGGGGTGATCGAGCGCGACGGGCTCCTCGAGAACGTGCGGACCGTCGGGGCGCTCCTGCGCGACGGGATCTCCGCGGCGGGCAACCCGCTCGTCGCCGGGGTGCGCGGACGCGGGCTCCTGCTCGCCGTGCAGCTCACCCGGCCCGTCGCGGCCGACGTCGCGCGGACGGCGCTCGACGCGGGCTTCGTCGTCAACGCCGTCGCGCCCGACGCGATCCGGCTCGCGCCGCCGCTCGTCCTCACCCCCGACCAGGCGCGCGACGTCGTGGCGTTCTTCGCCGCGGTCGAGGTCTCCGACGACGCCGCCGCCCCGGCCGACGTCCCCCCTGTCCCCACGACGGCCCCCACGACCGCCCCCACGACGAGGAGCTCCTGATGGCCCCCCGGCACTTCCTGCGCGACGACGACCTCACGCCCGCCGAGCAGCGTCGGGTGCTCGAGATCGGCCTCGCGTTCCGCGACGACCGCACGTTCCGCCAGCCGCTCGCCGGACCGCAGGGCGTCGCCGTCCTGTTCGACAAGCCGACGCTGCGCACGCAGCTCTCGTTCGCGACGGGCATCGCCGAGCTCGGCGGCTTCCCGGTCGTCGTGGACGGCCGGCTCGCCCAGGTCGGGGTGCGCGAGTCCGTCGCGGACGTCACGCGCGTGCTCGACCGGCAGGCGTCCGCCATCGTGTGGCGCACGTTCGGCCAGGACCGGATCGAGGAGATGGCGGCGATCAGCCGGGTCCCGGTCGTCAACGCGCTCACCGACGACTTCCACCCGTGCCAGATCCTCGCGGACCTCCTGACGATCGCCCAGCTCCGCGGCGGGACGGGGGCGCTCGCGGGCCAGACGCTCGCGTACGTCGGCGACGGCGCGAACAACATGGCGCACTCCTACCTGCTCGGCGGCGCGACCGCGGGCCTGCACGTGCGGGTGGGGACGCCGGACGGGTACCCGCCGCACCCCGTCTTCGTGGCCGACGCCGAGCGGATCGCCGCCGAGACCGGCGGCTCCGTGCTCGTCACCTCCGACCCGGTCGAGGCCGTCGCGGGGGCGGACGTCGTCGCGACCGACACGTGGGTGTCGATGGGCGACGAGGCGGAGGCCGAGGACCGCGCCCTGCCGTTCGTGCCGTACCAGGTGAACGACGAGCTCCTCGCGCACGCCCGGCCCGACGCGATCGTGCTGCACTGCCTGCCCGCCTATCGGGGCAAGGAGATCACCGCCGAGGTGATCGACGGCCCCCGCTCGGCGGTGTGGGACGAGGCGGAGAACCGGTTGCACGCGCAGAAGGCGCTGCTCACGTTCCTCCTGGAGCGGTCGTGACCGAGCCCCGCACGGCGACGACGAAGACGGCGCGCCACGCGCGCATCGCCGAGATCGTGCGCCGGACCGAGATCCACTCGCAGGCGGAGCTCGCGCGCGAGCTCGAGCGCGAGGGCCTGTCGGTGACGCAGGCGACGCTCTCGCGCGACCTCATCGAGCTGCGCGCGGAGAAGGTGCGCGGCGCCTCGGGCGCGCTCGTGTACGCGGTGCCGGGGGAGGGCGGGGACCGCAGCGTCCAGACCGCGGAGTCGCCCGAGTACCTCGCGGCCCGGCTCGCGCGCCTGTGCTCCGAGATGCTCGTGTCCGCCGAGGCGTCCGCGAACCTCGTCGTGCTGCGCACGCCCCCCGGTGCCGCGAACTACCTCGCGTCGGCGATCGACCACTCCGTGCTCCCGCACGTGCTCGGGTGCATCGCGGGCGACGACACGATCCTCGTCATCGCGCGCGACCCCGACGGCGGCGCGGACCTCGCGCGGCGCTTCCTCGAGCTCTCCGGACCCCACGGCGGGCCCGTCCCCGGCACGCCGGACTGACCGCCGTCGGACCGCGCCCCGCGCGGCCGCGGCGCCCTGCGAGACTGGACCCCGGACCCCACCCGCACGTCACAGAAAGAGACCGTCATGACTGAACGCGTCGTGCTCGCCTACTCGGGCGGCCTGGACACGTCGGTGGCCATCGGCTGGATCGCCGAGGCCACGGGCGCCGAGGTCGTCGCCGTCGCGGTCGACGTCGGCCAGGGCGGGGAGGACCTCGAGGTCATCCGGCAGCGTGCCCTGGACTGCGGCGCCGTCGAGGCGTACGTCGCCGACGCGCGCGACGAGTTCGCGGCGGAGTACTGCATGCCCGCGCTGCGCGCGAACGCCCTGTACCTCGACCGGTACCCGCTCGTCTCGGCGCTGTCGCGCCCGGTCATCGTCAAGCACCTCGTGCGCGCGGCGCGCCAGTTCGGCGCCACGACGGTCGCGCACGGCTGCACGGGCAAGGGCAACGACCAGGTGCGCTTCGAGGTCGCCACGACGTCCCTCGCACCCGAGCTCAAGACCATCGCGCCCGTGCGCGACCTCGCGCTGACCCGCGAGAAGGCCATCGAGTACGCGGAGACGCACGCGCTGCCCATCGCCACGACGAAGCACAACCCGTTCTCGATCGACCAGAACGTCTGGGGGCGCGCGGTCGAGACCGGCTTCCTCGAGGACATCTGGAACGCGCCGACCAAGGACGTCTACAACTACACCGACGACCCGACGTTCCCGCCGGTCGCGGACGAGGTCGTCGTGACGTTCGAGCAGGGCGTCCCGGTCGCGCTCGACGGCGTCGCGGTGACCCCGCTGCAGGCGATCCAGGAGATGAACCGTCGCGCCGGCGCCCAGGGCGTCGGGCGGATCGACATCGTCGAGGACCGCCTCGTGGGCATCAAGTCGCGCGAGGTCTACGAGGCGCCGGGCGCGATCGCCCTCATCGCCGCGCACCAGGAGCTCGAGAACGTCACGCTCGAGCGCGAGCAGGCCCGCTTCAAGCGCGGCGTCGAGCAGCGCTGGACCGAGCTCGTGTACGACGGCATGTGGTTCAGCCCGCTCAAGCGTTCGCTCGACGTGTTCGTCGACGACACGCAGCGGTACGTGTCCGGCGACGTGCGCCTCGTGCTGCACGGCGGTCGGGCGACCGTCACGGGCCGGCGCTCGGACGCGAGCCTCTACGACTTCAACCTCGCGACGTACGACGAGGGCGACTCGTTCGACCAGTCGCAGGCCAAGGGATTCATCGAGATCTACGGTCTCACCGCGAAGCTCGCCGCCGCGCGCGACGAGAAGTTCGGCAACGGTGTGGACCTCGGGACGGGAGCGCTGTGAGCACGCACGACGACCAGGACGGCACCGCCGCCGAGACGACGGAGACGTCGCGGGTGAGCCTGTGGGGCGGCCGGTTCGCCGGCGGCCCCGCCGACGCGCTGGCTGCGCTGAGCAAGTCCACGCACTTCGACTGGCGCCTCGCGGGCCAGGACGTCGCGGGCTCGAAGGCGCACGCGAAGGTCCTGCACGCGGCCGGCCTGCTCGACGACGACGAGCTCGACGGCATGCACGCGGCGCTCGAGCGCCTGCGCGAGGACGTCGCGTCGGGCGCGTTCGTCGCGGCCGACGACGACGAGGACGTGCACACCGCGCTGGAGCGCGGGCTCATCGAGCGCGCCGGGCCCGAGCTCGGCGGGAAGCTGCGCGCGGGCCGGTCGCGCAACGACCAGATCGCGACGCTCACGCGCATGTACCTGCGCGACGAGGCGCGCACGATCGCCCGCCTCGTGCTCGACGTCGTCGACGCGCTGATCGAGCAGGCCGCCGCGCACCCGGGTGCGGCCATGCCCGGCCGCACGCACCTCCAGCACGCCCAGCCGGTGCTCCTCGCGCACCACCTGCTCGCCCACGCGTGGCCCCTGCTGCGCGACGTCGACCGGCTCATCGACTGGGACGTGCGCGCCGCCCGCTCCCCGTACGGGTCGGGGGCGCTCGCGGGCTCGTCGCTGGGCCTCGACCCGGCGGCGGTCGCCGCCGAGCTCGGGTTCGACGGCCCGGTCGAGAACTCGATCGACGGCACCGCGTCGCGCGACGTCGTCGCGGAGTTCGCGTTCGTCGCCGCGATGCTCGGGGTCGACCTCTCGCGCCTCGCGGAGGAGGTCATCCTCTGGGCGACGAAGGAGTTCGGCTTCGTGCGCCTGCACGACTCCTACTCCACGGGGTCGAGCATCATGCCGCAGAAGAAGAACCCGGACGTCGCCGAGCTCGCGCGCGGCAAGGCGGGCCGCCTCATCGGCGACCTGACGGGCCTGCTCGCGACGCTCAAGGGCCTGCCGCTCGCGTACAACCGCGATCTCCAGGAGGACAAGGAGCCGGTGTTCGACCAGGTCGACACGCTCGAGGTGCTCCTGCCCGCGTTCTCCGGCATGGTCGCGACCCTCGAGTTCGACACCGACCGCATGGCGTCGCTCGCGCCGCAGGGGTTCTCGCTCGCGACGGACGTCGCCGAGTGGCTCGTGCGCGAGGGCGTGCCGTTCCGCGTCGCGCACGAGGTCGCGGGCGCGTGCGTGCGCGCGTGCGAGGAGCGCGGCATCGAGCTGTGGGACCTCTCGGACGACGACCTCGCGTCGATCTCCGAGCACCTCGCGCCGGGCGTGCGCGACGTGCTGAGCGTGGAGGGCTCGCTCGCGTCGCGCGACGCCGTGGGCGGCACCGCCCCGGTGCGGGTCGCCGAGCAGCTCGAGGCCGCGAAGGAGCGCTCGGCCGAGTACCGCTTCTGGGCCCAGGACTGACGGTGGCCCGGCTCGCGGTGCGCCACGCGTGCCCGGCGGCGCGGGCGTGAGCGTCGGCGCGGACGTCCTCGCCGAGCTCGTCCGCCGGGTGCGCGACGCCGCCCCGCGCCTCGGGCCGCCCGGTCCGGGCGAGGTCGCCGCGGGGGAGGGGACGGCGTCGGGCACGCGGATCGTCGTCGTGGACGGGCCCGCGGGCTCGGGCAAGACGACGCTCGCCGCGCAGCTCGGCGACGCGCTGCCGGCCCAGGTGCTCCACATGGACGACCTCTACGAGGGCTGGCGCGGGCTCGAGCCCGCCTGGGGGCGCCTCGACGCGTGGGTGCTGACGCCGCTCGCGGCGGGCCGGGCCGGGCGGTACCGCCGGTTCGACTGGCACCTCGACCGCTTCGCCGAGTGGCACGACGTCCCGGCCGCGCCGTACCTCGTGGTCGAGGGCTGCGGGGCGGGGCGGCGCGAGGCCGACGAGGTCGCGGCGCTGCGCGTGTGGGTCGAGGCGCCGGACGACGTCCGGCTCCGGCGCGGCCTCGACCGGGACGGCGAGGACCAGCGCGACCACTGGCTCGCCTGGATGGCCGCGGAGCGCGAGCACTACCGCCGCAACGCCACGCGCGAGCGTGCGGACGTCGTCCTCGACGGGTGGGGACGGCTCGTGCGCACGGGGCGGACGGCGCCCGGCCCGGACCCGACCGCGTCCCGCACGGACGTGGGCGGCGAGGCGTAGATTGCCCGGGACGGGAGGTGGCGGCATGCCGGCAGAGGCTGCGGCGGGCACGGTGCAGGGCATCGTGGGGACGGGGGAGTCCGGGAGCGCGCGCGTCGTCGGGCCGTGGGACGCCCCGGCCCGCGGCTGGTACGCGCGCGACGCGCAGGAGGTCGCGCGCGACCTCCTCGGCTCCCTGCTCACGCGGCGCAGCGCTGAGGGCGACGTCACGCTGCGGATCACGGAGGTCGAGGCGTACGACGGCGAGAGGGACCCGGGCTCGCACGCGTTCCGCGGCCGCACGGAGCGCAACCGCGCCATGTTCGGCGAGCCGGGCCGCCTCTACGTCTACCGCCACCTCGGCCTGCACCACTGCGTCAACGTCGTGTGCGGTCCGGTGGGCCGCGCGTCCGCCGTCCTGCTGCGCGCCGGGGAGGTGACCGAGGGCGTCGAGCTCGCCCGGTCCCGCCGGGTCGCCGCGGGCCGGTGCGACTCCGACCGCCAGATCGCACGCGGCCCCGCGCGTCTTGCCGTGGCCCTCGACCTCGACCTGCGCCAGTACGGCGCGGAGCTGACGGACCCCGACGGCGAGCTCGTGCTGCACCGGGCGACGGACGGGCCGCACCGGCCGCCGATCGCCACGGGACCGCGCGTGGGCGTGTCGGGTGACGGCGGGGACGGCGAGCTGTTCCCCTGGCGCTACTGGCTCGCGGGGGACCCGACGGTGTCCGCCTACCGCCGCGTGAGCGCCCGGTCCCGCTGAGCCGGGGCATCGCCCGGCGGCACACCGCCCACGCCGCCCGCGAGGTGGGCGGTGGCCGGGCGACGGCGTCCGGCACGGCAGACTAGGACCCGCGGCCCGGACGGGGCCGCACCGCTGTGCCCGCACGACGGGCACTCGACGAAGGAGCAGAAGTGAGCGACGTTCTCGACGAGCTGCAATGGCGAGGCCTGGTGGCGCAGTCCACCGACGAGGCCGCGCTGCGCGCCGCGCTGGCCGAGGGCCCGATCACCTATTACTGCGGCTTCGACCCGACGGCGCCGAGCCTGCACCACGGGCACCTGGTCCAGCTCCTCCTGCTGCGCCACCTCCAGCTCGCCGGCCACCGGCCGATCGCGCTCGTGGGCGGTGCGACGGGCATGATCGGCGACCCGCGCCAGTCGGGGGAGCGGGTGCTCAACTCGAAGGAGACGGTCGCCGACTGGACCGAGCGCCTGCGCGGCCAGGTCTCGCGCTTCCTGGACTTCGAGGGGGAGAACGCGGCGCGGGTCGTCAACAACCTCGACTGGATCTCGGAGATGTCGGCGATCGACTTCCTGCGGGACGTGGGCAAGCACTACCGCCTCGGCACGATGCTCGCCAAGGACACGGTGGCGCGCCGCCTGAGCTCGGACGAGGGCATCAGCTTCACGGAGTTCAGCTACCAGATCCTCCAGGGCATCGACTTCCACGAGCTCTACCTGCGCCACGGGGTCACGCTGCAGACGGGCGGGAACGACCAGTGGGGCAACCTGCTCTCGGGCGTCGACCTCATCCGCAGGACGGAGGGCGCGTCGGTGCACGTCATGACGACGCCGCTCATCACGAAGGCCGACGGCACGAAGTTCGGCAAGACCGAGGGCGGCGCCGTCTGGCTCGACGCCGACATGATGAGCCCGTACGCCTTCTACCAGTTCTGGCTCAACGCGGCCGACGACGACGTGGTGCGGTTCCTGAAGATCTTCACCTTCCGCTCGCGCGAGGAGATCGCGGAGCTCGAGGTCGCGGTCCGGGAGCGGCCGGGCGCGCGCGAGGCGCAGCGCACCCTCGCGGCCGACGTGACGACGCTCGTGCACGGGGCGGCGGCGACCGAGGCGGTCGTCGCGGCGAGCCAGGCGCTCTTCGGCCGCGGCGACCTCGACGGACTCGACGAGCGCACCCTGGAGGCGGCGGTCGCCGAGCTGCCGCGCGCGACGGCGCAGGTCGGCGACGCGGTCGTCGACCTCCTGGTGGCGTCGGGCCTCGTCGCGTCGAAGGGGGCCGCGCGCCGGGCGGTGGCCGAGGGCGGCGCGTACGTCAACAACGTCAAGGTCACCGGTGAGGACGCGGTGCTCGGGGCCGACGACCTGCTGCACGGACGGTTCGCGCTCCTGCGCCGCGGCAAGAAGACGCTCGGCGTCGCCGTCGCCGGCTGACCCGGAAGGGCGAGGAACAGGAGGGGCCGGGCCGCGTCGAGCGGTGCCGGCCCCTTCTCCGTCGACTCCGGCAGCCGCGCCGCAGAGCGGATTTGGCACTCTCGTGGAGCGCGTGTAGTGTTCTCGACGTTCGCCCGGCAGGGAGGAACGGACACCGGGTCTCGATCATCCGAGACGGTGGCTGGTCCCCCGGGCGGTCCCCTTGAAGATCGATCGGGTGCCTCGCGCGCCCTCGAGACCTTCGAGGCTGCTGGCTCCCGGCAGGCCCTCCGAGCTCGGAACACCGAGTTGGAAGGGACACCGAGGATCTGGTAGATTAGAGAAGTTGCCCCAAGCGAGGTTCTGCCCGGTCGGGTGGTGCTGAGTTGGTGTGTGTCGGTTGTTTGAGAACTCAACAGTGTGCTTGTTAGTCAATGCCA
>NZ_JBEPOQ010000009.1:0-161417 GCF_040546915.1 Cellulosimicrobium sp. 4261
CCACCCCAGCCCCACTACCCCCGCCGCCCCCACCGGGGCCCCCCCCCCCCCCCCCCCCCGCCCCGGGGGGGCCCGCCCCCCCCCGCCGCCCCCCCCCCCCCCGGCCCGGGGCCCCCCCCACTTCTCGCTTCTCGTCAGACCCGCGGCGAGCCGCCGTCGCTGCGCTCGACGCGGTAGCCCGCGGAGCGCAGGTGCGCGACGAGCTCGTCGCAGTGCTCGGGTCCCTTGGTCTCGACCTGCATGCGCACCCACGCCTCTCCGATCGCGAGGCCCACGTCCGTGCGGTCGTGGTCGATGTGCATGATGTTGCCGCGCTTCGCCGCGATCGCCTCGAGCATGCGCGCCAGCGCGCCGGGACGGTCGTCGAGCAGCACCTGGAGCTGGATGTACCGGCCGGCGGCGGCGAGGCCGTGCCGCACGACCCGCAGCAGCACGAGCGGGTCGACGTTCCCCCCGGACAGCACGACGACGACCGGCCCCTCGACCGGGTCAGCCGCGCCCGCGTCGACGGCGGCCGTCCCCGACAGCAGGGCCGCGACGCCCGTCGCTGCGGCGGGCTCCACGAGCAGCTTGGCGCGCTCGGCGACCATGAGCAGCGAGCGGGAGATCTCCTCCTCGGTCACCGTCCGCACCTCGACGCCGTGGTGCGCGACGATCCCGAACGGCACCGCTCCCGGGGTCCCGACGGCGATGCCGTCGGCCATCGTCCCGGCGAGCCGGACCGTCGTCGGCGCCCCTGCGGCGAGCGAGCCCGGGTAGGCGGCGGCGCGCTCCGCCTGCACGCCGATGACGCGCACGTGCGGCGCGGCCTGGGCGAACGCCGCGGCGAGCCCGGCGACGAGCCCGCCGCCGCCGAGCGGGGCGACGACGGTCCGGACGTCGGGCACCTGCTCGAGGATCTCGAGCGCGATGGTCGCCTGGCCCGCGACGACGTCGGGGTGGTCGAACGGGTGGATGAACACGGCGCCCGTGCGGTCGGCCTCGGCGCGCGCGGCGGCGAGCGTCTCGTCCACGTCGGCGCCGACGAGCCGGACCTCGGCGCCGTACTGGCGCGTCGCCGCGACCTTGGGGAGCGCGGCGTCGACCGGCATGTACACGACGGCCCGGATGCCGAGCAGTCCCGCGGCGAACGCGACGCCCTGGGCGTGGTTGCCCGCGCTCGCCGCGACGACGCCGCGCGCCTTCTCGTCGGCGCTCAGGCGCGCCATGCGCACGTAGGCGCCGCGGACCTTGAACGACCCCGCGCGCTGGAGGTTCTCGCACTTGAGGAGGACCTGGACGCCCGCCGCCTCGCTGATCGCCCGGGTCGTGTGGACCGGCGTGCGGTACGCGACGCCGTCGAGCAGGCGGGCCGCGTCGCGGACGTCGTCGAGCGGGACGGGCACGGGACCCGAGGTCACCGCGCCTCTCCCGGCGTGCCCTCGCCCGGTGCGTCGGCGACGCCCGCGTCCTGCGTCTCGACGACCGCCGAGCCGCCGGCGTCGTGCGCCCGGCGACCGGGGCGGCGGGCGCTCGTGTCGTCGAGGTCGGACTCGGCGCGCGCGATGACGGGCGGCTGCGGGCTGCCGCGCACGACGACGCGGTCGTCGGTGCCGAGCTCGGGGAACTTGTCGTGGCCGTGCAGGTAGAGCACCACCGTGTTGAGCACCGCGGCGATCGGGACAGCGAACAGCGCGCCGACGATGCCCGCGGCGAAGCTGCCCGCCGCGACGACGAGCAGGACGGCGACGGGGTGCAGCGAGACCGCGTGCCCCATGAGGAAGGGCTGGAGGATGTGGCCCTCGATCTGCTGCACGAGCAGCACGATGCCGAGCATGACGAGCGCCTGCACCCAGCCCTGCGCGACGAGCACGACGAGCACCGCGATGGACCCGGTGACGATGGCACCGACGATCGGGATGAACGACCCGACGAAGACGAGGATGCCGAGCGGCAGCGCGAGCGACGGCACGAAGAACGCGGCGCCGACGCCGATGCCGACCGCGTCGACCGCGGCGACGAGGATCTGGGTGCGCGTGTACGCGGCGAGCGTCACGATGCCGCGACGGCCGGCCTGGTGCACGCGGTCGCGGGCGCGCAGCGGGAGCAGCCCCACGACCCACGACCAGATCGAGCGGCCGTCGAGCAGGAAGAAGAACGTGCAGAACAGGGCGATGAGGGCCCCGGCGAGCACGTGGCCGATGGTCGTCGCCGCGCCCAGCGCGCCCGAGACGATCGAGTCCTGGTTCTCGGACACCGCGGTCCCCGCCTGGTCGAGCCAGTGCGAGAGCGTGGTGGAGTCGAGGCCGAGGGGGCCGTCGGCGAGCCAGTTCGTGAACTGCTCGAAGCCCTCGACGGCCTGGTCGCGCAGGTCCTGGAAGCCGCTGACGATCTGCTGCCCCGCGATGGCGATGAGCCCCGCGACCACGACGATCAGCGCGATGAGCGCGGCGCCCGACGCGAGGCCCCGCGACATCCGCAGGTGCCGCCGGAAGAACCGCTGGACCGGCGTGAGGAGCACGGTGAGCAGCAGCGCCACCGCGATCGGCACGACGATCACCTTGAGCTGCGTCACGACCCACAGCCCGGCCGCGATCGCCGCGCCGATGAGCAGCAGGCGCCACGACCACGCGGCGGCCGAGCGCACGGCGTCGGGCACGGCCGCGGCGCCGGGACGCGCGGGAGGAAGCGGGTCGGGGGTGCTGTGCTGGTCCGTCTGCGCGCTCACAGCGCAACCCTAGGGGAGCGGCACCCGCCGCGCGCCCCTGCGCACGGCGAGCCCGCGCGGTGTGCGCAGGATCTCCTCGTCAGGCGAGGGCCTGCCCGAGGTCGGCGAGGAGGTCCTCGACGTCCTCGATGCCGACGGACAGGCGGACGAGGTCGTCGGGGACCTCGAGCGCCGTGCCCGCGACGGAGCCGTGCGTCATGCGGCCGGGGTGCTCGACGAGCGACTCGACCCCGCCCAGCGACTCCGCGAGCGTGAAGACCCGCGTGCGCGCGCACACGTCGAGCGCCTTCGCCTCGCTGCCCACGCGGAACGAGACCATGCCGCCGAACCCGGACATCTGACGCGCGGCGAGCTCGTGGCCCGGGTGCGACGCGAGGCCCGGGTAGATCACCTCGGTCACGGCGGGGTGCGCGTCGAGGAACTCCGCGACGGCGGCCGCGTTCGTCTGGTGGCGGTCCATGCGCACCGCGAGCGTCTTGAGCCCGCGCAGCGTGAGCCACGCGTCGAACGGCCCGGCGACGGCGCCCGACGCGTTCTGGTGGAAGCCCACCGCCCCCGCGACGTCCGTGCCGCCCGCGGGCGACGCGAGCCCGCCGGGCAGCTGCGCGCCCGTCGCCACGACGAGCGCTCCCCCGACGACGTCGCTGTGCCCCCCGACGTACTTCGTCGTCGAGTGCACGACGACGTCCGCCCCCAGCGCGAGCGGCTGCTGGAGGTAGGGGGTCGCGAACGTGTTGTCGACGACGAGCAGCGCCCCGGCGTCGTGCGCGACGCCCGCGAGCGCCGCGACGTCGCTCACGCCGAGCAGCGGGTTCGTCGGGGTCTCGACCCAGACGACGCGCGTCTCGGGGCGCACGGCCGCGCGCACGGCCTCGACGTCCGTGAGGTCGACGGGCGTGTGCTCGACGCCCCAGGGACCGAACACCCGGGCGATGAGGCGGTAGGTGCCGCCGTACGCGTCGTCGGGCACGATCACGTGGTCCCCGGGGCGCACGACGGCGCGCAGCAGCGTGTCCTCGGCGGCGAGGCCGGACGCGAAGGCGAACCCGCGCGCGGCGGGCGAGCCGTCCGCCGTCGGGCGCAGGCCGCCGGACTCCGCAGCCGCGAGCGCCTCCTCCAGGGCGGTGCGCGTCGGGTTCGCGGAGCGCGAGTACTCGTAGCCGCCGCGCAGCCCGCCGACGCCGTCCTGCTTGTACGTCGAGACCTGGTGGATCGGCGGCACGACGGCGCCGGTCGTCGCGTCCGGGTCCTGGCCCGCGTGGATCGCACGCGTGGAGAAGCCGGTGGTGGTCCAGTCGGGGTGCTCGCTCGGGGTGGTCACCCGACCAGCCTAGGCGCACCCCCTGCGCCGAGCAGGTGGTCCTGGTTCGTCCCGCCCACCGGACGGGCCGGCACCGCCTGCTCGGCGGCGGGCGGCGGGCGGGGGTGGGGCGTTCGCGCGCGAGCTCGTCGGCGACGGCCGGCGCCGCGGTGCGCGTCGACGGCGGGTACGTCGACTCGATCGTCCCGTGAGAGGCTCGTGCCGGACGCGCCCACGGCCAGCCGGGTCGCGGCGGCACGTCCCGCGGAACACCGACCGCCCCCGCCGCGTTCTACCCCGTGCCAGGACGATGCGTCGTGGGCCAGCGCCCCGGTCGTCCGGGCACCTCAGGAGGTAAGCGATGAACTCGATCTTCGACGCGATCTTCGGCTCGTCCGGCAAGACGACGATGATCGCCCCCGAGGACGCGCTGCCCGGGCGCCAGTCGCCCGTGCTGCAGGCGCCGCGTCCCCACACCGTGCTCGGCACCTCGATCACCGGCCCGTGGCCCGAGGGCACGCGCGTGCTCTACCTGGCGATGGGCTGCTTCTGGGGCGCCGAGGAGATCTTCTGGCAGGTCCCCGGGGTGGTGAGCACCGCCGTCGGCTACATGGGCGGCACGACGCCGAACCCCACCTACGAGGAAGCGTGCACCGCGCGCACCGGCCACACCGAGACGGCGCTCGTCGCGTACGACCCGACGAAGGTCTCCGAGGAGGAGCTGCTCAAGATCTTCTGGGAGCGCCACGACCCGACGCAGGGCTACCGCCAGGGCAACGACGTCGGCACCCAGTACCGGTCCGCCGTGTACTGGACGACGCCCGAGCAGGAGCAGGCCGTCCGCGAGACGGCGGCGCGCTACTCCGCGGTGCTCGAGGCCAAGGGCTACGACCCCGTGACGACCGAGATGCGCCCCGCCGCGGAGGCCGGGCCGTTCTACTACGCCGAGGACTACCACCAGCAGTACCTCGACAAGAACCCGAACGGCTACCGCTGCCACGCGACCACGGGAGTCCCGTTCCCGAGCGCCGCGTAGCACCCGCCGAGAGGTGAGAAGTGGCCCCTGGTCCCGACGGATCAGGGGCCGCTTCTCGCGTCTCGCCCGCGCGAGTCGGCCCGCGGGCCCCGTCGCCGAGGTGCGGGTCCGCCGGGGTCGCCCGCACGATGGGCCCATGACGATCCCCACCCTCGCGGCGCAGGACGGCACGACGATCCCCGCGATCGGCTTCGGCACCTACCGGCTCCGCGGCGAGGAGGGCGCGGACACGGTCGCGCGCGCGATCGACGCGGGGTACCGGCTGATCGACTCCGCGTCCAGCTACGAGAACGAGGGCGCCGTGGGCGCGGCGGTGCGCCGCTCGGGCGTCGCGCGCGAGGACCTGCTCGTCACGTCGAAGCTGCCCGGGCGCCACCACGCGCACGACGACGCGGTCCGGACGGTCGAGGAGTCGGTGCTGCGCGCGGGCCTGGACCACCTGGACCTCTACCTCGTGCACTGGCCCAACCCGCGCGTGGGCCGGTTCGTCGAGGCGTACGAGGCGCTCGTGGAGTGCCGCGACCGGGGCCTGGTCCGGCACGTCGGGGTCTCGAACTTCCTGCCGGAGCACCTGGACGCGGTGATCGCGGCGACGGGCGTGACGCCGGTCGTGAACCAGGTCGAGCTGCACCCGTACTTCCCGCAGCCGCTCCAGCGCGCGGCCGACGCGGAGCGCGGCGTCGTCACGGAGGCGTGGAGCCCGATCGGTCGCGCGAACGACCTGCTCCGGGACCCGGTCGTCGCGCACGTCGCGGCCGCGCACGACGTCTCCCCCGTCCAGGCGATCCTGCGCTGGCACGTGCAGCTCGGCGTCGTGCCGCTGCCGAAGGCGTCGTCGCCGGAGCGTCAGCGCGAGAACCTCGACGTCTTCTCGTTCGAGCTGACGACGCACGAGATGAACGCGCTCACGGGGCTCGCCCGGGCGGACGGGCGCACGAACGACCAGGACCCGGCGGTCTACGAGGAGCTGTAGCGCCGTCGCAGCCCCCGTCCCGGCGCGGCGGCGCGCGCCACGACCCGCGGGTCGTGGCA
The DNA here is from genome assembly GCF_040546915.1 of Cellulosimicrobium sp. 4261. NCBI lineage: Bacteria > Bacillati > Actinomycetota > Actinomycetes > Micrococcales > Promicromonosporaceae > Cellulosimicrobium > Cellulosimicrobium sp. 4261. The sequence continues at coordinate 6,076 of NZ_JBEPOQ010000009.1, forward strand.
CCGTGTGCGCGTGACCTCCGCCGCGCTCAGCCCGCTGCCCGACGCCGCCCGACCGCCCTGGGCGGTCGGCTCGCCCCTGCGGCTGCTCGCCGCCGTGCTCGTGTCCGGCTCCGCGGTGCTGCTCTTCGCGGTCCACGCGCGCCCGCTCGGCTACGTGCCGCTCGTCCTCGGGGTCGCGCTCGGCCTCCTCGTGGACCGTCGCCTGGGTCGCGACCTCGCGCTGGTCGGCGTCGGGATGGGGATCATCTCGACGATCTCGCTGAAGGCCGACCTGTCCGACGCCGGCATGGTGCGCTTCGCCGTCGTGCTCTCCCTCGCGGTGCTCGTGCCGTGGGCGCTCTCGCGCTTCGTCTTCCGCGAGGACGCCGTCACGTTCCCCGTCGCGACGGGGCGCCGCTGGACGCGGGGGCAGGTCGTGTACCTCGTCGTGGTGGTCGTGGCGGGCTACCTCATCCTGCCGTTCTACTTCATCGGGTCGGGCGCGTACCTCAACTGGCCGCCGATCACGGGCGGCGCGGAGATCGCGCGCCTGTTCGTCGGCGTCAACGCGGTGGGCATCTGGGACGAGCTGTTCTTCGTGTGCGTCGTCTTCGCGCTGTACCGCGAGCACTTCGGGGTGTGGACGGCGAACCTGCTCCAGGCGACGGTCTTCGTGTCGTTCCTCTGGGAGCTCGGCTACCGCGAGTGGGGCCCGCTGCTCACCGTGCCGTTCGCGCTCGTCCAGGGCTGGATCTTCTCCTGGAGCAAGTCGCTCACCTACGTGGTGGCCGTCCACCTGCTGTTCGACGTCGTGGTGTTCGCCGTGCTCGTGCACGCGCACCACCCGGAGCTGTTCGACGTCTTCGTCACCGCGCCGCGCTGACGGCGCCGTCCACGGGCGGGGTCAGGACGGGCGGGCGAGCAGCACGCGGCCCACCCCGTCGACGCGGCACGCCGCCGCGACGGCCGTCGTGGCGGGACCCGCGAGCACCGTCACCGCCGCCACGACCACGGCGACGCCCACGGCCGCGCCGGCCACGACGTCGTGCGGGAAGTGCACGCCCTGCGCGACGCGGGCCGCCGCGACCGCCACGGCGAGCAGGGCCGGCACGACGACCCACACCGCGACGTCGCGCGTGCGGGAACGGGTCGCGTGCCGCGCGGGCACGGCCCCGGGGACGCGCACGGCCGGTGCGCCGGCGAGGACGACGGCCGTCGCGAGGGCGAACGCGATCGCGGTGTGGTTGCTCGGGAACGACCAGTCGCCCGCGGCGGGGCAGTGCGCGACCTCGACCAGCTCCCAGCAGCCCCGGGGCTGCCGGACGAGCGACTTCACGGCCTCGCTCGCGGCGTAGGCGGCGACGGCGCCCACGCCGGCGACGAGCGTCGTCGCGACCGCGGGCGGGCCGCCCCGCCGCGAGCGCCAGGCCACGAGCGCGCACCACGCGACGAGCACGAGCACACCGCCCTCGGCGACGAGCTCCGTCCCGGGGAGCTCGGCCGTGCGCGCCGCGACGGCGAGGTAGAGGGACTCGCTCGGGCCGCGCAGCATCCGGGCGACGAGGACGACGAGCGCCGCCCCGACGAGCCACGACACCGCCACGAGCGCCTGCCCCGCGAGCCCGGACGACGGCTCGGGCGCTGCAGGTCGGACGAGCGTGCCCTCGCTCTCGTCACGCGTCGGGCCGGGGTCGGGCAGGGTCGTGGTGCGGGACGAATCGGGCGAAGTCATCGGACGAGGGTATGCCGCGTGAACCGCGGGTGAACATCCGCCCCACGGCGGACGTGCGCCGCGGTGCGTCCACCCGGGGCGGTACCTCGCGGCCCCCCGGGGCGACCGGCGGCGACCGACGGCGACTTTCGGCCGCGGCGGGCGGGCCTACCGGCCGGGACCGTCGGCGGAGCCGTCACCGGCGGGGACGTCGTCCGCGGGGACGTAGAACGCCGTCGTGGCGGCGACGCGGGCGGCGACGTCGTCCGCGTCGAGCCCGTCGGCCGCGGCGAGCGCCGCTCCCCACGCCTCGCTGCTCGCGACGTTGAACGCGCGCAGCTCGGGGCTCGCGAGGACGGCCTCGGGGTCGAGCGTCGCGCCGCCGTCGAGGTGCAGCCCGAGGCCGAGCAGCGCCCCGTCCCACCCGACGCCGACGGCCCCGGGCCCGAACTGGTCCCACATCTGCGGCGGCACGACGGCGGTGTGCTCGAGCGTGAGGGTCGTGCCGCCGCCCGGCGCCGGCGCGAGCCGGACCTCGACGACGGACGAGTCCTCCGGCGTCGGCGGGCCCATGACCCAGGTGAGCCGCAGGAGCCGCGGGGCCTCGCACGCGCGGATCTCGCCGCCCGCGTTGCCCTCGACCTGGTAGGTGCCGCCGACCCGGAGGTCGCCCGTCACGGGCCGGAACCAGCGCGGGATGCGCTCGGGGTCGGTGACCGCGTCCCACACGTCCTCGACGTCGGCCGGGTAGGTGCGCTCGATCGTGACGACCCGGGCCGCACCGGCGGGGAGGTCTGCCGACCCGACGGTGCGCCGCGCGGCCTCGAGCTCGGCGATGAAGTCCTTCATGCTGTCCTCCTGGTGGTGTCGGTGGGGCGCTCGTCGTCCTCGTCGGTGCCGGGTGCCGTCGCCCGACGGCGCTCCCGGGCACCCCGGGCGAGCTCGGTCCCGAGCGCGTCCAGCCGCTGCTCCCAGAACCGGCGCAGGCCCGCGGTCCAGTCCTCGACCTCGTCGAGGGCCGTCGGGTCGAGCGCGTAGAGGCGCCGGGTCCCGTCCGGGCGGACCGACGCGAACCCGCTCGTCCGCAGCACGCGCAGGTGCTGCGACACCGCGGGCTGGCTGATGCCGAACTCCTCCCCCACGCGCGCCGCGATCTCGCCGGCGGGCTGCTCGCCGTGCGCGAGGTGCTCGAGGATCCGGCGACGCACCGGGTCGCCGAGGACGTCGAACGCTTCCATGACCTCCATCTTTCAGACATTGCTTATATAAGTCAATACCTATCTTGCGATCGTCCGCGCCATGACCCGCTGCGGACCGGCGCTCCCCCCGTGGTACGCGCCGCGGTCGTCCAGACCCGCGCGGGCGTACGCGCGCCGCCCCGCCGCGTTGCGGTCGTTGACCGTGAGCACGAGCACCGCGTACGGCGTCGTCCGCCCGCGCAGCGCCGCGAGCGCCGCGACCGCGCCGGGAAGCTCGCGCACGACGCGCGACCCGACGCCGCCGCCCTGCGCCGCGACGTCGACGAGGAAGCCCCGGAACAGCACGACGTCGGCCGGGGCGACGTCGTCGAGCAGCGCCGCCACCTCGGCCGGGGCGCCGCCGGGGTGCAGCACGCCGAGCGCGACGGGGTCGCCGCCGGGCGGCCGGGCGAGCAGCAGGTGCCGGCCCGGGTCGGCGTGGGCCGCGGCGACGACGTCGGCCGCGGGCGGCACGAACTCCTCCTGGCCCGGGCCCAGCCGGAGCCGGAGCGCGCCGGCGAGCAGCCGGCCGCGCTCGTCCGGGGGCACCGCGTCGAGCAGCACGAGCTCGACCAGCTCACCCGAGCCGCCCGAGCCGCCCGAGGCGGAGGGCGGGACCGTCACCGCCGCTTCCCGCCCCGACCGCGAGCGCCCCGGCCCTTCGGCGTGCCGCGGCCCTGCGCGCCGCCGCCCCCGCCGCGCCCGCCGCCCGCGCGACCTGCCCCCGTGGCACCGCGTCCAGCGCCCGCTCCCCCGCGGCCCGCACCACCGCGCGCGTCGCGGTCGCGGCGCTCGCGGGCGGGCGCGGCGTCCTCCGGGGGCGTGGCGGCGCGGCGTCCGCGCGAGCTGTTGGCCGTGCGGCCCCGCACGATCCCGACCATCTCCTCGACGAGGTCGTCGTCACGGTCCGCTACCCACGCGAGCGCGACCGGGGCCGACGGCGCCCCGTCCAGGCGGCGGTAGGTGACGTCCTTGCGGTGGTGCAGGCGCGCGAGCGACTGCGGCACGACCGCCACCCCGACGTTCGCGGCGACCAGCACGACGGCGTCGCCCGTCGTGGCGGGCCGCTCCTCGGCCGGTCGCCCCGGCGGCGGCGGCGCGTCGTCCGCGGCCCCGGCCTCGCCCGCCCACGGCACGACGTCGTCGAGCGGCCGCAGCAGCACGTCGTCGGCGAGGTCGTCGAGCGCGACCGGCTCCTCGGGCTCCAGGGCGGCGAGCAGGTGGTCGCGCGACACGAGCACGACCGGCGCCTCCTCGTAGAGGCGGATCGCGCTCAGCACGTCGCGGTCGACGGGCAGGCGCAGGATCGCGGCGTCCGCCTCGTCGTCGCGCAGCGCCCGCTCCGCGTCGGCGGGCTCGACGGCGACGAGGTCCAGCGGCACGTCGGGGAGCCGCTCGCGCCACGTGCGCACCCACCTGGCCGGGGCCGCGCCGGGGACGTACGCGAGCCGGAACCGGCGGCCGGCACCGTCGCCCCCGCCGCCGTCGGTCGTTGCCTCGGGAGCCGTGCCCGCGTCGTCGTCCACCCGGACAGCCTAGGCGCGCGGCCCCGCGCGCTCCCGCCCGGCCTGCGTCGCGCCCCGGCACCAGGCCCGACGCCCGCCCCGCGCCCCACCGCGGGCCGCCGGTGCCCGACCGGCCGACTACCCTGGAGCCCATGACCCCCAAGCAGTCCGCGCAGACCATGAAGCCCGCCACCGCGGCGAAGAAGCTCGGGGTGTACCTGCCCGCCACGCCGCAGGAGTTCCAGGAGGGCACCATCACCCGGGCGCAGCTCGAGGAGATGGAGAAGAACCCGCCGGAGTGGCTCGCCGAGCTGCGCCGCAACGGCCCCCACCCGCGCCCCGTCGTCGCGGGCCGGCTCGGCGTCTCGATCTCCGGTCTCACGCGCGGCGGCCTCACCGAGCCGCTCACCACCGACGAGATCGACGCGCTGCGCCAGGACCCGCCGGAGTGGCTGACGGCCGAGCGCGAGGTGCAGAAGAAGGTCCGCGCCGAGGAGGAGCGGCTCGCCGCCGCGCGCACCAAGAAGGGCTGAGCCGTCCCCGGCGGGCCGTCTCCGCCGGACGACCTCCCGCCGGACGTCCTCCGGCTGGGCCGCCCCGCGCGGGGCGGCAGCCCGATCTGCCTCAGTCCGTGCGCGGGTCGTCCGTCGCGGCGGCCGCGCGGTCGGTGTGGCCGAGCGACAGGTCCGGCGCGACGGCGTCGCGCACCCGGCGCTTGAGGTCCGGGATCTCGGGGAACCCGCCGTCGACGCGGCGGTCCCACAGCAGCACCGGCCCGTCCCCGGCGTCGAGCGTGACCCGGAAGACGCCGTCCGTGCCGGGCACGAGCGCCACCTCGCCCAGCCGGGTGCGGAACGTCTGGAGGAGCTCCTGCGCGACCCACGCCGCGCGCAGCAGCCAGCGGCACTGCGTGCAGTACTCGACCGCCACGCGCGCGGTCCCGCGCGCCTCCGTGGTCGCGTGGGTGCCGGGCTGACCGGCGTCGTCCGTCATGGCGCCCAGCGTACGGGCGGCGGCCCGGCGCGCGGGTGGCCGTCCACCGCCGTCGGGCCGGCTCAGACGCCCCGCTCGGCCGGGAGGCGGCCGCTCGTCACGGCGGCCTCGAGCGCGGCGTGGTCGCCCTCGACGACGTCCGCGTAAGCGCGCGACCACCGCGCGAGGGAATCGTCGAACGCGTCGGAGCGGCCGAGGTAGCCGTGCGCCACGCGCGCGCCCGGGGACTGGCTGTGCGCGCGGGCGAGCACGCGCCCGCACAGCTCCCCGTACCGGACGAACTGCGAGGCCGCGAGCCGGTCCAGCTCGACCGACCCCTTCATGTCGCGGAACTGGCGCCAGTAGAAGTCGACGCGCGGGCGGCCCGTGCGCTCGGGCGCCTCGACGGTCGTCCACCCCAGGAACGGGTCCGACTGCGCCTGGAGGATGCGCTGGGCGGCGACGACCCGGCGGCCCTGCGCGGGCAGGGCCCCGGCGGGCACGAGCCCGGACGGCAGCGCGTCGACCATCCCGCCGTACGTCGCGAGGACCGACGACGTCGCCTCCTTCACCTGCAGCACGAGCGGCTCCCCCGCGGGCCCCTCGAGGAGCACGATGTAGCAGCGCGTCCCGACGCTCCCGACGCCCACGACGCGCAGCACGAAGTCCACGACCGTGAACTGGCTCAGCAGGAGCCGGGCGTCGGCGCGCAGCGGCTCGCGGTACGCCTCGAACAGCGTCGTGAGCTCGTCGACGCTCGCCGTGTCCACGTGCTGGGTGACCGGCGGCTGGTCGACGATCCGCGTGCGGCCGTCGGCGGTCCGGCTCGTGATCTTCCGCACCACCTGCTCCGACGTGCGCCGCCGCGCCTTGCGCACGGTCCGCTCGAGCTCCTCGCGCCCGCCGTCGAGCAGCAGGGGCTCGATGACCGCGGTGTCGACGAGGAACGCGTAGCGCTCCAGGGCGTCGCGCGCGAACGCCTCGGCGAGCGTCTCGCGGTACCCGCGCACCGCGCCGCGCGCGGCGTCCGCGCAGTCGTGCTCGGCCAGGCCCTTGTCCCGCCCGCCCACGTACATGCTCGCCGCGAGGCGCTTGACGTCCCACTCCCACGGGGCGTCCGACGCCTCGTCGAAGTCGTTGAGGTCGAACAGGACCCGCCGCTCGGGCGACGCGAACAGCCCGAAGTTGGAGACGTGCGCGTCCCCGCACGCGACGACGTGGACACCGGTCCGCGGACCGTCGCGCAGGTCGTGGGCCATCACCGCAGCGGTGCCGCGGTAGAAGGCGAAGGGCGACTCGAGCATCCGGCCGATGCGCAGCGGGACGAGGTCCTGCAGCCGGTCGCGGTTCTGCTCCTCGACGATCGCGACCGGGTCGCGCTCCGGCAGCAGCAGGGCGCCCTGCGTGCGGCGCGGCACCCGGTCGCGCAGCGCGCGCCCGACGGCACGGGACTCGGTCAGGGTTCGCGGGACGTCCACGGGTGCCTCCTCGCTCTCCGCAGTCGCACAGTAGCGCTCGCCAGGACGCGCGGCGCGGCGGTCGACGCGGCCCGGGGCGCTCCGGCGTCGGGGAGACTGGGGCGGTGACGACCCTCCCCGACCTCGACGCCCTCCTGGGGCGCCTGCGCACCGACGACGCCGGCCCGGCCCGGGAGGACGCACCGGTCGCCGTCGACCCGGCCGACCGCCTGCTGCTCGACGAGGCGGCGACCCTGCTCGCCGGCGTCGCGCCGGGGGCCGTGGCCGTCGTCGACGACCGGTACGGCGCCCTCACCCTGGGTGCGGCGCTGCTCACCGGGGCAGGACCTGCCGGGGGGCGCGTGCGCGTCCACCAGGACACGTGCACCGCGGAGGCGGCGCTCGACGCGAACGCGCGCGCGGTGGGGATGGGGGCGACGTACGACCGCCAGGGTCTGGGCCCTGGGCTGCTGGCCGGGGCACGGGTCGTGCTGCTGCGGCTCCCCCGCGGCCTCGCGGCGCTGCGCGACGTCGCGGAGCACGTCGCGCGGGAGGCCGGGCCGGACGTCGTGCTCCTCGGGACCGCGCGGGTCAAGCACATGACGCGCGCGATGAACGACGTCCTCGCCGAGTCGTTCGGCGAGGTACGCGCGAGCCTTGCCCGGGGCAAGTCCCGCGTGCTCGTCGCGTCGGCACCCCGGCCGGGGCGCCCGCCGACCTACCCGGTCGTCACCGACCTGGCCGACGTCGGCCTGCGGGTCGCGGCGTTCGGCGCCGCCTTCGCGGGCGCGGGCCTGGACCTCGGCACGCGGTTCCTGCTGGACCGGCTCGGCGCCGACGACGGACCGACCCCCGTCGCGCAGGGCGCGCCGCCGCGCGACGTCGTCGACCTCGGGTGCGGGACGGGCCTGCTCGCCGCGTGGGCGGCCCGGCGCTGGCCCGAGGCGCGCGTGGTGGCCGCGGACCGCTCGGACGCCGCCGTCCGCTCGACGGCGCTCACCGCGCGCGAGAACGGCGTCGCCGACCGGGTGCGCACGGTGCGCGACGACGCAGGCGCGACCCTCGCGGACGCGAGCGCCGACGTCGCGCTGCTCAACCCGCCGTTCCACGACGGCGCCGCCGTGCGCACCGACGCGGCGCACCGCATGTTCGTGACCGCGGGGCGGGTGCTGCGACCGGGCGGGGAGCTGTGGTGCGTGTGGAACTCGCACCTGCGGTACCGCCGGGCGCTCGAGCGCGCGGTCGGCCCGACGGCGCAGGTCGCGCGCGACCCGCGCTTCACCGTGACGCGGTCCGTGCGGCGCTGAACGTCGGGTGCCCGTCGTCGGCGAACGCCGACGACGGGCACCCGGCGCTCACGACGTCACTGGACGTCGACGACGTCGACCACGAAGACGAGCGTGTCCGTGCCGCCGATGCCGGCCTGCGGCACGCCGCGCTGGCCGTAGCCGTGCTCCGGCGGGATCGAGAGCAGCACGCGGGACCCGACGTTCTGGCCCACGAGGCCCTTGTCCCAGCCGCCGATGACGGCGCCGACGCCGATGGGGAAGGCGATCGTGTCGCCGCGGTCGTAGGAGTTGTCGAAGACGTGCCCGCCCCAGGTCTGGCCGAGGTAGTGCACGACGATGTTGCGCCCCGACGTGACGGCCGGGCCGTCGCCCTCGGTGAGCACGACCACCTGCAGACCGCTGGGCGCGTCCGTCTCGGGGAAGGTGAGCGTCGGCTTCTCGCCGAAGGATCCCGAGGCGGTGGGGAGGGTGGGCTGGTCGGTCACGAGGGTGCCTCTCGTCGGGTGCAGGGAGACCCGCGCGGGCGCGGGTCTCCTTACCCTACGCGGCGCGCGCCGACCGGGCCGGGCGCACCGACCCGGGACTCTTGCCACGGTTGGCTAATGCCATTAGCCTTGGGGCTATGAACACGAGCCAGCACCCGACCGTGCGCCACCTCGCCCGCGCCGAGGGGCGCCTCGCCTACACCGACCAGGGCTCCGGCCCGCTCGTCGTCGCCGCGCCCGGCATGGGCGACCTGCGCGCCACCTATAACGACGTCGTCCCCCACCTCCTCGCCGCGGGCCACCGCGTGGTCGTCATGGACCTGCGCGGCCACGGCGACAGCGACACCACCTTCGCGACGCACGGCGACGAGGCGACCGCGTCCGACTACGTCGCGCTCGTCGAGCACCTCGCCGCCGGCCCGGCCGTCCTGCTGGGCAGCTCCATGGCGGCGTCGGCCGCCGTGGTCGCCGCGGCCCGGCGCCCCGACCTCGTGCGCGGCCTCGTCCTCCTCGACGGGTTCCTGCGCGAGCCGTCGTCGCCCGCGAGGCTCCGGGCGATGCGCGTGCTCTACCGTGTCGCGCTCGCACGACCGTGGGGTGCGGCCTTCTGGGCCTCGTTCTACGGCTCGCTGAACAAGGGCCGCACCCCCGCGCGCCTCGCCGCGCACCAGGCCGCGATCCGCGCCAACCTCTCCGAGCCGGGGCGCCTGCGCTCGTTCCGGGACCTCACCCTCCAGCTCGACCACCGCGTCGTCGAGCCGCGCGTCGCCCAGGTCGAGGCGCCCGTGCTCGCGGTCTACGGCGCGCTCGACCCCGACTACGCCGACCCGGCCGCCGAGGCAGCCTGGGCCGCGCAGTCGCTCGGCGCGACCACGCTCCTGCTGCCCGACGTCGGCCACTACCCCCAGCTCCAGGCGCCCGAGGAGGTCGTGGCCGCGACCCTCGACTTCCTCTCCGGGCTGCCCGACGGCGAGGCGCGCCCGGGCGCCGAGCGGTCGGAGGACGCTCGTGGCTAGGGCCGGGCTGTCCCACGACGCCGTCGTCGGCATCGCGCTCGACCTCGTCGACGCCGGCGGCCCGACGGGCTTCGCCGACCTCACGCTCGCGAAGGTCGCCGCGCAGGCGGGCGTCGCCACGCCGAGCCTCTACAAGCACGTCGGCTCGCTCGCGGCGCTGCGCCGCGAGGTCGCCGTCCTCTCCGTCGAGGACTACACGCGCGCCCTCACGGACGCGACGGTCGGCCTCGCCGGGCCCGACGCCGTCGCCGCCCTCGCGCACGCGACCCGGCAGTACGCCCGGGCGCACCCCGGCCGGTACGCGGCCGTGCAGGTCGCCCCCGACCCGGACGACCCCGCGGACGCCGCGCTGTCGGCGGCCGCGGGGCGCAGCGTCCAGGTCGTCGCCGCGGTGCTGCGCGGGTTCGACCTCCCCGAGGACCGCACGGTGGACGCCGTCCGGTCCGTGCGCGCGAGCCTGCACGGCTTCGTCGCGCTCGAGCTCGGCGGCGGCTACCGCCTGCCCGACGACCTCGACCGCAGCTTCGACCTGCACGTCGGCGCGCTCCTCGCCGGGCTGGCGTCGCTCGCCCGTCCGCCCGCCGGAACCTGAGACGAGCGCCGGCCCGCCGGGGATCAGCGCGCGGCGACGAACCCCAGGAGGTCGTGCCGCGTGAGGACGCCGACCGGGTCGCCGTCCTCGACGACGAGCAGCGCGTCGGCGTCGTGCAGCGCGGCGCGCACCGCCTCGACACCCTCGCCCGCGCCGATGAGCGGGAAGCGGGGCTCCATGTGCTGGTCCACGCGGTCGGCGAGGGACGCGCGGCCGGAGAAGACGGCGTCGAGCAGCGCACGCTCGCTCACCGACCCGGCCACCTCACCGCTCTTCACGGGCGGCTCGGCGCCGACGACGGGCATCTGCGACACCCCGTACTCGCGCAGGATCTCGATCGCGTCGCGGACCGTCTCGCTGGGGTGCGTGTGCACGAGGTCGGGCAGGCGGCCGTCCTTCGCGCGCAGCACGTCGCCCGCGGTCACGCCCTCCTCGTCGGGCAAGAACCCGTAGGACCGCATCCACGCGTCGTTGAAGATCTTCGACAGGTAGCCGCGGCCGCTGTCCGGCAGCAGGACCACGATCACGGCCTTCGCTGCGGCGACCGGGTCCTCCTCCTCGAGCCGGCGCGCGAGGCGCAGCGTCGCCTCGACCGCCATGCCGCACGACCCGCCGACGAGCAGCCCCTCCTCGCGCGCGAGGCGGCGCGTCATCGCGAACGAGTCCGCGTCGGTGACCGGGATGACCTCGTCCGGGACGGCCGGGTCGTACGCGGCGGGCCAGAAGTCCTCGCCCACGCCCTCGACGAGGTAGGGGCGCCCGTCGCCGCCCGAGTAGACGGAGCCCGCCGGGTCGGCTCCGACGACGCGCACGCGCCCGCCGTCGGACTCCGCGCGGTCCGCCGAGACCTCCTTGAGGTACCGGCCAGTGCCCGTGATCGTGCCGCCGGTGCCGACCCCGGCGACGAAGTGCGTCACGCGGCCGTCGGTGTCGGCCCAGACCTCGGGGCCCGTGGACTCGTAGTGCGACGCCGGGCCGTTCGGGTTCGCGTACTGGTTCGGCTTCCACGCGCCCGGGATCTCGCGGACCAGCCGGTCGGAGACCGAGTAGTAGGAGTCCGGGTGGTCGGGGGCCACAGCGGTCGGCGTCACGACGACGCGCGCGCCGTACGCGCGCAGCACGTCGCGCTTGTCCTGGCTCACCTTGTCGGGGCAGACGAAGACGCAGTCGTACCCCTTGCGCTGCGCGACGAGCGCGAGGCCGACGCCCGTGTTGCCCGACGTGGGCTCCACGATCGTGCCGCCCGGCCGGAGCTCGCCCGACACCTCCGCGGCCTCGACCATCTTCAGCGCGATGCGGTCCTTGACGGAGCCGCCGGGGTTCACGTACTCGACCTTGGCGAGGATCGTCGCGCTGAGGCCTTCGGTGACACGGGACAGCCGGACGAGCGGGGTACCGCCGACGAGCTCGGACACGTGCTCTGCGTATCTCATGCCCCGATCATCCCCGATCCGGGGCTGCGCGCGTGCCCGTCCGAGCTCGGCCCGCACGGGCGCCGGGAACGCCGATGGCTCGCGGCGGGAATTCCCGTACGGTGTAGAACGTTGAGGACCCCGACATCCCCGACCGAGAGGTGACCCGTGCCCGAGCCCACGACCGCCGCCACCCGCCCCGCGTCCACCGCGGCGGACACCGCGCCGCCCGCGCTCCCCCCGCTGCCCGACGTCGCCGCCCAGGCCGAGCGCCTCGTCGCGCTCGGCGCCCACGACGTCGCGGGTCTCCCGGAGGACGCGTTCCGCGCCGCGGCGGCCGACCTCGCGGCGACCGCGCCCGCGGGCGCGCTGCTCGTCGTCGACCCGGCGCTCGCGCCGCCGTCGGCCCTCGCTCCCCTGCTGCGGCTCCCGACGAAGGACGGCGAGAAGGAGGGGTTCGTGGTCGTCGACATGACGGACGTCGACCGCTTCGCGCCGATCGAGGGGATCGTCGTGCCGCCCGGGCCGCTCTCGCTCGTGACGGGCGTCGACCGCGGCGACGACCTGGCGAGCTGGTCCCCGGACGAGGCGCTGCCGGAGCTCACCGCCCGCGGCCGGACGCCGCTCCTGCTGCACGAGGGCATCCACTGGGCGCTCCAGGCCCCGGACGTCCTCGCGCGCAACCACTGCTACATGACGGTCGGCTCGCGCCTGCGCAAGCCCGACGGCCGCCTCGACACCCGCACCCCCGCGCTCTGGATCTCGAACGGCACGGGACGCGACGGGCGGGAGCGCCGCGGCGCCCCGAAGGTCGGCTGGTGCTGGGCGGGCAACCGCCACACGTGGCTCGGCTTCGCCTCGGCCACGGGCCGCCTCCCCGCCTGACCCCCTACCCGCTGAGTGCGGGAGAGAGTCGCGGCACAGACGTCCGGCCGCGACTGTCTCCCGCACTCACGGGGTGGGGTGGGTGGCCCGTCAGCCGACGAGGCCCAGGATCGCGACGAGCACCACGACGACGCCGAGCACGACGACGAGCAGCGGGCGGTCCGAGGCCTCGGTCGCCACGAGGCGGCCGAGACCCGCGCCGACCGCGGCCGTGACCCCGACGACGGCGGCCGCGCCCGCGACGAGCGCGCCCCCGCCGCCTGCGCCGGCGTCGGCGAGCTGCCGGGCGATCCCGCCCGCGAGCAACGACCCCCAGAGCGCGCCCGCGACGAGCCCCAGCCCGGCGAACACGAGTACGGCCCGGCGCTCCGTGGCGTCGCGCGTGATCCGGGTGCCGAGCCACGCGACGGCGGCACCCGCCGTCGGGACGCTGAGCAGGATGAGGAGCGCCGCGAACGAGAGCCACGCGGGCGGCGCGCCCGAGACGACCATGTAGAGGACCTGGACGCCGAGCATCGCCGCTGCCGCGACGACGAGCCCGGCCAGAAACACCGGCACCCGCGGCGGGAGGTCCGCCGCGGGTGCCGGTTCACGGGTGCTGCGCGCCACCGTCAGTCGCTGCTCTGCAGGATCGCGAAGAGGCGCAGGAACTCGAGGTAGAGCCAGATCAGCGTGACCATGAGGCCGAACGCGGCCGACCACGCGAACTTGGCGGGGACGCCGGCCTCGACGCCACGCTTGATCGAGTCGAAGTCGACGATGAGCGACGCGGCGGCCAGGCCGACCGCGATGAGCCCGACGACGATGCCGATCGTGCCGCCGCGCATGCCCCAGCCGTCGAGGACGCCGAAGAGCACTAGGACGACGTTGACGAGCGAGAACGCGAGGTACCCGACCATCGCGATGAGCAGCCAGCGCGTGAACTTCGGGGTGACGCGCACCTTGCCGGAGCGGAACAGGAACAGCGCGGCCGCGAAGGTCGCGACCGTCGCGAGGACCGCCTGGAAGACGATGTCCGTGAGGTTCCCGCCGTTGCCGACGGTCATGGTGCCGAACGCGAGGCTGATGCCACCGAGGAACAGGCCCTGGGCCACGGTGTAGGCGATGATCAGGGCCGGGCTGGGGTTGCGCTTGAACGCGTTGACCAGGCCGAGCACCAGACCGGCGACGGCGCCCAGCAGGTAGAGGAACGGCATCTGCGGCGTGAGGTACCACGACGCCGCCCCGACGACGACGAGCAGCGCGAGCAGGCCGCCCGTCTTCATGATCACGTCGTCGTACGTGAGGCGCTTGGTGTCCGCCGTGGTCGCCGACGGTGCGCTGTACATCGCGTCGAGCTGCGCCGCGTCCGCGGTCTGGGCGCCGTAGGCACCCCACTGCGCGCCCTGCTGGGGCGTGCCGTACGCGGGGCCCTGGCCCTGCGCGGGCGGGCTCCCGTAGGCGGGTGCGGCCTGCGTGGCCGCCCCACCGCGCCGGTTCTTCGGCTCGCCGAAGACCGCGCTGTTGTTGAAGACGGGGTTGCTCATGAGCTCCTCCTGGTCGCGGCGTCCACTACCTCTCAGCGGGCCTCGTCATCGGCGTCTCGCCTCGAGTCGGGTGTCGCTGGCCTGTGTTCATCCTAGGGAACGTGCGAGCCCTGGCCACTGTTCCCGCGGGTTTTCTGCGCCTCGCGGGCGAAGTCCCGACCAGCGGACCACGTGCCCCGGCGCCACGTACGCCGCACGGCGTACACGTCCTGGCTCACGACGGCGGCAAGATACGTCGCAAGGTGGCTGCCCGACGCCGGGCCCGTCCGTAGGCTCGAGACGTACCTCGCGGTGAGGGGCCCGGTCGGACCGGAGCGACCTTCCCGCGGTGCACCAGGACCATCCCGGACGAACGACCCTCGGAGGGGCGAAGTCATGATCGAAGCACGCGGCCTGACCAAGAGGTACGGGCCCAAGACCGCGGTGGACGGCATCTCGTTCACCGTGCGTCCCGGGACCGTCACCGGCTTCCTGGGCCCCAACGGCGCGGGCAAGTCCACGACCATGCGCATGATCATGGGCCTGGACCGCCCCACCGCCGGGACCGTCACCGTCAACGGACGCCCCTACGCCCAGCACCGCTCGCCGCTGACCGAGGTCGGCGCGCTGCTGGACGCCAAGGCCGTCCACACCGGCCGCTCGGCCTACAACCACCTGCGCGCGATGGCCGCCACCCACGCCATCCCGACGAAGCGCGTGGACGAGGTCATCGAGATGACCGGCCTGCAGCCGGTCGCGAAGAAGCGCGTGGGCGGCTTCTCGCTCGGCATGGGCCAGCGCCTGGGCATCGCGTCCGCGCTGCTCGGCGACCCCAAGACCCTCATCCTGGACGAGCCCGTCAACGGCCTGGACCCCGAGGGCGTGCTGTGGGTGCGCAACCTCGCGCGCTACCTCGCTTCCGAGGGCCGCACCGTGTTCCTGTCGAGCCACCTCATGAGCGAGGTCGCCCTCACCGCCGACCACATCATCGTGATCGGCAAGGGCCGCATCATCGCGGACGCCCCGGTGAGCGACATCGTCAACGGCTCGCAGCAGCGCACGGTGCGCGTGCGCACCCCGCACGCGACGCAGCTCGCCGAGCTCCTCACGAGCGACGGCGCGACCGTCACGAGCGACGAGCCGAGCCTGCTCGTCGTCACGGGCGCGGACGCCCCCGGGATCGGCGAGCTCGCCGCGGCCAAGGGGTTCGTGCTGCACGAGCTCACGCCCGTCACGTCCACCCTCGAGGACGCCTACATGGCCCTCACCGCCGACTCGGTCGAGTACCAGACCGAGTCCGCGCAGCACCACATCGGGCACGGCGCCGCGGGCGCACCGGCCCCCACCGACTCCCTCGAAGGAGCGCAGCGATGAGCGCCACGACCCTCGCCACCGGCGCCGGCCCGACGGCGTCCCGCACCTCCCCCTACCGCCTCTCGTTCGGCCACGTGCTGCGCTCGGAGTGGATCAAGTTCCGCACCTTGCGCTCCACCTGGTGGACGCTCGGCATCACCGTCGTCGTCATGGTGGGCTTCTCGCTCATGTTCGCGGCCGTCATGTCCTCCATGGACTCCGCGGGCGTCTCGGCCGAGGAGGCCGGGATGGGCTCGACCGCCGGGATCGGTGTCACCGTGATCACGGTCGGCTACACGTTCGCGCAGCTGGCCGTGGCCGTGCTCGGGGCGCTCACCGTGACGGGCGAGTACTCGACCGGCATGATCCGCTCCACGCTCTCCGCCGTGCCCAGCCGTCTCCCCGCGCTCGCGGCGAAGATGATCGTCGTCGGCGTGGTGACCGCGGTGACGACCGTCGTGGCCGTCGGGCTGTCCTGGCTCGTGACGTACCCGATCCTGTCCGGCAAGGACATGACGGTGGACTTCTCGTCCGCGGACGACCAGCGGGCGCTGATCGGCGTGGTGCTGTACCTCACGACCGTCGCGCTCTTCTCCGTCGCGGTCGGCGTGCTGCTCCGGAGCTCCGCGGGGGCGATCTTCACGCTCGTCGCGGTGTTCTTCGTCCTCTCGATGGTCCTCGGGATCGTCATGGGCGTGACCGGTGCCGACTGGGTCCAGACGGTCTACAACTCCCTGCCCGCGTCCGCGGGTGAGCAGATCGTGCTCGGCGGCAACATGTCGGGCAGCGACACGATCGCGCCGTGGCCCGGCTACTTCGTCCTCGTCGGCTGGACCGTCGCGCTCGTCGCCGCGGCCGCCGTCGTGCTCAAGCGCCGGGACGCGTGACCACCCGGCCCACCACCCCGCCGACGCCGGACGAGCAGACCGCTCGTCCGGCGTCGGCCGTGGCGCGCCCGGAGCAGGCGGGTCCTGCTGCCCCGGCGAGCCCGGGCGCGTCGTCCCACCCCCTGCGCCCCGCGCCCGCTCCCTTCACCGAGCTCGACGCCCGTCGGCTCGGCCCCGTCCGGCGGTACTTCGCGCGGCACCCGGTCGTCATGGACTGGGTCGTCGTGGCGGTCTTCGTCGTGCCCGGCGTGCTGTACGCGCTCGCGGCGCCGCAGCCCCGGGGGGCGACGGCGCTGTCGCTCGTGTTCTTCCTCGTCGGCGGCGCGCTCCTGTACTGGCGCCGCCGTCGTCCGGTCACGGTCGCGCTCGCGCTCACCGTGCTCGGCGTCGTGGCGATCGCCGTCACCGGCGACACGGCCGGGTTCGAGGTCGCGGCGATGTTCGCCGTCTACGCCGTCGCGGCGTCGCGCCCCTCGCGCATCGCGTGGCCCGTGCTCGCGATCGCCGTCCTCGCGCTCTCCGGCGCGACCTTGCTCTGGTACGACGTCGTCACCACCCCGGAGGGGGAGGTCCTGCGCCAGAGCGTCGAGCCGGGCCGCGCGACGGTCGACCGCATCGTCGGCATCCTCGTGACCACCATCCTCTGCCTCGTCGCGCTCGCGATCGGCACCAACGTGCGCGCCCGTCGCCAGCACGTGTCCGACCTCGTCGAGCGCGCCAACTCCATCGCGCGCGACCGCGACCAGCAGGCGCAGCTCGCCGCCGCCGCCGAGCGCACGCGCATCGCGCGCGAGATGCACGACGTCGTCGCGCACTCCCTCACCGTCATGGTCGCCCTCGCGGACGGTGCCAAGGCGTCGGGCGCGAAGAACCCCGAGCTCGCAGGCCACGCGCTCGACGAGCTCACCGCGACCGGCCGCGCCGCGCTCGCCGACATGCGGCGCGTGCTCGGCGTCCTGCGCGAGCCGGGCGGGGAGCAGACCGTGCCCCTCGCGCCCGCGCACGAGACGCCCGAGCTCGAGGAGATCGTCGAGCGGTTCCGCACCGCCGGGCTGCCCGTCCGGCTCGTGCGCTCCGGCCCGCAGCCGACGCCCGGCCCCGCCCTGCGCCAGACCGCGCACCGCATCGTCCAGGAGTCCCTGACGAACGTGCTGCGCTACGCACCCCTGTCCCCCATGGTCCTCGTCGAGGTGTCGCGCCGCGCCGAGCCGGGCGCCGACTGGCTCGAGCTGCGCGTCGTCAACCAGGCGGGCCGCCGCCCCGGGGAGGGCGCGAGCGCCGACGAGCGCGGGCTCCCGCCGGCCGTCGCGGAGCAGCACCCGCCCGGCGTCCCCGTCGGCACCGGCCGCGGGATCATCGGGATGCGCGAGAGGGCCGCGGTCTACGGCGGTACCGTGTCCGCGGGGCCGAGCGGGACCGGCTGGGAGGTGCGGGCGAGCCTGCGCCTCGACCTCGACCCCGGCCGCGAGGCCGGCGCACGCGACGACGGACGGGAACGCACATGACGGGAACGGGGGCACCGGTCCGGGTGCTGCTCGTCGACGACCAGGCCCTGCTGCGCATGGGCTTCCGCATGATCCTCGCCGCCGAGGACGACATCGAGGTCGTCGGCGAGGCCGGCGACGGCGAGACGGGCGTCGCGCAGGCGTCCGCGCTCGCGCCGGACGTCGTGCTCATGGACGTGCGCATGCCCGGCACGAACGGCATCGAGGCGACCGAGCGGATCGTCGCCGCCCAGCCCGGGTCGCGCGTCATCATCCTCACGACGTTCGACCTCGACGAGTACGCGTTCGCCGCGCTGCGCGCCGGAGCGAGCGGCTTCCTGCTCAAGGACGCCAAGCCCGGCGAGCTCGTCGGGGCGATCCGCGCCGTCGCGAGCGGCGACGCCGCCGTCTCCCCGCGCATCACGCGCCGCATGCTCGAGATGTTCTCCGGCCAGCTCCCGCAGGACGGCGCCGCCGGCCCCGCCCAGGCGCCGACCGGCCGGGACGACCCGCGTCTCGCCGAGCTCACCGCGCGCGAGCTCGAGGTCTTCGAGGCGCTCGGCGAGGGGCTGACGAACGCCGAGATCGCCGAACGCTTCGTGCTCTCGGAGGCGACGGTCAAGACCCACGTCGGCCGCGTCCTCGGCAAGCTCGGCCTGCGCGACCGCGTCCAGGCCGTCGTGCTCGCCTACGAGACGGGCGTCGCCCGCCCTTCCTGACTGTCCCGACCCCGTGCCGAGCAGGTGGTTCTGGCGCGTCCAGGACATCTGACGCGCCAGAACCACCTGCTCGGCCCGCCGGGATCGCCTGGTCGGCGGGGGCCCGGCGGGTCCGGGGATGGTCGGGCGGTTCAGGCGTTCGCCGTCGTCTCCGCGGCGGCCGCCTTGTCGGCCTCGGCCTGGGCCGCAGCCTCCTCCTTGGCCGTCTTCTTCGCCGCGCGCTTCTCGCCGCGGCGCTCGGCGAGCGTGTAGAGCACCGGGACGACGACGAGCGTGAGCAGCGTCGAGCTCAGCAGGCCGCCGATGACGACGAGCGCGAGCGGCTGGGAGATGAACGCGCCGCCGCCCGTGATCCCGATGGCCATGGGCGTGAGCGCGAAGATCGTCGCGGCGGCGGTCATGACGATAGGGCGCAGGCGCTTGCGCGACCCCTCCATGACGGCGTCGTCGAGCGCACGTCCGCGCTCGCGGTACTGGTTGATGAGGTCGATGAGCACGATCGCGTTCGAGACCACGATGCCGACGAGCATGAGCAGGCCGATCAGGGCCGGCACGCCCAGCGGGGTCCCCGTGGCGAGCAGCAGGAGGAGCGCGCCCGTCGCGGCGAACGGGATCGACACGAGCAGGATGAACGGCTGCAGGAGGCTGCGGAACGTCGCGACCATGACGAGGTAGACGATGAGGATCGCGACCAGCAGCGCGAGGCCCAGGTCCGCGAAGGCGTCGGCCTGGTCGGCGGCGACGCCCCCGACCTCGACGGTCGCGCCGCCCTCGAGCTCGAGCCCGTCGATCGCGGTCGTGAGCTCGGTGGTCAGCGCACCGAGGTCCTGTCCCGCGGGCGTGACGGCGATCGTGGCGCTGCGCTCGCCGTCGACGCGCGTGATCGAGGTGGGGACCTCGACCTCCGCGACCTCGGCGACCTGCGTGAGCGGCACGGGCCCTGCGGCGGTGGGCAGCACGACCTGCTCGAGCTCCGCGACGGTCGCCGGGGCCTCGCCCGCGACCACGCGCACCTGGACCGGGCCGTCTCCGAGGTTCACCGTGCCGACCGGGGCCGGGGACATGGCCCCGGCGACCGTGCCGGCCACCTGCGTCTCCGTGAGCCCGACGGCGGCCGCGGCCTCGCGGTCGACGGTCACCTGGACGGTGGCCTGCGCGGCGGCGAGGTTGTTCGTGACCTGCGCGGCGCCGTCGGTCCCCTCCGCGAGCTCCTGCACCTCGGCGGCCGCCGCGGCGAGGGTGTCGGTGTCGGGGGCGCGGACCACGAGGTCGACCGTGGAGCTGCCGAACGCGGCGTCGGCGCCCGCGACCTCGATGCCCTCGCTCGCGTCGCCGCCCAGGCCGGAGACGGCGTCGCGCACGTCCTCCTGGGCGGCCACGGCGTCGGCGTCCGCGTCGAGCGTGACGGCGAACGTCGCCGTCGGGGACCCGCCGCCGCCGAAGAACGCGGCCTCCGGACCGCCCGCGGTGCCGACGGTCGTCTGGACCGTGGCGACGCCGTCGACGTCGAGGAGAGCCTCCTCGACGTCGCGCGCGGCGGCGTCCTGCGCGTCGAGCGACGTGCCCGGCGCGAACGACTCGGTGACGGTGAGCGTGTCCTGGCCGGTGTCGCCGAGGAAGTTCGTCTCGAGCCGCGGCACGAGCGCGAGCGTCCCGGCGAGGATCGCGACCGACACGCCGAGCGTGATCGCGGGGTGGCGCAGTGCGGCGCGCAGCGTCGGGAGGTACGCGCGCTGCCACAGCCCGCGACGCTCCTTGGCCTCCGCGGCGGCGCGGGCGCGCTCGCCCGCGAGGCGCGCGGCCTCCGGGTCGGCCGGGACGGGCGGGGACGTGATGAACCAGTACGCGAGGACCGGGACGATCGTCAGCGCGACGAAGAGCGAGGCGAGCATCGCGATGGCGACGGTGAGCGCGAACGGCCGGAAGAGCTCGCCGACCATGCCGCCCACGAGGGCGATGGGGAGGAACACGGCGACGGTCGCCACGGTCGAGGCGGTGATCGCGCCCGCGACCTCCTTGACCGCGCCGATGATGGCGCCGACCTTCTCCTCGCCGTAGGACAGGTGCCGCTTGATGTTCTCGATGACGACGATCGAGTCGTCGACCACGCGGCCGATCGCGACCGTCATCGCGCCGAGCGTGAGGATGTTGAGCGTGTAGCCCGTCGCGTTCATGACGATGAAGGTCACGAGCAGCGACAGCGGGATCGACACGGCGGAGACGAGCGTCGAGCGCAACGACGCGAGGAACAGCAGGATCACGACGACCGCGAAGAGGAGCCCGAGCAGGCCTTCCGTGGCGAGGCCCTCGATGGACTCCTCGATGAACGGGGCCTGGTCGAACACGACCTCGACGCGCACGTCCTGGGCGTCGAGCACGCCGGACAGGTCGTCGACCGCGTCCTGGACCGCGTGCGAGACCTCGACCGTGTTGCCGGCGGGCGTCTTGGTGATGGCGACGGCGAGCGCGGGCTCGCCGTCGAGGCGGGAGAACGACGTCGCGGGCTCGGGGCCCGCGGTGACGGTCGCGACGTCGCCGAGCGCGACGGGCGGGGTACCGGGCGCCGCGGTCGGGGGTACGAGGGGAAGCGCGGCGAGCTCGTCGACGGTCGTGACCGCGGTGCCGACCTGCACGCTGAGGGTGCGGTCGCCCTCCGCGACGGTGCCCGCGGGCACGACGACGCCGTTGTCCTGGAGGATCGTGGAGACCTGCTGCGGGCTGAGCCCGGCGGCGGCGAGCGCGGCCGGGTCGAGGGCGACCGTCACCTGCTGGTCGGCGACGCCGCTCACGGCGACGCTGCGGACCCCCTCGACGTCCTCGAGCGCGGGGACGAGGCTCGACGTCACGGTGTCCGCGAGCGCGGCCTCGTCCGCGCCGCCCGACACGGCGAGCTGGATGACCGGGAGGTCGTCCACGGAGCCCGTCACGACCTGCGGCTCGACGTCCTCGGGGAGCTGGGACTGCAGCCGGGTGACGGCCGTCTGGAGCTGCGAGGACGCGGCGTCCATGTCCGTGCCGTACGCGAACTGGACGGTGGTCACGGAGAGCCCGGTCGACGACGTCGACGTGACGTCCTCGACCCCCTTGACCCCGCGCGCGGCGGTCTCGACGGGGACGGTGACCTGCTGCTCGACGATCGCCGGGGCCGAGCCCGGGTACGCGCCGACGACGGCGGCCGTCGGGATCTGGAGGCTCGGGATGAGCTCCTGCTTGAGCGATCCCATGCTGATGACGCCGAAGATCGCGATCGCGACGGTGGCGAGCGCGACGAGCGCACGGTTGGCCAGCGACAGCCGGGCGAGACGGGACACGGAGCCTCCAGGGGTTCCAGGTCGGGTGGGAGACGACGTCGGCGTCGCGATTTCGTGAGCGTAACGCGAAGCATCTCGGGATGGTTCCCGTGCCCACCGATAGAGTCGGCGCCGTGACCCACCCCGCCGACGACGAGCGCGCGGCGCTCGCCCGGCGCCTCGAGGACGCACAGCGCCGGCTCGCCGATGCGCTGCTCGCGCAGCGCCTCGAGCCGCTGCTCCGCACGACGCTGACCGTTCCCCAGCTCCGCGCGCTCGCCGTGCTGCAGCTCGACGGCGAGACGAGCTCGCACCGGCTCGCGGACGTGCTCGGCATCTCCCCCGCGACTCTCTCGGGGATCGTGGACCGGCTCGAGGCGGCAGGGATGGCGTCGCGCCGCCCCGACCCGCGGGACGGTCGCGTGCGCCTCGTCGCCGCGACCCCGGGCGGTGCCGCGGCGGTGCGTCGGCTCGTCGCGCAGGAGGACGAGCCCCTCACGGACCTCCTCGACCGGCTCGACGTCGCGGACCTGCGCGCCCTCGCCGTCGGGATCGAGGCCCTCGCCCGGGTCGCGGAGGCGACCCGGACGACCTCGCAGGACTGAGGGTCCCGGGCCGCGCGGCCCGGGATCCTCCCGGCGTGGACGACGTCGGCGGCTCAGACCTCGCCGAGCGCCTCCTCGGGCGTCCCCTCGACGGTCCGGGCCCGGCGGTCCCACCGGGACCACAGGACGCGCTCGCCGAGCTCGCCCGCCATGCGGTGCCCGAACGCCACGAACACGACGACGCCGAGCACGAGGACCCCCGCCCCGAGCCAGAAGGGGGCCGTCGCGGAGACCGGGTGCAGCAGGCCCGCGATCACCGGCGCGGGGGCGGCGAAGCCCCAGCGCACGAGGTTGAACGCGCCGGTCGTCACGCGGCGGTCGGGGTCGCCGAGCGCGAGCGAGAGGTCCGTGAGGTTGGCGTTCGCGATACCCATGAACACGCCGGCCCCGACGAGCACGACGACGGACCAGGCGGTCCCGAGGTCCAGCGCGAGGAGCACGAGCGCGACGAGGACGCCCACGACGGCCACCCCCAGCGTCTGGACGGCGCCGACACGGTGCGCGAGCCGGTGCCCGACGACGAGGATCCCGACCGCGAGCCCCACGCCCCACGCGGTGAAGACGAGCCCGAGCGGCACGACGCCGAGACCGAGGAACACCGGGGTGTACCCGAGCACGACGAAGAAGCAGAAGTTGTACGCGGCGGTGACCGCGGCGAGCGCGAGGAAGCCGGGCTTGCGGAACAGGCGGAAGACCTGGCCGACGCGCAGCGGCGCGGGCTTCTCCGCGGGGTCCTTGAGCCGCGTCACGGACACGAGCAGCGCGACGAGCATGAACACGCCGCACACGAAGAACGGCACGCGCCACGAGATGCCGCCGAGCAGACCGCCGAGGAGCGGCCCGACGGCGAAGCCGAGGCCGACGCACGTCTCGAAGAGCTCGACGACCCACTCGCGGTCGTTCGCGAGGGAGACGAGGAGCACCATCGCCGTCGCGAAGAACATCGCGTTGCCCAGACCCCACAGGCCACGGAGTGCGGCGAGCTGGCCGATGCTCGTGCTCAGTGCCGCGAGCACGGCCGCGACGGCCACCAGGCTGACGCCCGTGGCGAGGATCTTCTTGTACCCGAAGCGCCCGGTCGCCATGACGGCGGGGATCATGCCGAGCGCCATGACGGCGATGTAGGCGGTGAAGAGGAGCTCGATCTGCCAGGTCGACGCCCCGATCTCCTCGCCGATCACGGGCAGGATCGGGTCGACGACGGCGATGCCGGCGATCGCGAAGAACGCGGTGAGGGCGGTCGCGTAGATGGCGGTGCGGTTCGGTTCGTTGCGCGTGGAGGCCACTCGGTCGCACTTCCTGGTGAGGGGAGACCGCCGCGCGAGGGACGGCGGCAGGAAAGTGCCTGTAGCTAACAGGCAACTCTTTGTACAATACACCTATGACGGTTGCCGAGGGAAACGATCTGCCGCAGGTCGACGCGCGCGGCGACGCGACCGCCCAGGACGTGCTGGGCACGATCGAGCTCGAGGTCGCCCAGCTCCTGCGCCGCGCGGAGCGCACGCGCGCCTCGGGGAGCCCCGGCACGTCGCGCCGTGGCGGCACGCTCGACCGGTCGGGCTACCTCCTGCTCCACACGCTCGGCACGCACGGCCCGCTCCACGTCAACGCGCTCGCCGAGCGCCTCGGCCTCGACGCCTCCACCGTGACCCGCCAGGTGGTCGCGCTGGAGCGGGCCGAGCACGTGCGCCGGGTCCGGGACCCGCACGACGGGCGCGCCGTCGTCGTCGAGCCCACGAGCGCAGGGCTCGACGAGCTCGCCGCCCACCGCGTCGCGCGCACCGAGCTCTACGCGGACGTGCTCGGGGACTGGTCCCGACTCGACCGGGCGCTCCTCGCCGAGCTCCTCGGCCGGCTCAACGACGACCTCGACGCCTACCGTCGCCGCCGCGACGACACCTGACGGCCCGACCGCGCGTCACCGCCGCACCGGCACGTGACCGCCGGGCCACGCGTCCTCAGGCGCCGGGGAGCGCCCACCGCAGCAGGCGCGTCACCGCCTCCCCCGCCGGGTGCGCCCACCGCTGCGGCAGACCCCGCACGCGCGGCATGCCCGCGCGCGCCCAGTCCGGCAGCGACGTCCGCGCGGCCACCGCGAGCCCCGCGTACACCCGGCGCACCGCCCACGGCAGCGGCGGCTCGACGAGGAGGAACCGCGCGGCGTCGAGCGCGGCCGGGGTGAGGCCGAGCACCGGCCGGTAGCCGGCGACGGCGTCGTCCAGCTCGCGCACGGTGACGGGCACGTCCTCGACACCCAGGGCGCGGCCGACCACGGCGGCCTGCGCGACGTACTCGTCGCACCCGGCGGCGTCGAGCGGGCGGTGCCCGAACTCCTGGTGCGCCACGAGGAAGCTCTGCGTCTCGGCGACGTGGACCCAGCGCAGCAGGTCCGGGTCGCTCGCGCGGTAGGGACGGCCGTCGGGCGCGACGCCGCGGACCCGCTCGTGGACCGCTCGGACGGCAGCCACGGCTCGGGCGGCGTCGTCGGCCGTCCCGAAGGTCGTCGTGGCGATGAAGGTCGAGGTCCGCTGGAGGCGCCCCCAGGGGTCCCCCCGGTAGCCCGAGTGCGCGGCGACCCCGGCCATCGCGAGCGGGTGCAGGCTCTGCAGGAGCAGCGCACGCAGGCCGCCGACGAACATCGACGCGTCGCCGTGCACACGCTGCACCGCGGACCCCGCCGGGAACCAGCGCGGGCCGGGCGTCTCGTGGATGCGCGCCCGCGTCGCGGTGGCGTCCGGGCCCGCGACCCGCAGGAAGATGGCGCGCTCCGCCGCGCCGCGCACCCGCTCCGCCACCTGCGTCATGCGCTCGATGCTCGCACCTCGCGCGCTCCCCCGCTCCCCGCACCGGCTCCTCGAGAACATGCCAACATCTCGTTGCAAAGAACCCCTTGCAAATGGTCCTTTGCATTGCTACGGTCGTCGCATGCCCTCCGACGCTGCCCCGACGCCCGACCCGACCGAGCGCCACCCCGCTCTCGGTCCCGCGCAGCTCAAGGCGCTCGCGCACCCCCTGCGGGTGCAGATCCTCGACCTGCTCTCGACGCACGGCGCGCTCACCGCGAGCCGCCTCGCGGACCTCGTGGGCGAGTCCAGCGGGTCGATGAGCTACCACCTGCGCCAGCTCGCGCGGCACGGCTTCGTCCGCGAGGTCGCGGGCCGTGGGACGGCGCGCGAGCGTTGGTGGGAGCGCCCGCCGGGCGGGTTCACGGTCGACATCCCGAACGACGAGGAGGATGCCGCCGCCACCCTCGCCGGTGCGATGGTGAGCCGCGAGTTCGAGTCCGCGCGGGCACGCAAGATCCAGGCGTTCCTCGAGCGCTCCCCCGAGCTGCCGACGCGATGGCTCGACGGCAGCCGCCTGACGACGACGAGCCTGTGGCTCACCGCCGACCAGCTGCTCGAGGTCGCGGAGGCGTGGGACGCGTTCGACGCGACGCTCCAGCGGTTCCAGGGCCAGGAGCAGACGCCGGGCGCACGGCCCGTGCAGATCCACTTCAACGTCTTCCCGACGATCGACGGCAAGGAGAACCCCTCATGAGCGCGTGCTCCCCCACCCTGCCCCGCACGGTCGAGCCCCGAGGCGCGGACCGCCTGCTCGTCCTCGTGGGCTCGGCCCTGGCCGACCTCGGCCGCCGCCGTGCGGCCGCCCGGTCTCGGGCGGCGGCCACCCCGCGCGCCGCGGAGGCCGCCGTCCGCCCGGACGGCGCGGCGCTCCGCAGGGCCGAGGACAGCACACGCGACCGGGCGGCGCTGTCCCGTGCGTCCCTTCTGCCCTGATCGGCGGAATTTTCCACCCCCCATGGGGACTGCTCCCCATGCCCTGAGCCACCCCGCCTCGGTTACCCTCGTCGGGGCGTTCTGCGGGCAGTCTGCGGGCACCGGAGCACCCGTCTCCCCACGTCCCCGCCGCTCGGCGGGACCAGGAGACGGCGTGCCCGCCCAGGGACAGAGGAGCACAGGTGGGTCTTCTCACGACCATCCGCGAGCATCGTCGTACCGTCGCGTCGGTGAGCACCGTGTCGGTGTTCTCCACGGCGCTGGTCGGCATGGCCCTGCTCTACGAGGGCGAGGCCACGGCGGACGTGGACCTCAACGACTCGGGCGTGTGGGTGACGAAGACGTCGGCCGGCCTGGTGGGGCGGTTCAACTACGAGTCCCAGGCGATGGACGGGACGCTCAACGCGGGCAGCGCGTCGTTCGACGTGCAGCAGGACGCGGGCCGCGTGCTCCTCGACGACCAGGGGACGAGCACGTCGTCCCCGGTCGACGTCGCCCACCTCAAGCTCACCGGGCAGATCCGTCTGCCGGCGGGGGCGCAGGTCGCGTCCGGGGGCGCGACGACCGCGATCCTCGACGGCGAGGAGGGCCTGCTGTGGGTCCTCCCGTTCGACGGCGCCACCTCGTTCGACGCCGAGAAGCTCGACCCGACCGCCGAGGTCGGCGGCGACGGCGCGCTGACCGTGTCCGAGGACGGGACGGTCTTCGTCGCGGTCCCGTCGACCGGAGCGCTGTGGACCGTCGAGACCACGAGCAAGGGCGCCGTCTTCGGCGACCCGGCCTCGACGTCCCTGCCGGTGGGCAAGGGCGCCGAGGTCGAGGTGACGGCCGTCGGTGACGAGCCCGTCGTCCTCGACCGCTCCGCCTCGCAGCTCGTGCTGCCCGGCGGCAGGACGGTCGCGATCGAGGGCGCGGAGCAGGCGCGGCTCCAGCAGCCGTCCGCCGGGTCGGGCGACGTCGTCGTCGCCACGACGGAGGCGCTCGTGACCCAGCCCCTGAAGGGCGGCGACGCCCAGCGCCGCGCCGCCCAGGGCGTCCCGGCCGCCCCGGTGCGCCTCGGGTCGTGCACGTACGGGGCGTGGGCCTCGACCGGCCAGGTGGTCCGCGACTGCGAGGGCACCGACCGCGACGTCGACGAGCGGCTCGAAGGCCTGGACCCCCAGACCCGCCTGGAGTACCGGGTGAACCGGCAGGTGATCGTGCTGAACGACCTGTCGGCGGGGACGTTGTGGATGGCGGCGGACGAGTACCAGAAGGTCGACGACTGGGACGTGCAGATGCCGGAGGAGGCCGAGGGTGAGGAGGCCGACGCGGAGCTGACGAACCCGGAGCAGGTGGACCAGTTCATCGCGGACCGGTCCCAGCCGAACCGGCCGCCGCAGCCGAAGGACGACGCGTTCGGGGTGCGTCCGGGGCGCACGACGATCCTGCCGGTGCTGGGCAACGACGTGGACCCGGACGGGGACGTGATGACGGCGTCGCTGGCCGGGGACTCGCCGTCGAACGCGACGGTGCAGGCCATCATGGGCGGCGCCGCGCTCCAGGCCGTCGTCCCCGAGGACGCCGAGGGCACCGGGTCCTTCCGGTACTCCGTGGCCGACGGCCGCGGCGGCGTCGCCGAGGCGGGCGTCACCCTCAAGGTGTCCCCCTGGGGCGAGAACGCTCCCCCCGAGCAGACCGGTGACCCGGTCCTGCGGGTCGCCCAGGGCGGCGCCGCGACGATCAAGGTGCTGCCCTTCTTCAAGGACCCGGACGGCGACGACCTCTACCTCGCCTCGGCGGCCGCGACGGTCGCGGGCGACGACGTGCGCTCGCGCCCCGACGGCACCGTCGAGGTGCGCGACGGCGGCGGCTCGACCGGCCGCAAGATCGTGACCCTGCTCGTCTCCGACGGCGAGCTGTCCTTCGAGGGCAAGCTGCTGGTCGACGTGGTGCCGGGTCCGCAGCCGCCGGTCGCGGTGAGCGACCACGTGGTGGTCCCGGCGGGGCAGCCGGTGACCGTGGAGCCGTTGCGCAACGACACCGACCCGAACGGGGACGAGCTGCGCCTGGCGTCGGTGTCGGAGTCCGCCCCGGCGCAGATCACGCCGAACTACGACGCGGGCACGTTCACGTTCCTCTCGATGGAGCCGCGCTCCTACGACCTGACGTACCAGGTGACCGACGGCCCGAACGCGACCACGGGCCTCGTGCGGGTCGACGTCCTGCCGCCCTCGGCGGCCGAGGGCGCCCCGATCGTCGTCACCGACACCGCGCTCCTCCCGGCGGGCGGGTCCACGCTCGTGGACGTCCTGGCGAACGACACGGATCCCGCGGGCGGCGTGCTCGTCGTGCAGTCCGTGCGCGTGCCCGCCGACGCCGGGGTCTCGGTCGCGATCCTGGCCCACCAGATGCTGCGGGTGACCGAGATCCGGCGCCTGGACGCGCCGGTGACGGTGGAGTACACCGCCTCCAACGGCACCGAGACCGCGACCGGCCAGGTGCGCGTCGTGCCGGTGCCGGCGCCGACGCGGTTGCAGCCGCCGAACGCGGTGGCGGACGAGGTGACGGTGCACGCGGGGGACGTGGTGACGGTCCCGGTGCTGAAGAACGACACGCACCCGGACGGGTTGGAGCTGTTCCTGCAGCCCGAGCTGGAGCAGGACGTGGACCCGGCGCTGGGCGAGGCGTTCGTCTCGGAGGACACGCTGCGGTTCAAGGCGGGCCCGGAGGCCGGCACGGCGTACGCGATCTACCGGGTGCGCGACGTCAACGGGCAGGAGGACTCGGCCCAGGTCACGATCCGGATCCGTGACGGGGAGGACAACGCCCCGCCGCAGCCGCGCGAGATCGAGGCCCGGGTGCTGTCCGGGTCCAGCGTGCGCATCGCGGTCCCCCTGGACGGCATCGACCCCGACGGCGACTCCGTCCAGGTGACCGGCATCGCGACGCCCGCGGGCAAGGGCACCGCGCGGGTCGTGGACGGGATGATCGAGTACGCCGCGTCGAAGAACGCGACCGGGGCGGACACGTTCACCTACTCCGTGCTCGACGCCCGCGGCGCCACCGCCACGGGCACGGTCCACGTCGGCATCGCCCGTCCCGCGGACACCAACCAGTCGCCGGTCGCGGTGGACGACGAGGTGACGGTGCGCCCCGGGCGCACGGTCTCGGTCGCGGCGCTGGCCAACGACACCGACCCCGACGGCGACCAGGTCGGCCTGGTCCCGGGCGGGATCGAGGACACCCACGACCTGGACGCCGAGGTCGTGGCCGACCGCATCGTGCTGACCTCGCCCGACCAGGACGGCTCGTACACGTTCTACTACCAGATCCAGGACACCTACGGCGCCCGCGCGACCGGCGCGGTCACCGTGAACGTCTCGGCCAACGCACCCCTGCTGCCCCCGGTCGCGCGCGACGACACCGTGCCCGTGGAGGACATCCTGGGCAAGACCGAGGTCACCGTCCCCGTCCTGGACAACGACGAGGACCCCGACGGCGCCGCGAGCGAGCTCACCGTGACCACCGACGCGAGCACCGCGAGCGTCACCCCCGACGGCGAGCTCACCGTCACCCTCACCGAGGGCCGCCAGGTCATCACCTACACCGCGACCGACATCGACGGCCTGACCGCCAAGGCCTTCGTCAAGGTCCCCGGCCTCACCGACCAGGCCCCGACGCTCCGCCCCGGCATCACGCCCCTGGAGGTGGTCAGCGGCGAGCCGCTGCCCATCGACATCACGGACTACGTCCTGGTCGTCGAGGGCAAGACGCCCCGGCTCACCACGGAGGACAAGGTCACCGCGCTCGAGGGCACGCGCGAGGTCGTCTCGACCACGGAGATCACCTACACGTCCGCGGCGGACTACGTGGGGCCCGCCGCCGTGACCTTCGAGGTCACCGACGGCTCCGGCCCCGACGACCCCGACGGCCACACCGCGCTGCTCACGCTGCCGATCAGCGTCGTGCCGCCGGAGAACCTGCCGCCGGAGCTGTCGACCCCGACGCTCGACGTCGCGGCGGGCGAGGAGGCCTCGATCGACCTCGCGCGCTTCGCGACCGACCCCGACGGCGACCCCCTGACGTTCAAGGCCACCGGCCAGGCCCAGGGCGTGACCGTGTCCGTCGAGGGCACCACGCTGCGCGCCCAGGCGACCCCGGACGTGCCCAAGGGCTCGGTCGTGCAGGTCCCGATCACCGTCACCGACGGCGAGCACCCCCCGGTCGAGGGCACCGCGACCCTGACCGTCGTGGCCTCCACCCGGCCCCTGGCCCGCGCCAACCCCGACACCGTCGACGACGCCCACCAGGGCAAGGCCACCACCGTGCCCGTCCTGGCCAACGACTCCAACCCCTTCCCCGACACGCCGCTCGAGATCGTGGCGGCGAGCGTCGAGACGGGCAGCGGCGACGTGTCGTACAGCGGCGGCGACGTCGTCGTGACGCCGGCCGACTCGTTCGTGGGCGTCATGGTGGTCGTCTACCGGATCCAGGACGCCACGAAGGACCCCGACCGCATGGTCGAGGGCCGCGTGCAGCTCAAGGTCCTGGGCAAGCCCGAGGCGCCCGCGACCCCGCAGGTCGTGGAGGTCCGCTCCAAGACGGTCGTGCTCACCTGGGACCCGCCGAACAACAACGGCGCCGACATCACCGGCTACACCGTGCGCTCCCAGAACGGCTACGAGAAGGCCTGCGGCACCACCACCTGCACCCTGGACGGCCTGACCAACAACGTCGAGTACACCTTCACGGTCTACGCGACCAACGCCGTCGGCGACGGACCCGCCTCCCCGGCCTCCGCCGTCGCCCGACCCGACGAGAAGCCCGACCCGCCCGCCGCACCCACCCTCGAGTTCGGCGACAAGTCCCTCACCGTCACCTGGACCAACAAGACCTACACCGACCGCTCCCCGATCGAGACGGTCGACCTGGAGATCTCCCCCGCGCCGAAGGGCGGAGCCGTCCAGGTCACGGCGCTCTCGGGCACCCAGTACGTGTGGAACGGGCTCGAGAACGGCACCGCGTACAGCGTCCGGGTCCGGGCGAACAACCTCGCCCCCGACCCCTCGGACTGGGGCGAGTACTCGGCCGAGGAGATCCCGGCGGGCCTGCCGGACGTCCCGGAGACGCCGAGCGCGAGCCGCGCCGCGGACTCGCCGCTCAACGGCGGCTCGATCGACGTGTCGTGGAAGCCTCCGTTCGAGAACGGCGACGCGATCAGCGGGTACACCCTGCAGCGCTACAAGAACGGCTCCCGCGACGGCGCCGCGCTCACCCTCACCGGGACGAGCCACAAGGCGACGGGCCTGGACAACGAGTCGTCGTACACGTTCACGGTGACGGCCGAGAACAAGGCGGGCCGGACGGCGGAGAGCGCGGCGTCCGCGGCGGTGGTCCCCTACGGGCGCCCGGAGGCTCCGCCCCGGCCGAACGTGCAGAACGTGGGCGGCGGCGGGCAGGACAGCGGCATCCCGCGCGTGTCCTGGGGCGCCGCCGACGCGAACGGCAGCCCGATCACGAGCTACACGGTCACCGCGTCGCCCGGGGGTGCGAAGAAGGACGTCTCCGGCACGTCCGTCGACTTCACCGACCTCCCCGCCGGGACCTACACGTTCACCGTCACCGCGACGAACAAGGGGGGCACGTCCACGTCGAGCCCGGCGTCCGGCCAGATCAGCGCGTACGGGAAGCCCAGCGAACCGGGCGTGTCCGTGTCCCGACTGAGCGCGACCTCGGGCCGCTTCTCGATCTCCGCACCCTCGTCGAACGGCGGCAACGGCGTCTCGCGCTACAACTGGCAGATCGAGGGCGGGTCCAGCGGCTCGGGGCAGACGGTCGACGTCGGGAACGACTACGACCAGACGTTCCGCCTCCGGGCGCAGGCGTGCAACGCCGCCGGCTGCGGACCGTGGAGCGGCTGGGCGACACACCGCACCGACCCGCGCCCGGTCCCGCCGAGCGTCTGGGTGACCCGCGGTCCGCAGCGCAACACGCAGCCCGGCTACGGCAACTGCACCGGCCACATGTGCACGGTGTTCCGGGTCAACGCGAACTCGACGTTCCCGTCCGGCACCTACACCTTCCGGTGCTACTACGACGGCAACCAGGTCGGGAGCTACTCCTGGACCGAGTACCTCGCGGCCGGCAGCTACGTCGACCTCGGGTGCATCCTCGGCAACCCGTACGGGACCCAGCGCACGGCGACGGTGACGGTGAGCATCTCGCCGGGGAACGGCGTGACCGTCGAACCGAAGCCCTGGCCCATCCTGTGACGCGGTCCTGAGACGGCCGATCTGCCGTCGGCGTATGAGCCGACGGCAGATCGGCCTCCTCGCGCGGCCCGGGCGGGCGCAGGGTGGTCGCATGACCACGCACCTGACCGGCCGACCCGCCGTCGGCGACCACCGGACCCCGCGCGCGGAGGCCGCCGCCCCGACGCCCTCGTCGTTCGACGACCAGCTCACGACGCGCCTGCTCCACCAGCGCATCGTCGTCCTCGGCACGGCCGTGGACGACGCCGTCGCGAACCGCCTGTGCGCCCAGCTCCTCCTGCTCTCGGCGGAGGACCCGCGCGCGGACGTCGCGCTCTACGTCAACTCCCCCGGCGGCTCGGTGAGCGCCGGCCTCGCGATCTACGACACGATGCGGCTCATCCCCAACGACGTGTCGACCGTGGCGATGGGCTTCGCCGCGAGCATGGGCCAGTTCCTCCTGTGCGCGGGGACACCGGGCAAGCGGTTCGCGCTGCCGCACGCGCGGATCATGATGCACCAGCCGTCGGCCGGGATCGGGGGCACCGCCGTCGACATCGCGATCCAGGCGGAGAACCTCGTGTACACCAAGGGGCTCATGCACCGGCTGCTCGCGGAGAGCACCGGGCAGCCCGTCGAGACCATCGCCGACGACTCCGACCGCGACCGCTGGTTCACGGCGCAGCAGGCGCTCGAGTACGGGATGGTCGACCGGATCGTCGAGAGCGTCGACGACGTCCGCCCCGCCCGCGCGGCCCGGAAGGTGGGCCTGTGATGGCGAGCTACACGATCCCGACCGTGGTCGAGCGCACGCCGCTGGGCGAGCGCGCGTTCGACGTCTTCTCCCGCCTGCTGTCGGAGCGCATCGTGTTCCTCGGCACGGAGATCGACGACGGCGTCGCGAACGTCGTCATGGCGCAGCTCCTGCACCTGGAGTCGGACGCCCCGGACCGGGAGATCGGGCTGTACATCAACTCCCCGGGCGGCTCCGCGACCGCGCTCATGGCGATCTACGACACGATGCAGTTCGTCCGCTGCGACGTCTCGACCATCTGCATGGGCCAGGCGGCCTCGGCCGCGGCCGTCCTGCTCGCGGCGGGGACGCCGGGCAAGCGGTTCGTGCTGGAGCACTCGCGCGTCCTGCTGCACCAGCCGTCGGGCGGCGGGGAGGGCACGATCTCGGACCTGTCGATCCAGGCGGAGGAGATCCTCCGGATCCGGTCCGAGACGGAGGAGGTGCTGGCGCGGCACACGGGCCAGACCGTCGAGCGCCTGCGCGCCGACACCGACCGCGACCTCGTCCTCACCGCGCGCCAGGCCGTGGAGTACGGCGTCGCGGACGCCGTCGTCACCTCGCGCAAGCTCGCTGCGGCGGCGTGACGCCCGCCCGCGGAGGCGACCGCGTGCGTCGTCAGCCGCGTCGCCGGAACCACGACCGGCGGCGCGGCTCGGGGGCCGTCCCCGCGGGCGACGGCGCGGGTGCGGCGGACTCGTGCTCCGCGGGCGCAGGCTCGGGCGCTGCCGGGTCGCCCGCCGACGGCTCCGAGACGGTGAGCCCGGGCGCCGTCGGTGCCAAGCCGGCAGGGGCTGCCGCGGCGGGCTCCGCCGTCGCGGCCTCGGGCGCGGCCGGGCGCGGTGACGACGCGGAGATGCCCGCGATCCGGCCGCGCTCGTCGAACCGCACGGTCACGGTGCCGTCGGGCACGTCGAGCACGACGGCGCCGGTCCCGTCCTCGACGGCCGGCAGGCCGCGCGCGCTCGCGTAGGACGCGACGGCGCGCCGGTGGTCGACGACCGTGACGGACAGCAGCCCCTCGCTCAGCGTGCGCACGACGCGCGGCACGCTCGGTGCGGGCAGGGCGAGGTCGGCGTCGTCCAGGAGGAACCACGCGCGCGTGCCGCCGCCGACGGGCGCGCTGTAGTGGGTGAACGACCCGGTCACGGCCTTGGCCGCGAGCGCGAGCCGGTGGGCGAGGTCGTCGGCGAGGGGGAGCTCCGGCTCGGCGGCCTCGCGCAGCCCGGTCCGCCGGGCGCTCTCGGCGGCGGTGAGCACGCCGTCGGGGAAGCCGTTGACGTTCTGCCACGCCCACATCCACGTGCCCGGACCGGGCGCAGCCGTACCGAGGAACTGGAGGCGGCACGTCGCGGTCACGCCGTCGGGCGCGGTGAAGGTGAAGACGCCCGTGGTCATGTCGGCGGCCCAGGCGTCGTCGCCGTGGAGGTCCGACAGGTGGAGCTGGTGCTCGTGGGAGAGGAACGCGGCGTCGTCGACGAGGTCCTGGAGGGCCGGGACGTCCTGGGCTGCCGTGCCGTGCGCGGTCTGCGGCTCCGTCATGGACCGACGGTATCGGCGCGCACGGTGCCCGGCCTCCGCACGACACGCGGTGCGGTGCGGTGGGGACCGCCGCTCAGGCCGCGAGGAGCAGGACGTCGCCGGCGCGCGCGGTCGGACGGCGGAGCGTCTCGGCGACGGGGAGGTCTCGCACGGGTTCGCCCACCGGCGCGACGTGCCGCGGCGCGGAGAGGGCACCCCGCTCCCGCGCGGAGGACAGCACGCGGACAGGTGCGAGCGGCCGCAGCTCCTCGCCCGTGCGGGCGACGAGGTCGACGAGCCGCAGACCGAGGGCGCCGCAGACGGCGGCGAGGACCTCGGAAGACGCCTCCTTGCGCCCGCGCTCCA
This sequence comes from Cellulosimicrobium sp. 4261, assembly GCF_040546915.1. Lineage (NCBI taxonomy): Bacteria > Bacillati > Actinomycetota > Actinomycetes > Micrococcales > Promicromonosporaceae > Cellulosimicrobium > Cellulosimicrobium sp. 4261. Next base: position 41,152 of record NZ_JBEPOQ010000009.1, read on the forward strand.
CCTCGGACAGGTAGGCGGTGGAGACGCGCGCGGCGGCCGCGACGTCCACGAGCGTGCGCCCCTGCGCGAGCCGCGCCCGCCGCAGGATCCCGCCGATGACGTGGCGCAGGAGGGGTTCCGCCCGTCCGCCCGTCCGGGACCGGGGGCGCGGCGTCACCACGTCCGGCACCGCATCGCGCACCCCGTCCGGCACCGCGCTCGTCGCGTCCATGCGATCACGCTACCCGCGGCCCACCCGGGTGCCGAGGCACCCGGGCGGTCATCTGCTGCTGGCGTAAGGCCGGGCGCACGGCGCGACGGTCGGCCGCGGGCCCGGCCGGACGGGTCACCAACCCTCGAGCGACCAGGCCATCTGCCAGAAGCGGATCTCGTGGCGGCAGCTCAGCTCGAACGCGCGCTCCATGCGCGCGCGCTCCGCCTCGCCCGCGTCCGCGGCGAGCGCGTCGAGGCGTGCGCGCAGGTCCGTGAGGACGTCCTCGGTGCGCTCGGCCGCGTAGAACTGCCACCAGCCCGCGAGCGGGTGGTCGTCGCCGAGGGCGCCGGGCGTCGTCTCGCGCTCGCCGAGCCAGAAGCGCCGCGCGGACCAGATGTAGGTCCACGGGCACGGGAGCAGCGCGGCGAGCAGCACGCCGAGCGAGTCGCGGCCGGCCGCCGTCATGTGGTCCACGTAGGCCTGCGCGCTCGGCGCGAGGCGGTGCGTCTGCGCCTCCTCGTACGTCACGCCGAGGAAGTCGCACATCGCGTGGTGCGCGTGCGACTCGTCGTCGAGGAGGAAGCCGGCCTTGTCGTGGAAGTAGGCCGCCCACGACCGGTCGGGCGCGAGGGCCATGCCGAGGCCGTAGCAGCGCAGGTAGGCCGTGAGGTACTGGTGGTCCTGGCCCACGTAGTGGCGGACCGCGGCGGGCTCGACGGAGCCGTCGCGCAGCCCGGCCAGGAAGGGGTGGTCGTAGAACGTCTCGAAGAGGTCCGCGTACCGGCGGGCGAGGTCGGCGGTGAAGCCGGTCTCCTCCTGCCGGACGAGCGCGGTCGGGTCGTCCGCGAGGACAGGGTTCAGGGTGATGGCAGCAGGCGTCGTCATGCCCACGTTCCTCCGCTCGTGCTAGCGAGATCAGGTTCGACGGGTCCGGGCGGCCGTACCGCTCGTCTCAGTCCCTCGGCCCGGGCCGTGGCCCGGGCGGGACGCCCCGCGTGGTTCGCGCCGACCCTAGCAAGGACGGCGCCGGTGCGGGAGCCCTCGCCGCGGTGCGGGAATATAGTTGTAGCAACAACAAGTTGGAGCAGACATGACCACGAGCACCCCGGGCGCGCCGACCGACCGCCTCCTGTCCCCGTCCACGAGCATGGACGCCGTCACGCTGCGCGTGGGCGACCTCGAGCTCATGACCTCGTACTACACGGGTGCGTTCGCGCTCGCCCCGCTCGAGGAGCGGTCGCGCGGCGCCGAGGTGCACCGCGTGCTGGGCCGCGGGCGCACACCCATGCTGCGCCTCGTGCACACCCCCGGGCTCCCGCCCGTCGACCCGCGCCAGGCCGGCCTGTTCCACACGGCCTTCCTGTTCGACGACGGCCCGAGCCTCGCCGCGACCGTCTACCGCGCCGCGCAGGACCGCCGCGGCACGTTCGTCGGGTCGAGCGACCACCTCGTCAGCGAGGCGTTCTACTTCACCGACCCCGAGGGCAACGGCGTCGAGCTCTACACCGACCGCCCCCGCGAGACCTGGGTGCGCGAGCACGGCCAGATCCTCATGACGACGACGTTCCTCGACCCGAACGACTACCTGCGCACGCACCTCGACCAGGAGACGTTCGACGCCGGACCCTCGCTCGCGGGCCGCGTCGGCCACGTGCACCTCCAGGTCGGCGACGTGCCGACCGCCCACGCCTTCTACGTCGACGCCGTCGGCTTCGAGGCGACGCTCACCGGGTACAGCGGGGCTCTCTTCGCGTCCGCCGGCGGGTACCACCACCACGTCGCGATGAACGTGTGGAACAGCGCGGGTGCCGGGCCCCGCGCCGCGAGCCTCGGGCTCGGCGACGTCGCCGTCACGGTGCCGGGCCGCGAGGACCTCGACGCGCTCGTCGCACGGCTCCGCGCGCGCGGGCTGGAGCACGCGGACGACGGCCGCTCCGTCGTCGTGCACGACCCGTGGGGCACGCGCGTCACGCTGTCCGTGCCGGGGACGACGACCGAAGAGCTGCTCGCTCGCTGAGGCCCGCCGGCCCGGGGCCGGCGCGCCGGGACCGTCGCAGGGGCACGGCGCACGGGCACGGCGCGGGGACGGGCGTGGAGACGGGACACGGAGACGGGACACGAGGCGCACGATGGGAAGACCCGCCCGAGCGCACCGAGGAGCGACCGTGTTCCGCAGCCTCTTCCCCGTCCTCACCGTGGCCGACCTCGACCGGTCGCTGGTCTTCTACCGCGACCTGCTGCGCGGGACGGTCGAGTACGCCTTCCCCGACGCGGTCCGCCCGTCTAGGTGAGCCACCCGCGGACCAGCCGTGGGGCGAGCGCGTCGCACGCGTGCAGGACCCGGACGGCACCGTCGTGGTCCTCGGCCAGGAGGCCGCTCCCCCGGCCGAGCCCCAGGGCCCGACGGGGCTGTCCTAGCCCGCGGGCGCAGGCGCCGCGGAGCCAGCTCCCCGCCGGCACGGTGCCCCCACCGGGACTCGAACCCGGAACACGCCGGGTTTAAGCCGGCCGCCTCTGCCAGTTGGGCCATGGGGGCGCGGGCCGAATCTACCGCGAGCGCGGAGCTCCCCGGGCCCGTCGGCACGACGGCCGCCCGCGCGGGACCCGGACGCGCCGAGGGGCGAGCCGCACGCGCGGCTCGCCCCTCGGCGTCGGGCACGACGGCCGGGCCAGGCCCGGCCGCGGCCTCAGGAGGCCTTCGCCGCCGGCGTCCGGTCGTCGGCGTCGACGGTGCCCGCACCGGACTCCGCCGCGGCCGCCGAGCCCTGCGCGGTCTGCTTGACCGGGTCGCCGTCCTTCTTGGGCGGGACGGACGCGGCGCGGAACTCCGCGCGCGGGTCGTGCAGCGAGCCGAGCGAGACGAGCTCGCGGCCCATGAGGAACTGGCCGATCCAGCCGATGAAGATGCGGATCTTGCGGTTGCCCGTCGGCATCGCCATGACGTGGTAGCTGCGGTGCATGAGCCACGCGAGCGTCCCGCGGAGCTTGAACACGCCGAACAGCTCCGCGACGCCCTTGTACAGACCGAGCGACGCGACCGTACCGACGCTCTTGTGGCGGTACTCGACCGGCGGCTCGCTGTGCAGCTCGAGCGCGAGGTTGTCGGCGAGGCGCGTGGCCTCGCGGATGGCGTGCTGCGCGTTCGGCGGGCAGAACTTGCCCGGGTTCAGCACGTCCGGGACGGCGGCGCAGTCGCCCGCGGCCCACGCGTTCGGCACGACGTTGCCGTCGGCGTCCGCGACCTGGAGCGTCGGCAGCACCGTGATGCGGCCCAGCTTGTCGACCGGGAGGTCGGATGACTCCTTGAGGACCGGGTTCGCCTTGACGCCCGCGGTCCACACGATCGTGTCGGAGTCGAACTCGACCCCGGTCGAGGTGACGACGTGGCCGTCCACGCACGACGACAGGAACGTGCTGAGGTGGAACTCGATGCCGCGCTTCTTCAGCTCGTCGAGCGCGTACTGCGCCATGGGCTCGCTGAGCTCGGGCAGGATGCGGCCCGCGCCCTCGATCATGACGAAGCGGAGGTCCTTCTCCTCGATCGTCGCGTAGTTGCGCGTCGCGTAGCGGGCCATGTCCTCGATCTCGGCCAGCGCCTCGATGCCCGCGAACCCGCCGCCGACGAACGTGAACGTGAGCATGCGGCGACGCAGCTTCTCGTCCCACGTGGACGACGCGACGTCCATGCGGTTGAGCACGTGGTTGCGGACCGCGATGGCCTCCTCCACGTTCTTGAAGCCGATCGCGTTCTCCGCCAGGCCCGGGATGGGCAGCGTGCGCGACACCGAGCCGAGGCCGACGATCAGGTGGTCGTACGTGACCGAGTAGTCGTCGCCCTCCTCCGGGTGGATCGTCACGCGGCGGTCGGTGTGGTCGATCGCGACGACCTTGCCCTGGAGCACGTCGACGCCCTTGAGCGCACGGCGGTGCGGCGCGACGACGTCGCGGCCGTCGATCGAGCCCGCGGCCGCCTCGGGGAGGAAGGGCGCGTACGTCATGTACGGGCGCGGGTCGACGACGACGATCGCCGCCTCGCGGCGACCGAGCTTCTTGCGCAGTCGGCGCGCGGCGTACAGACCCACCGAGCCGCCGCCGAGGACGACGACGCGGGGCACCTTGCGGGGCCGCGGCGAAGCGGTCTGGGCACGGCTGACCGAGGTCAGGTCATTCTGAGGCATGGTTCCAGAGTATTACCGGTTGCGGCACAGGCGAGCCGGAGCGTCCGCCAGACGGGCGTGACGCGCCCCACGCTGCGCGGACGGAGGGGGGCAGAGGCGGGCACACGCGGGCACAGGCGACATTCCGCGTGGCCCGGGACCGGGGTGGTGCGCCGCCGTCCGCCGTCGGCGCACCACCCCGGGCCTGCCGGTCAGCCGATCGCGCCGACGACGGGCGTCGGGCCGGTCGGCGCGAGCCGCACCCCGCCCGCGGGCGGGGTCGCGGGAGGCTCCTGCGACGGCCCCGGGTCGCCCGTCCCGCCCTCGGCGGGCTCGTCGGCCGGCGCCTCGCCCGTACCGCCCGTGCCCGACGACGTCTCCCCCGTGCCCGCGCTCGACGGCACCGCGGTCGGTGCCTGGAGGAACGGCCACGGCATGTCGCGCGTGCGCGTCCCCGTCGCCGGGACGGGGCGGCCGTCGCCCTCGGGGTACTCGACGTCCTCCTCGGCGACCGCGCGCAGCGGGTAGACGTTCCACCGCTCGCGCCCGTCCGTCGCCAGGGCGGGCTGGAAGTACCACATGCCCTCGACGTCCGGCACCGCCCACGGTCCGGAGGCACCCTCCTCGGTGACCGTGCGGACCTGGCGGCCGCGGTCGTCGAAGACCTGGACGTCGCGGAGCGGCTCGCCCGCTGCGTCGTAGACGAAGAGGTTGGACACCTGCGCGCCGTCGACCCACACGCCCGCCGTGCCCGGGGAGTCGCCGCTCCCGAACGACACGCTGCTCACGAGGCCGCTGCTCGCGTCGCTGCGGCCCTGCTCGTAGCCGCGGTCCCACGCGTACGGGCTCGACGCGCTCGCCGAGGCGGCGACGAGGACGGCGGGCACGGCCGCGACGGCCGCGGCGACCGACAGCGGGCGGCCGACCTTCCGCAGCCCGCGCGTGGGGAGCCAGCGGCCCCGGCCCCACTGCACGCTCACGACGACCGCGAGCAGCACGACGACGCGCGCCGACAGGTCCGGCGGGAGCACGGCCACCCGGTACCCCGCGACCAGGGCGAGCACGAGCGTCGCCACGACCCAGCCGCGCAGGACCCACCACGCGGGCGTGAGGGCGCGCAGGAACTCCGCGGTCGAGGCCCACTGGGGCGACGAGGTGACGGGCTGCCACCCCGCGTGCCAGTCGGCCGCGAGCGACGCGCCGAGGGCACGCACCCGGCGGCGCACCCCGGGCCGCGGGCCCCGGGTGCCGTCCGGGGCGGCGGCGGGAGGGAGACCGGCGGCGGCGCGCAGCTCCGCGGCGTACTCCGCGGGCGGACCGAAGAAGGCGACGAGGTCGAGGCCGATGTCGTCGAGCACCTCCGGGGCGTCCGTACCGACCGCGCCGTCGGGACCGCCACCGGGAGCGCCGTCGGGGCCGTCGACGGCGGGTGCCGACCCTGTCGTGCGGCGCGGGAGCGCCCCGGGCGCGTCGACGACCGCCTCGGCGAGGTCGGCCTCGAGCCCGTCGGCGAGCTCCTCGACCTGGTCCGGCCGCAGGTCGGCGAGGTGCGCGCGCACCTGCTGGGCGTAGGCGTGGACGTGCCCGTAGAAGGCCCGTCCCACGGGCGCGCCGGCGGGCGGCTGCGCGGGGGTCGTCGTGCTCATCAGGCGGCCACCTCTCCGGTCCGCAGCAGCGCGGACACGGTGCCCGCGAACGTCTGCCACTCCTTGCGGTGCAGGTCGAGCATGGCCCGGCCCTGCGGGTTGATCCCGTAGTACTTGCGGTGCGGCCCGGCGTCGGACGGTACGACGTAGGTGGTCAGCGCCCCGCCCGCGTACAGGCGCCGCAGCGTCCCGTACACGGACGCGTCCCCCACGTCCTCGAGCCCCGCCGCGCGCAGGCGTCGCACGACGTCGTACCCGTACCCGTCCTCGGCCTCGACCGCGGCGAGCACCGCCGCGTCGAGCACCCCCTTGAGCAGCTGCGTGGTGTCCATCCGTCCCTCCGTCGGGCGTGGCCCCGGTCCGTCCCGATGCTCGGCCACCGGGATCACGGGATGCACACTACCGCGCGATGCGCAGTACCGCGCACACGACACGCCCTCGCCCGGAGACGCCCGAACCCGGGTCGCGGGCGCCCGGCGGTCCGGGTGCCCCACGACGCCGGGCTCGGCGGTCGGGCGGGGAGAGCGGGCCGGGTGTCCGCAGGTCAGGCGAGCGACCAGGCGATCCCGTCGAGGATGTCGTGCTCGCTCGTCACGACCTCGGTGAGCGACCCGCCCGCGGCGGCGACGTCGTCGCGCACGCGGCGCACGACCTCCGACCACACGAGCGCGCCCGCGCCGATGACGTCGACGCGCCCGGGGTGCATGAACCCCAGGGCGGTGCGCTCGGCGCGCGTGCGGTGCAGCAGGTCGTCGCACGCCGCGAGCACGGTGTCGACCGGCAGCACGGACCCGTTGATCCGGTCGCGGTCGTACCGCGCGAGGCCGAGCGCGTGGGCCGTGACCGTCGTGACGGACCCGGCGAGGCCGACGAGCGTCGCCGCCTGCCCGAGCGGCACCACGCGGGCCGCGTCGTCGAGCGCAGCCCGCACGTCCGCACGGGCCGCTGCCTCCTCCGCGGGGGTCGGCGGGTCGGAGCGCAGGTGCCGCTCCGTCATGCGCACGCACCCCACGTCCATCGAGTACGCGGCGTCGGGCGTCGTCGTGCCGAGCACGAGCTCCGTCGAGCCGCCGCCGAGGTCCACCACGACGTAGGGGCCGGGGCGCACGGCCGCGACGGTCGACGTCGCCCCGCGGAACGACAGCGCGGCCTCCTCCTCGCCCGAGACGACCTCGGGCTCGACGCCGAGCGCGTCGAGCACGCCCGCGACGAACTCGTCACGGTTCTCCGCGTCCCGCGTGGCCGACGTCGCCACGAAGCGCGTCCGCGTCGCGCCCAGGTCGTCGATCACCTGCGCGTAGCGGCGCGCGGCGTCGAGCGTCCGCGCGAGCGCCTCGGGGGCGAGCCGCCCCGTGCGGTCGACGCCCTGGCCGAGCCGGACGACCTCCATGCGGCGGTCCAGGTCGACGAGCGTCCCGGCCTGCGGATCGACGTCGGCGACGAGGAGGCGGATCGAGTTGGTGCCGCAGTCGATCGCCGCCACGCGCGAGGCGCCGGGCGGGACGGGGGCGGGCGAGGTGGCCGGCGCGGCGGTCGCGCCCGGGTCCCGGGTGAGAGGAGAGGTGGAGCCTGAGGTCATGCGTCCAAGCGTGCCACGCGGTCAGCAGGTGCAGCGGTCGGGGCGCCACACGTCGCGCACGCGCTCGAGCGCCTCGTCGCCCAGCGGGTTGACGCCCGGCCCGGCCGCGAGCGCATGACCCACGAGCACGTGCAGGCACTTCACGCGCGTGGGCATCCCGCCCGCGGAGATGCCGTCGATCTCCTCGACGTGGCCGAGCGCCTCGCGCTGCGCGAGGTAGTGCTCGTGCGCGCGCCGGTAGGCGGCGGCGAGCTCCTCGTCCTCGGTGAGCCGCTCCGACATCTCCTTCATGACGCCGTTCGCCTCGAGGGTCGAGGCGGCCGCGACCGCGCCCGGGCTCGTGAGGTAGAACGTCGTGGGGAACGGCGTGCCGTTCTCGAGCCGCGGCGCCGTGCGGACGACGAGCGGCCGCCCGCACGCGCACCGCGCGGCGATGCCGACGACGCCGCGCGGCGTGCGCCCGAGCTGCTCCGCGAGCGTCTCGAGGTCGCGCTCGGTGACGACGGCGTCCGGGTCGTCGGCGGGGATGGCCAGGCGGGCGTCGGGCACGGGACTTCCTTCGGGTCGGTCGACGGCGTCGGGGCGACGCCTCACCCATTCTCCCCGCTCGGCGGCGCGTCCTCGTCGCCGCCCGGGTCCTCGCCCGCGGGCGCGGTCCCGTCCGACGTCCCCGCGTCGTCACCGGCGGCCGGGCGCGGACCGCCCGCGACCTGCACCGACTCCCAGATGGCCTCGTACCAGGGCGTGCCCTCCGCGTACCCCTGGACGGGGCCGTCCGTGATCGTCCGTCCGGTCTGCGGGTCGGTGTCGTCGACCACCGTCTCCGGGTCGAGCACGCGCCACGGCCGCTCCCCCGGCATGACGAAGTTGAGCCGGTCCCGCGCCTCGCGCTCGACGTACGCCTGGTCGTCCCAGCGGGCGAGCTCGGCCTCGAGCTCGGTGTGCTCGGCCTGGGCCTGCTCGAGGCCGGCGCGCAGGTCGCGCAGCTCCCCCGTCTGGTTGACGTACGCGCGCAGCGTGGGCAGCAGGAGCACCGCGGCGAGGAGCACGACGACGGACAGAACCAGGGTCCGGACGGTCACCACCTCGGGCAGGAGGAAGCCGTAGCGGCTCCGACGCCGGTCCTCCGGCGCGGGGCCGGCGGCGCGGCGCGTCGACGTCGGTCTGCTCGGCCGCGCGGCGGGGCGGCGCGCGCCGGACGACGACGCGGTCCGGGCGGTCGACCCGCCGGCCGCGGGCTTGGCCGAGGAGCCTGACGTCGTCCGCGGGGCGCCCGGGGACGCCGCGCGCGGGCTCGCGGACCCGGACGACGTGGAACGCTTCGTGGGCTTCGTCCCGGACGTGCCGCGCGCGGGCCCGGAGCCCGGCCGCGCGGGGGCACCGGGGCGCGGAGGACGACGCGAGGACGGCATGCCCCGATTGTGCTGCCGCGAGACGCGGCTCGCCGGGAGCACGCGCGGTGCGCCCGCGAACGTGAGGCGATCGACACGACTTCTTCACCCGCCCGGACGCGCCGGAGCCCGGCGGGCCGACGAGCGGCCCTCCGGGCTCCGGGTGCCGGGTCTCCCCGGCGGGGTCGTGCGCGACCGACGGTCAGCCGCAGGTCAGCCCTGCACCGTCCAGCGCGGGAACGCGCCACGGCCGGCGTAGCGGGCGGCGTCGTCGAGCGCCTCCTCGATGCGCAGGAGCTGGTTGTACTTGTTGATGCGCTCGCCGCGGGCGGGGGCGCCCGTCTTGATCTGGCCGGCGTTCGTCGCGACGGACAGGTCGGCGATCGTCGTGTCCTCGGTCTCGCCCGAGCGGTGCGACACCATCGCGGTGAAGCCGTTGCGCTGCGCGAGCTCGACGGCGTCGAGCGTCTCGGTGAGCGTGCCGATCTGGTTGAGCTTCACGAGGAGCGAGTTCGCCGCCTTGAGCTCGATGCCCTTCGCGAGGCGCTCCGGGTTGGTGACGAACAGGTCGTCGCCGACGATCTGGACCCGGTCGCCGACCTCGGCGACGAGCTGCGACCAGCTGTCCCACTCGTCCTCGGACAGCGGGTCCTCGATGGAGACCAGCGGGTAGTCGCGCACGAGCTGCTCGTAGTACGCGATCATCTCGGCCGGCGTCTTCGCGCCGCCCTCGAACTGGTATGCGCCGTCCTTGAAGAACTCGGTCGACGCGACGTCGAGCGCGAGCGTCACGTCCGTGCCCGGCGCGAAGCCGGCCTTCTCGATCGCGACGAGGATGAGGTCGAGCGCCTCGCGGTTGCTCGCGAGGTTCGGCGCGAAGCCGCCCTCGTCGCCGAGGCCGGTGGCCAGGCCCTTCTCCTTGAGCACGGACTTCAGCGCGTGGTAGACCTCGGCGCCGGTGCGCAGCGCCTCGCGGAACGAGGACGCGCCGATCGGGGCGACCATGAACTCCTGGATGTCCACGTTCGAGTCCGCGTGCGACCCGCCGTTGAGGATGTTCATCATCGGCACGGGCAGGACGTGCGCGTTCGGGCCGCCGACGTAGCGGTACAGGTCGAGGCCCGCGCTCTTCGCGGCGGCCTTCGCGACGGCGAGCGAGACGCCGAGGATGGCGTTCGCGCCGAGCTTGCCCTTGTTCGGGGTGCCGTCGAGGTCGATGAGGGCGGCGTCGATGAGGCGCTGGTCCTCGGCCTCGAAGCCGATGAGCTCCGGGGCGATGTCGTCGATCACGGAGTTCACCGCGCCCTCGACGCCCTTGCCCAGGTAGCGGGACTTGTCGCCGTCACGACGCTCGACGGCCTCGAACGCACCGGTCGACGCGCCCGACGGCACTCCGGCGCGGGCGAACGTCCCGTCGTCCAGGACGACCTCGACCTCGACGGTCGGGTTTCCGCGGGAGTCGAGGATCTCGCGCGCTCCAACGGCTTCGATGCTGGCCACAGGTGCTCCTTCGGGGCAGGGCTGCGGGCGCTTCGAACGGTGGTGGCGGACCCGGGCAGGGAAACCCGGGACGCCGCGTGCGCGCCCGCGACGATGGTGGGTTTACGACCACAGCCTAGTGCCCGGTTGTGACCTGCGCCGCTGCGTCCGGTCCGTGGGCCCCGGGTCGGGGACCTGCGCGCCGACGATCGGGACGAACGTCCCGCCTCAGCCCTGCCCCGCCGGGCCCCCGTCCGCCCCGGTCTCCGCCTGCACCCCTGCCGACGTCGCCTCCGACGTCTCGGCCGCGACGATCCGCGCCTCGACGCGCCGCAGCTCGCCGCGCAGCGCCGCCTCGGCGTCGAGCCCGTCCGCCTCCGCGCGGGCCACGAGCGCGAGCAGCTCGCGCCCGAGGCGCTCGTCGGGCGTCGGGCCGGCGCCGTCCTCGCCGGCCGCCGCGGGCCCGGTGCCCGACGGCGCCGCGAGCGCCGCGCCGACGACGTCGCCCAGGCCGCCGCGACCGGCCCGAGACAGGACCTTCTGCGCGCGGGCGAGCGCCCCCTGCGTGTGCGAGATGCCCTCGAGCACCGACGAGCGCTGCTTCTCCGCCTTCTTGATCGCGTCCCACTGCCCGTGCAGGTCGGTCGCGTCGGCGTCCGCGAACACGTGCGGGTGGCGCCGCACGAGCTTCGCCGCGAGGTCGGCGGCGACGTCGTCGACGGTGAACGGGTCCGGCTCCTCGCTCGCGATGCGCGCGTGGAACAGCACCTGCAGGAGCAGGTCGCCGAGCTCCTCGCGCATCCCGGCGCGGTCGTCGGTCTCGATGGCGTCCGCGAGCTCGTGCGCCTCCTCGAGGAGGTACCGCACGAGCGAGACGTGCGTCTGCTCGCGGTCCCACGGGCACCCGCCCGGGGAGTAGAGGCGGTCCATGACGGCGACGACGTCGCGCAGCGGGTCGGTCGCGGTGCCGGGCGCGCGGTCGTGCGCGGGCTCGTGCGGGTGCGGGGCAGCCGAGGGCTCGGGGGCGGTCACCGCCTCATCGTAGGTTCGCCCGGGCGTGCGGGTCCTGCGCGCCGAGCACGCGGTCGTGGCCCGATGGACGGGCAGCGACCGCGTGCTCGGCAGGTCAGCAGGAGCGGGTCACGACCGCCAGGTGTCCGACAGCGTCACGGAGCCGTCGGCACCGACCGTCGCCGTGCGGTTGCCGCCGCTCTCCCAGACGACGTTCCCGCCGCCGTCGCGCTTGACGTACTTGTACTGGAACGTCGTGCCGGCCGGGAGGTCGACGCGCGCGGTCCACACCGGGTAGGCCGACGACGACAGCGGCACCCCGTTCGCGGGCGCCCAGGAGCCGAGCGCGGGGATGCTGCCGACGACGTGGACCGTCTGGCCCCACGTGGTGCTCGCGGTGACGGAGAACGACGCGTCGCTCTGCCCCTCGCCCGGCCCCTCGACCGGCCCGCCCGGGGACCCGCCGCCGGCGCACGGGTTGCCCGCCGTGACCGTCCCGCCGGAGACGGCGACCGCGGCGCCGGACAGGGAGTAGTCCTTGCCGCCGTTGCTGTCCCAGGCGCCCGAGCCGTTCGTGAAGGCGGCGGTGACGGTCGCGGCGGCGCCCGTCGCCCCGCTGGGCAGCGTGATCTGCCGCGAGACCCAGCCCGTGCAGGCCGCGGCCATCGGGACCCCGGGGACGGCGGTCCAGGCGCCCGTGCCGACCCTGTAGTGGACGTTGTACGCGTTCCAGCCCTTGTCGGTCGCGTAGTAGACGGTCGTCGCGCCCGTCGGGTCGACCGGCCCGGGACCCCCGGTGCCGCCGTCGTCGCGCGCCCCGACGTGGAGCGCGAGCGCCCCGTACGCGGGCACCGTCGCGGTGAAGGTCCCCGAGCCGGAGACGGTGACCTTCTTCGAGCAGTCCTTCGACGCCACGACGTCGCAGTACGTCCCGGCGGGGAGCGAGGTCTGGTACGTGCGCGTCACGGCGTTCGCGGAGTTGTTGATCGTCACGTAGCCCTTGGCGCCCCGCCCGTAGGCGACGTGGTTGTTCCCGTCGTCCCACCAGTTCGTCACCGCGGTGCCCGCGACGGCGTTGTGGAAGCCGACCATGCCCGCGATCTCGGTCCAGCGCTGCGTGCAGACCCACGCGCTGCTCGCGCAGCTCGCGTCGGGCACGGAGGCGGCCGACGCGCCGGGCGCACCCGCGTCCTTGTCGTCCCAGCGGTACCCCGAGTAGACGCTCGGCGCGCCGTAGGGCCACGACAGCATGAAGGTGTTCGCGAGCGTGTACTTGGCGCCCCACTTGTAGCTCATGGTCTCGCCGTTGCGCTCGGTGTCGTGGTTGTCGACGAAGACGCCCGCGCGGTCGGAGGGCAGCTTGTCGTCGCCGATCGTCCGCAGGTCCTTGATCTGGCCGTCGAACCGGGACTTCAGCTCGCGCGCGTAGAAGAACTCGTGCGAGTCGCCCGACCCGAGGTACTCCGCGGGCTGGATCGGCTCGCCGCTCGCGCCGATGACCTCGTGCACCCAGAAGACGTCCGGGTTCGTCAGCCGCGCCTTGATCGCCGCGAGGTCGGACGCCGGGATGTGCTTCGCGGCGTCGATGCGGAAGCCCGAGACGCCGAGCGACAGGAGGTCGTTGAAGTACCCCGCGATCTTGCCGCGGACGTAGTCGGAGCTCGTCCGCAGGTCCTGGAGCGAGACGAGGCGGCAGTTCTGGACGTTGTACCGGTCGCCGTAGTTGCTGATGTTCGACCGGCAGTCGTTGAAGTCGTCCGGCCCGTACGGGACACCCGGGAAGCTGTCCACGGCGTAGCTCGTCCCGCCGGTCCCGGTGCCGGACCCGGTGTCGGCGCCCGCCGTGTGGTTGACGACGGCGTCGACGATCACGCCGACCCCCGCCGCCTTGCACGTGCTCACCATGCGCTGGAACTCGGCCCGCGTGCCGAGCTTGGACTCGAGCTTGTAGCTGACGGGCTGGTAGGAGGTCCACCAGGCCGTGCCCCGGATGTGCTCCTGCGGCGGCGAGACCTGGACGTAGCCGAACCCGGCGGGGCCGATGGTGCTCGTGCACTCGGCGGCCACGGAGTCCCACGTCCACTGGAAGAGGTTGAGGATCACGTCGCCCCGGCCGTTCGGGGAGTCGACGACGGGCGTCGGCACCGGTGGCGCGGCCGCGGCGGGCGCGGCGACCGGGACCGCGGCCAGCGCCGCGGTCAGCGCGAGGGCCGCCGAGGCGCCCGCCGCGAGGACGCGGCGCAGGCGGCCGTGGCGCCGGCGGCCGCGGGGCCGGCGGGCGGAGCGTCCTGCGGGGACAGGGGTGGGCGCCGGTGGTGCGGCGAGGTCGGTGGTGCGCGTCATTGCAGCTCCTTCGAGGATGCGGCCGCCGCGCGCTCGGCGTCGAGCACGGGCGGGCCACGCGGTGATGACGAGCGCCCCGGGGTGGCGGGCGCGACCGGATCCTGCGGCTTTGCAGGATGTTTCCGGATGTTGCTGCAACCTTACAGAGACGGACGCGGCCTGTCACGACCCGTGTCGACGGGCCGTGCCGGTGCGGCGGCGGCCCGGACGGCATAGCGTCGGAGGACACGCCGAGAGGAGACGCCATGGGAACCAAGCGCCGGTGGAAGGACCTGACGAAGGGTCAGCGCATCGCCGTCGGGGTCGTGGGGGCGGCACAGGTCACGCTCACCGCCGCGGCGTACCGGGACCTGGTGCGCCGGCCGGCCGAGCAGGTGAACGGGACCAAGCTCGCGTGGGGCCTCGCGCTCCTCGTCAACTGGGTCGGCCCGATCGCGTACTTCCTCGACGGCCGCAAGAGCTGACCGCGGGAGGGCTCAGCCCTCGACCGTGATCCCGGCCGCCGGCTCGAGCAGCGTCAGCGCGCGCCGCAGCGCGGTGCTCGACGTGTGCACCGTGTAGGGGAAGTAGACGACCTCGACGCCCACCTCGGCGAAGCGGCGCTCCAGCTCGGCGCCCTTCGGGGTCCCGCGCCAGTCGTCGCCCTTGAAGAACACGTCGAACGGGCGCTGCCGCCAGGTCTCGAGCTTGTCGGGCTGGGTCTCGACGAACACCTCGTCGACGAACCGGACGTGGCGGACGATCTCCGCGCGCTCCGTGACGGGGACGACCGGGCGCCGCCCCTTGGCGAGCTCGAGCATGTCGTCGTCCACGACGCCCGCGACGAGGTAGTCGCACTCGCTGCGGGCGTGCCGGAGGACGTTGAGGTGCCCGACGTGGAACAGGTCCCACGCACCGGGGGCGTACCCGACCTTCATGCCCGTCCTCCCGTCCTCGGCCGCGCGCCCCGCACGGCGAGGGGGCCGCGTCCAGGCTAGGACCGGGAGGAGGCCCGGAACCACGCCCCCCGAGGGTGAAGAGTGCGGCCCACCGGGTGAATTGTGGGCCCCACGAGCGCGTGGGAGCGCACCCGCCCGTCCGCCCGGCAGGGCCCCGATCGCTGCGTGCTACCTTCGGTCGGTCGCCTTTCCGGACGACGTCCCCGCGCACCGGAGGGAGTGCCGACCTCAGTCATGCCGTCCCAGGTCCTCACCGTGTGCACCGGGAACGTCTGCCGCTCCCCCACCGCCGAGAGGCTGCTGAGCATCCGCAGCGACACGAGCGTCACGGTGTCGAGCGCCGGGACGCACGCGCTCGAGGGGGCCCCGCTCGACGAGCCGATGGCGCGGCTGCTCGCGGCACGCGGCCTGGAGGCGTCGACGCACACCGGCCGGCAGCTCACCGCGGCGATGATCGAGCAGGCGGACCTCGTCCTCACGATGTCCCGGGCGCAGCGGGCCGCCGTCGTCACCCTCGTCCCGCAGGCCGTGCGACGCACCTACACGCTCCTGGAGCTCGCCGCGCTGCTCTCGGCCGTGGACCTGCCCGTCGACCCGGACGAGACCGACGCCGACCGGATCGCCCGCCTCCCGGAGATCGCGAGCGCGCAGCGCGTCCGGACGATCACCCCGCGCACGCCCCTCGACATCCCGGACCCGCACGGCCGCTCCGAGCGGGCCTACCGGCAGGCGTTCACGACGATCGACACCGCGGTCGCGGCGGTCGCCCGCGTCGTGCACCCGCCCGCAGCCCGGCGCCTCGAGTGGTCCCCCACCCTCACCGAGCGCGGCGCGCGCACGCCGCCGTTCCCCGGCGCCGGCGACGGCACCGACCCCACCGGGCGCGGCGGCAGCAGCTCCCCCCGGCACGGCGGCCGGCGGAGCTGGCGCCTGCGCTGACCGCGCGTCAGCGGGCCGACGACGTCCCCACCGTCGCGGCCGCGCTCACCTCGCCGAGCACCACGGCGTCGATGAGCTGGCGCGCCCACCCGAGGACCTCCGCACCGCGCAGCGGGCGGCCGCCGATGCGCGCCGTCGTCGGGTACGGCACGAGGATCGCGCGGATCGCGGGCTTGAGCAGCGTGCCCGGGTAGAGGCGCTTGAGCCGCAGCTGCGCCGACTCGGGGAGGTCGACCGGCGCGAACCGGATGAACTTGCCCTGCGCCGTGACGTCCGTGAGCCCTGCCCGGCGGGCGTGGTTGCGGAAGTCCGCGACGTCGAACAGCGCGGACGCGACGTCCGGGAGCGCGCCGTAGCGGTCGACGAGCTCGGCCCGCACCTCGGCGAGCTCCGGCGCGTCGGCCGCGGCGGCGATCTTCTTGTACGCCTCGAGCCGCAGGCGCTCGGTCGCGATGTAGGACTCCGGCAGGTGCGCGTCGACCGGGAGCTCGATCGACACCTCCGGCTGCTCCTCGGGCCCGTCGCCGCGGTAGTTCGCCACGGCCTCCCCCACCATGCGCACGTACAGGTCGAACCCGACGCCCGCGATGTGCCCGGACTGCTCCCCGCCGAGCAGGTTGCCCGCGCCGCGGATCTCGAGGTCCTTCATCGCGACCTGCATGCCCGCGCCGAGGTCGGTGTGGGCCGCGATCGTGGCGAGGCGGTCGTGCGCGGTCTCGGTGAGGGGCCGCTCGGGCGGGTACAGGAAGTACGCGTACGCGCGCTCGCGCCCACGGCCCACGCGGCCCCGGAGCTGGTGGAGCTGGGACAGCCCGAGCATGTCCGCGCGCTCGAGGATGAGCGTGTTCGCGTTGGAGATGTCGAGGCCCGTCTCGATGATCGTCGTGCAGACGAGGACGTCGAGCTCCTTCTCCCAGAACGCCCGGATCACCTGGTCGAGCTGGTGCTCGTTCATCTTGCCGTGCGCGACGCCCACGCGGGCCTCGGGGACGAGCTCGCGCAGCCGCGACGCGGTGCGCTCGATCGTCTCGACCTTGTTGTGCACGTAGAACACCTGGCCCTCGCGCAGGAGCTCGCGGCGCAGCGCGGCGGCGATCTGCTTCTCCTCGTACGCCCCGACGTACGTGAGGACGGGGTGCCGCTCCTCCGGCGGGGTCGCGAGCGTCGACATCTCGCGGATGCCCGTGACGGCCATCTCGAGCGTGCGCGGGATCGGGGTCGCGGACATGGCGAGCACGTCCACGTTGGTCCGCAGCTGCTTGAGCGTCTCCTTGTGCTCGACGCCGAACCGCTGCTCCTCGTCGATGATGACGAGGCCCAGGTCCTTGAACCGCACGCTGCCCGTGATGAGGCGGTGGGTGCCGATGACGACGTCCACGGTGCCCTGGGCCAGCCCGTCCACGACCTCCTCGGACTCCTTGGGGGTCTGGAAGCGCGAGAGCGCCTTGACCGTCACGGGGAAGCCCGCGTACCGCTCGGAGAACGTCTCGAGGTGCTGCTGCACGAGCAGCGTCGTGGGCACGAGCACCGCGACCTGCTTGCCGTCCTGGACGGCCTTGAACGCCGCGCGGATCGCGATCTCCGTCTTGCCGTAGCCGACGTCGCCGCACACGAGCCGGTCCATGGGGACCGTCTTCTCCATGTCGGCCTTGACCTCGTCGATCGTCGCGAGCTGGTCGGGCGTCTCGACGTACGCGAACGCGTCCTCGAGCTCGCGCTGCCACGGCGTGTCCGGGCCGAACGCGTGGCCCTGCGTCGCCATGCGGGCCGAGTACAGGCGGATGAGCTCGCCCGCGATCTCCTTGACGTGCTTGCGCGCGCGGGACTTCGTCTTGGCCCAGTCCGACCCGCCCATCTTGTTGAGGCTCGGCGCCTCGCCGCCCGTGTACTTCGTGACCTGGTCGAGCTGGTCCATGGGCACGAACAGGCGGTCGCCCGGCTGGCCGCGCTTGCTCGACGCGTACTCGATCACGAGGTACTCGCGCGTCGCGGCGTTGCCGCCCGTGCCGAGCGTGCGCTGCACGAGCTCGACGAAGCGGCCCACGCCGTGCTGCTCGTGCACGACGAAGTCGCCCGCCTTGAGCTGGAGCGGGTCGACGACGTTGCGACGCCGGCTGGGCATCTTGCGCATGTCGCGCGTGCTCGTGCCGGCGCGGCCCGTGAGGTCGGCCTCGGAGAAGACGGCGAGGCGCAGCCCCGGCGCGACGAAGCCCTTGCCGACCATCGCCGGGGTGACGAGGACGATGCCGCCCTCCGGCTCGTCGTCGAGCCGCGGCACGAGGCGCGCGGGCGTGTCCGCCGCGCCGAGCTGCTCGACCATGCGCTTGGCCGGCCCGTGGCCCTCCGTCGTGAGCACGAGCCGCCAGCCCGCGTGCTGCAGGCCGCGCACGTCGTCGAGCGCGCGCGCCACGTCGCCGCGATAGGACTCGACGTCGCGCGCGCCGAGCGTGAAGGTCGGCACGCCGTCGGCGCTCTCGCCGACGTGGGCGGCCGTCGTGCCCGCGCCGTCGCTCGCCGCGGCGGTGCTCCCGCCCGTGCTCCCGTCGGCGTCCGGCGGGACGTCCAGGTCGGGGTTGTCGAGCGCGAACGACGACAGCGTCCACCAGCCCAGCCCGCGGCGCTGCGCGACCGCGCGCACCTCGGAGAACGTCTCGAACGACGCCGCGGACAGGTCCACCGGCGCCTTGCCGCCCGCCACCGCACCCGTCCAGGCCGCGGCGAGGAACTCCTCCGTCGTCGCCACCAGGTCGTGGGCGCGACGGCGCACGCGCTCGGCGTCGTCCACGACGAGGAGCGCGTCGTCGGGCACGAGCTCCAGCACCGGGACCATGCGGTCCACGAGCACCGGCGCGAGGGACTCCATGCCCTCGACGGCGACGCCCGCCGCGAGCCGGTCGAGCATCTCCGTCGCGCCCGGCAGGTCCTCCACGAGCGCGGCGGCGCGCGCCCGCACCGAGTCCGTGAGCAGGATCTCGCGGCACGGCGGCGCCCACAGCCCGTGCTCGGCGATCTCCAGGCTGCGCTGGTCCGCGACCGCGAACCAGCGGATCTCCGACACCTCGTCGCCCCAGAACTCCACGCGCAGCGGGTGGTCCTCCGTGGGCGGGAAGATGTCGAGGATGCCGCCGCGGACCGCGAACTCGCCGCGCCGCTCGACCATGTCCACGCGCGTGTACGCCGCCGCGACGAGCCGCTCCGCGACGTCCGTGAGGTCCGCGGTCGTGCCCGCGTGCAGCGCGACCGGCTCGAGGTCCCCCAGACCGTCCACGACGGGCTGCAGGAGCGCCCGGACGGGCAGGACGAGCACCCGGACGGGACCGGACGGCCCGACCTCCGGGTCCGGGTGCGCGAGGCGGCGGAACACCGCGATGCGCTTGGCGACCGTGTCCGCGCGCGGGCTCAGGCGCTCGTGCGGCAGGGTCTCCCAGCTCGGCAGCACCGCGACGACGTCGCCGAGCTCGTCCGGCAGGTAGGCGCGCACGCTCGCGGCCAGCTCGTCGGCGTCGCGGCCCGTCGCGGTGACCACGACGAGCGGCCGCGAGCCGGTGGCCCACGCCTGGCCGGCCCGGGCGTCGGCCGCCGGGGCCTCGCCGTCCGGCACCGGCCCCGTCGCGCGCGCCCCCGCCATCGCCGCGAGGAGCGGCGGGCGGACGCCGGCCGGGCCGACGACGTCGGCCTCGCCGCGTGCGCGCACGTGCTCGACCGCGGCCGCCGCGGCCTGGTCGGCGAGCAGCGCGGGCAGGATGCCGGTGAGGTTCATGGGGGTCCTTCGAGGAGAGGGCACGACGACGGTCCCGACCGGGGCGGGCGATCGGGTCCGGCGTCCACACTACGCGCGTGGACCCACATCGTTCCGCGCGCGGTCCTGCGTCAGGCCCCTGCCACCGGGGCCTCCTCCGAGCGACCGGCCGCCGCGGCCCGCCGTCGGGCGCGCAGGTCCCGGGCGACCCAGATCGAGTTCGGCACCACCTGGAAGACGAAGATCGCGACCGCCGACCCGACGACCGGCCCGGCCGCGCCCAGCGGCTCGATGAGCACCCACGAGAGCGCCACGTTGCTCACGGTCATGAGCAGGACGGGGACGACCTGGAAGCGCAGGCCGCGCTCGTCGGTCATGTACATGCCCGGCGGGTAGTTGAGCGCCTGGACCGCCACGAGCGCGCAGTAGCCGAGGACGAGCGCGAGGGGCACGGTGATCTTGCCGTCGGCCACGACGTCCTGGAGGAACGGCAGGCACAGCGCGAGCACCGCGGACAGCAGCACGCCTCCGGCGAGGAACGCGAGCGAGATCCGGAACGGGCTCATCACCTCGTCGCGCGCCCGCGCCTGCGCGAAGTAGGGCCACATGCTGACCCCCGCCGCGATGATCGCCTGCATGACGAGCCCGAAGAGCTGGGTCGCGAACGTGTACTGCGCGAGCGCCTGCGTCGTGGACAGGTGGGACAGGAGGAGCCGGTCGCTCTGCATCGCCACGGGCATCGCGACGGACTGCACGAGCATCGGCACCGCGACCGCCGCCACCGGGACCCCGGGCACCGCCCGGCGCCGCGGGACGTCGCGGAACGCCCGGCCGACCTGGGGTGCCAGCAGACGCGCGGCCACGCTCACCGTGATGGCCGACGCGAGCCCGGCCGCGACGTAGGAGACGAGCGCGACGTAGTCGCCGCCCTGCCCCTTGCCCACGAGGACGAGCACGACGACGCCGACGAAGAAGAGCGGCGACACGATGCCCTGGAGGAACGTCTGGAGCACGTTCTGCTTGAGCCCGATGAGGACCCGGATGCCGATCCCGAGCGGGAGCGAGAGCCCGAACACGACGAGGCACAGGGTCGCGACGACGTCGCCGCCCGCGACGAGGCCGTCGCCGAGCAGGAGTGGCCACCACCCGAGGAGCTGGATCGCCACGCACACGGCCGCGATCGTCAGGCCCGACACGGTGAGGACGCGCAGCGCCGTCGTCAGCGTCCGGTGCACGCGCTCCGACTCGCGCGGGGACGACGCCTCCGCGATGGCGTTGATGACGACCGCGCCGATGCCCAGGTCGGCGAACGGCAGAAGGTTGCGCAGCCCGTTGAGCAGCCCGTACTGGGCGTACGACGCGACGCCGAAGTGCTCGATGATCAGGCGGCTGGTGACGATCCCGAGCAGGCCCGCCAGGCCCATCACGGCGACCTTGGCGCCGGCCGTCCCGGTCACCGAACGCCAGAGGCCCACTCGTCCTCCTCGTGCTCCCGGTGCGTCGCCCGCAGGCCCGAGCGCCGGACCGCTGCCCGGAATTCACGATCTTAGGACCTTCTCCACGAGATCCGACCGCCGCGGGAGGGTGAATCCCGCCCGACCTGCGGCGACCGTCCGGTGCGCCCGACTACGGTGGACGGCAGGGCCCGTCGCCGACGGTGCCGACCGGCCACGGAGGGCGAGAGATGACGCTGCGCGAGTACGTGACCGCGGTGCTGCGCCACTGGATCGTGGTCGCCGTGTGCGCCGTCCTGGGGGCGGTCGCCGGGTTCGGCTACGCCCGCTCGGAACCGAAGGTCTACCAGTCGTCGGCGTCCGTGATGGTCGTGCCCGAGCAGGGCGAGAACGCCGCGGAGCTCGTGCAGGGCTCGAACTACGTGCAGAACCTCGTCGCGTCGTACGCGGTGCTCGCGCAGTCGCCGTACGTGCTCGAGCCCGTGATCGACGACCTGGGGCTCGACACCACGCCCGCCCGCCTGGCCCGCAGCGTCAGCGTGAACACGCCGCTCAACACGGTCGTCATCGAGATCGCGGTGAGCGACACCTCGCCCGACCGCGCGCGCGAGATCGCCGACGGCATCAGCGACCAGCTCGCGCTGGCCGTCCCCGAGCTGTCGCCGCAGCTGGCCGACCGCTCGTCGGCGGTGCGGATCACGACGATCGCCCCCGCCCGCCAGCCGGTGAACCCCATCGCGCCCAACACGCGCCTGCTCATGATGGTCGGCCTCGCCGCCGGGCTCGCCGTCGGCGTGACGTACGCCGTCCTGCGCGAGCTGCTCGCGCGTCGTGTCGTCAGCTCGTCGTCGATCCAGTCGATGCTCGGCGTGCCGTTCCTCGGCGAGGTCGTCAAGGTGCCGTCGCGCACGTCGCTGCCCGCGGTCGTCGCCGCCGGGCCGGGGAGCCGCCCGTCCGAGAGCGTGCGCACGCTCGTCGCCAACGTCCGCTTCGCCGACGTCGACCACGGCCGCCGCGTGCTCATGGTCTCGTCCGGCGACGCGGGCGAGGGCAAGAGCTCGATCGCGATCAGCCTCGCGCTCTCGCTCGCCGAGGACGGGAGCAGCGTGCTCCTCGTCGACGCCGACCTGCGCCGGCCCTCGATCGCGCGCGTCACCGGGCTGGAGGGGTCGGTCGGCCTGACGAACCTGCTCGTCGGCGACGTGGCCCAGGAGGACATCGTGCTCCCCTGGACGCGCCCCAACCTCTTCGTGCTGCCGAGCGGCGTCCTGCCCGCGAACCCCGGAGTGCTGCTGTCCTCCGAGCGGCTCGTCGCCGTGATCGGCGACCTGCGCACGCACTACGACTACGTCGTGATCGACACCGCGCCGATCCTCCCGCTGAGCGACCCGCTCTGGCTCTCGCGCGCGGTTGACGGCGTGCTCGTCGTCGCCCGGGCGCGCAAGACCCGCATCTCGCGGCTGCGCCAGACGGTCGACAAGTTCGAGCGGGGCGAGGCCGACGTCATCGGCATCGTGCTCAACGACGTCAAGCCGCGCGGGCGCAGCGCCTACTACGTCAACGACTCCCGGGTCGGCGTCCCCGGCGCGTTCACGCGCGAGCCCGGGTCCCCGGACGTCCGGGCCGCTGCGGCGACCGGGGAGGCTGCGGCGACCGGGGACGCGCCGTCGGCCGGGGACGCGCCGGCGGCCCGGGGCGCCGCGGAGACGCGCGCCGTCGAGGACGCGGACCGCCGCACGCGGCCATGACGGCGCGAGCCGAGCCCGGCGCCGGAGCACGGGCCGGGGCCGGGGCAGAGGCCGGAGCCGTCCCCGCGGCGGCACCGCTGCCCGGGGTGTCCGACGTCGCGACGCGGATCGCGGCCGGCGCGGCAGCGCTCGCCTGCGGCGCCTGGATCCCGATCGTCGCGGGGATCACCCCGGCGCTCGTCGTCGGGCTCGTGCTGCTCCCCGTGTGGCTCCCCGTCGTGCGCCGGTCCCGTCCCGGCCGGTGGTTCGTGGGGCTCGGCGTCCTCGCGCTGCTCAGCGGCGTCCTGCTCACCGAGCTCTCCGCCCCGGACCGCGTGCTGTCCTCGCTGGCCCTGCGCGACGGCCTCATCACCCTCTCCGCGCTCGTCCTCGGCGCCGGCGTGCTCCTGTGGTGCCGCGCCGTCCTCGAGACGTCGACCGTCGCGGTCCTCTTCGGGGTCGGTGCGCTCGCCGCGGCCGTGCTCCGGACGGGGGGCGCCGACAACCCCTGGAAGTACACGTTCGGCATGCCCGTGACCGTGCTCGTGCTCGCGCTGTGCCTCAGCACGCGGTCGCGCGGGCTCCAGGTCGTCGCGGCCCTCGCGCTCGCCGGGGTCTCCGCCGTCAACGACTCGCGGTCGGCCGCGACCACGATGCTCATGGTCGCTCTCCTCGTCGCCTGGCAGGCGATGCGCACGGGCCTGCGCGTACGGTCCGGCGGGGTGCGCGTCGCGACGCAGCTCGGCGTGCTCGCGCTCGTCGTCTTCCTCGGGATGCAGACCCTCGTGCTCGACGGCTACCTCGGCGCGGACGCGCAGCAGCGCACCGAGATGCAGATCCAGACGTCGGGCTCCGTCTTCACGGGCGGGCGGCCCGAGATGGGCGCCGCGACCGCGCTCGTGGCGGCGAGGCCCTGGGGGTACGGCGCGGGCGCCGTGCCCAACCTCGAGGACCTGCTCACCGCCAAGACCGGGATGGCGCGGCTCAACTACGACCCGAACAACGGCTACGTGGAGAAGTACCTCTTCGGGTCCGGCTTCGAGGTGCACTCCGTGCTCGGCGACCAGTGGATCCGGTTCGGGCTCGCCGGCATGCTGTTCGCCGTCGTGTGCGTCGTCGTCGTCTGGCGCGGCACGCTGGCCGACCTCGGCCGCAACGCGGCGTCCGCTCTCCTGCTCTACCTCGCGCTGTCGTGCGCGTGGGACCTGCTCTTCAGCCCGTTCTACTCGGTGTCCGCCACCGTCCTCATGCTCGGCGTGGCGATCGCGACCCCGTACACGCTGCCCGACCGCGGCAGCACCGTCCCGGTCGGCTCCCCCTGAGCACGCCGGTGCCCCCGGGTCGAGGACCCGGGGGCACCGGCGGACGTGCGGGACGCGGGGCCTACGGCTCGCGCACCACCTTGACGTCGTCGAACGACACGCGCGTCGTCGGGTTGGTGGACACCGAGCTCACGGCCACCTTGATGCTCACCGTGCCGGGCGCCTGGAGCGCCGCCGTGGTGTCGGTCGCCTCGAGGTGCCACGCCTGCGCCGGGCCGGCCGCCGTGGGCCACACCTTGGCGGAGAGCGTCGTCGGGGACGTCCCGACCGCCGAGAGCGACACCGTGTACCGCGCACCGGGTGCGTACGTCACGGGGAGCAGCTGGTTCCCGAGGAGCGTCTCGTCCCGGAGCAGGTAGAGCCGCATGAGCCCGTTGGGCTCGAGCCGGACGCGCGCGGAGTACGTGCTCGTCCCGACCTGCCGCCCGATGAGGGTGACCGACGTCGTCCCGCCCACCGACGCGACGTCCGCCCAGAACGTCGTCTCGGTGCGGGCCCGCGACTCCGAGACCCCCGCCAGGCGCGCCTCGCGCGTCCAGGAGGGCGACATCGCCAGCGTGCCGGCCGAGTCCGCGACCGAGAAGGCGGCGGCGCCGCCGAGCGCGGACCACGCCGCGCCCGACGTCGTCGTGCCCCAGCCGGAGGTCACCGCGCGGTCGAACGTGTCGCGAGCGACCACGTTCTCCGCCGGCGCGGTCGCCACGACGTCGTGCGACGCGGAGGACGTGCCCCCGCGGTCGTCCGTCACCGTGAGCGTGACCGTGTACGTCCCGGCCTGCGCGTAGGTGTGCGAGGCCGTGGCGCCCTCCGCCGTCGCGTCGTCGCCGAAGCTCCACGCGTACGACGCGATCGTGCCGTCCGGGTCGCTCGACGACGAGCCGTCCACCGCGACGGTGAGGTCCGTCGCGGAGGCCGTGAACGCCGCCTGCGGCTCCACGTTCGGCGCGAGCACCTGCACCGAGGTCGTCGCCGTGGCCGTCGCCCCGCGGTCGTCGGTCACGTCGAGCGTGATCGTGTACGTCCCCGGCGCGTCGTAGGTGTGGGTCGCCGTCGCCCCGGTGCCGGTCGCGCCGTCACCGAAGTCCCACGCGTACCCGGTCAGCGTGCCGTCCGGGTCGCTCGAGCCCGACCCGTCGACCGACACCGTGAGGCCGTCGGCCTGCGCCGTCACGACCGCCTGCGGCGGGACGTTCGGCGTGGTGCCGGAGCCCAGCTGGTAGTGCTGCTTCACCTGGGCGGCCGTGAGCGCGACCGGGTAGACGGCCGCCTCGTCGAGGTAGCCCTTCCAGTACGTGTCGCCCTCCCAGCCGTTGTCGCCGCCGAGCCGCCAGTAGCCGGTGGTGTTCTCCGGCACGGCCTTGTCGTTCGACCCGACCAGCTCGCCGTCGAGGTAGAGCCGCATGCCCTCGCTCGACTGCGTCGCCACGACGTGGTGCCAGGCGTTGTCCCGGTACGAGCCCGTGGTGCTGAGCACCTGCTGCGCGCCGTCGTACGCGCCGAACTTCACCTTGCCGTCCGCCGACATGTACACATGGCGGTCGTAGTTGGAGCTCGTGCCCGTCCGGCTGCTGCCGAACCCGATGAGCTTCCCGCCCGTCGTGGTGTCGGTCTTGAACCAGGTCTCGACCGAGTACACCGTCGGGTTGGCGTAGCTGCGCTGGCTCGCGACCAGCCCGCCGTTCCAGGTGCCGAAGATGTTCTTCGTCGGCTGGAAGCGCACCGCCGTGTCCGTGACGCCCGTGAGCGCACCGGTCTGCGACTTCGTCACAGGGCCGGAGTACGAACCGTCGGACGCGTCGGGGCCGGAGTCCTTCGCGACCGAGCCCGAGGACTCGCCGAGCCGCCAGTACAGCGTCGGCTCGAGCGAGTAGACCGCCTGGCCGTACGCGTCCTGCGGCGCGGTGGCCCCGGCCGCGGGACGGCCGCTCGCCGTCCAGTGGTCGGCGACCTCGCCGCGGGTGAGCGCACGGTCGTACACGGCGACGTCGGAGATGGTGCCGTTGAAGAAGTTCGAGCTTCCGCTGTTCGGCCAGCCCGACTGGCTGTCCCCACCGACGCGCCAGTAGCCCGAGTAGGACTGCGCCGACGTCGTGTCGCTGCGCTGACCCGCCTTGACGCCGTCGACCCAGAAGGTCATGCCGGAGCCGTCGAGCGTGCCGACCACGTGGTGCCACGCGCCGTCGTTGTACGAGCCGGCGGTCGTGATCTCGCGGACCATCCCCGGGTGGACGCCGAACGTCAGGCGCCCCGAGTTGTTCATGTAGATGTGCCGGTCGTAGCTCGACGACGTGCCGGTCTTGGCGTTGCCGAAGCCGACGATCTTGCCGCCCGACGTCGAGGTCGTGCGGAACCAGGCCTCGACGGAGAACCGCTGCGGTCCGGTGGTCGCGGTCGGGGTGCTCCCGGAGACGCCGTTGGCGCCCGAGAATCGCGTCGCCTTCGCCGTCGGCGGGACGTCCTTGCCGTCGACGCCGCGCGTCGTGCCGTTCGTGAGCGCGAGGTCGGACAGCGAGGCCCAGTCGGTCGCGCTGCTCCCGCTCGCCTCGTTCATCGGCCAGTAGCTCACCGGCGAGTCGCCGAGCACCGAGTCGTTGTAGGCCGTGCTCGACCCCTGCGCCGCGATCGTGACCGGTGTCCAGTTCGAGACCGTGGAGTTGCCGTCGCCGTCGATCACCTTGACGCGGTACTCGACCGTGCTGCCCGGCGCGAGGCCGGAGTCGGTGTAGCCCATGGTCGGGCGCACCCAGTACGTGGACGACGCCTTCTGCGTGGAGATCGGGGCGGTCGTGCCGCGGCGGTACAGCTCGTAGGTCAGCTCGGCGTTGTCCTGGTCGATGTTCGCCGGCCAGGAGACGCGGGCGCTCCCGCTGACGAGGGACCGCGTCGAGATGACGTACTGCCCGCCCTGGATCGTCGGGCCGATCTTCGTCGGGGCGACGTCGCGCCGCGCGAACCGAACCAGGCCCTGCTGCCGCGCCCCGGCGACGCGCGTGAACTCGCCTCCGTACACGACGTACTTGTCGTTGGCCGTGATGTCCCACCCGGCCTGCGAGATCCCGGACGCGCTGCCCGTGCTCCACGTCGGGTACCAGTGCAGCAGCTTGCCCGCCGTCTGGCCCGTGAAGCTGCGGTAGCCCCAGATGTCCGGGGTGATCTTGCGGTCCGACGGCTCCTTGGCGAAGGCCAGCGAGTGGTTCACCGTCCAGGGGTCCGTCTGCGGGAACTCGCCGATGTTGCCGCAGTAGTGCGCGTGGGTCGCGACGTAGACGGAGTCGCCGGCCGGGTACACGGAGTACGTGTCGCCGTGGCAGTCCTCCATCCAGACGAGCGACCCGTCGGACCAGCTCGCGCGGAACGAGCCCTCGAAGTCGTCGTCCGTCTTGCTGCCGCCGAAGTCGTAGCCCGAGCCGTAGACGCTGTCGCCGTCGGACGCGAGCGAGTAGATCGCGGCGTTGTCGCCGCCGTTGCGGATCACGGAGTTGACGGCCCACGGGAGCACGGTGCCCGTCGTCGCGTCGAGGGCCGCCATGCCGCGGCCCGGGTTCGTCGACCCGTTGGTGCTCGTGAACGAGCCCGCGACGACCACCTTGGCGCCGTCGGGCGAGATCTCGATCGCGCGGCCGCCGTACCCGCCGGCGAGCTCCGGCGCGAAGCCGAGCAGCGCGCCCGTGGACGCGTCCAGCGCGGCGATGCGGGCGCGCGCGGTGTTGTTGACGTTGGAGAACTCGCCGGTGATGTAGACCGTGGAGTTCGTCGCCTTGATGTCGTAGACCGTGGAGTTCGTGCCCGGGTTCCAGCTCGAGACGAGCGCCCCGGTCGCGGTGTCGAACGCCGCGAGGCGGTACCGCGTCTGGCCGGCGATCTCGGTGAACGCGCCCGCGACGTAGAGCCGCTTGCCGTCCGGCGACGACGAGATCGCGAGGACGCGGCCGTTCGTGCCCGGGTTCCAGGACCCGTCGAGCACACCGGTCTCGACGTCGTACCGCAGGATGTTCGCGCGCGGGGTCTCCCCCGTCCCGGCCGCCGCACCCGCGGGGCGCGCCGAGGTGAACTGGCCGCCGGCGTACGCGCGTCCGCCGACGATGGTCTGCGCCCAGACGATCCCGTCGATCTGGGTCGTGGGCAGAGGGTCGGCCGTGACCGGGACGGTCGCGTCGGCCGGGGTGGCGGCCGCGGCCACCGGCGCGTCGGGCGCGACGGCGGCGGGGGCCGCGACGGGCGCCGCGGTCTCGACCGCACCGGCCGACGGGGCGACCAGCGCCGTCGCCACGAGGGCGGCGACGGTCAGCCCGGCGACCCGGCCGACGACGCGTCGTCGTCCCGGCGGCGCGCCCCGAAGAGAGCCCTGGACGACCGTCCGACTCACATCATTGTTTTTCATGGGTGACTCTCTTCGTCGCGGACCCGCGGAAATGCCGGTCCATCAGCCGGACGTTGTGACTGTAGCGCCGGTGAACCGGCCGCAGAACGGCGCGAGCGGGCGAAATTTACCGCCCCTTCCCGCGCGGGTCAGGACAGATCGCCGCGAAACACCACGGTCGACGTGCCCGGCGCGTACTCCACCGCGACGGTGACGTCGTCGCGGTCGGCGTCGGGGATGGAGAACAGGACGACGCCCGTCCCGCTCTCGCCCGGGGCGAGCTCGCCCTCGAAGGGCTGGCCGCCGGGCTGCACGAGGCGCCCGGCCGGCGCGCGGTCCTCGCCCGTGTAGGCGTTGACCACGGCGTAGGAGAGGTCCAGCGGGGCGTCGGTCCCGTTCGTCACCTCGACGGTGAGGCGGACGGCCGGACCCGAGGTCTCGCCCGCGGCCACGGCCTCCCCCTCGACGTGCTCGACCTGCGCGAGCCGCACGGTCACGCCGTCGGGCGCCTGGACCGTCTGGTCCGGCGCGGCCGGCTCCAGCTCGGGGGCCACGGGCACGACGGCGGGGTCCGCCCCGTCGGCCCCGGCCGTCCCGGCGGTCCCGTCGCCGCCCGCCGCGTCCGCGCCGTCCGCGGCGTCCGTGCCGTCCGACGGCGTCGCGTCGGCCGAGGCGTCGCCGCTCGCCTCCGGGGAGGCGACCGGCGCGGGCGTGACCGTCCCGCCCGGGGACTCGTCGCCGTCGGACCGCCACGGCTGCAGCACGACCAGGGTGACGGCGACCGCGAGAGCGACCGCTGCCCCGATCACCGCGACGACGCGGCGGGAGGGCCGCCGTGCCCGGGTGGCGCCACCCTCGGGGGCTCCGTCGTTCTCCGTGTTCATCGTCCGCCTCCGGTCGTGCTCCGTGCCGGCTCGCGCCGGTCCGCCGTCGCGGCGCCCTGCCGGGCCGCCCGCCGGCCGTCGCGCAGCCCGCGCCAGGCCGCCCGCAGCGGGACGACCGGCCGCAGGAACTGGCGCCGACCGCCGCGCCGCAGGACCGCGCGGGCGTTGCCCGGCGCGCTGCGCCGCCAGCGCCGCACGGACACCTCGTCGAGGTGCTGCGCGGCGAACAGCATCCGGTTGCGGATGTTGTAGTAGTAGTACGTCTCCGACTTGGCCTCCGGCCGCTGCCGGCCGTCGCGGTGGGTCCCACCCTCGTCGTGGACCGCGACGGCGTCCTCGACGACGGCGACCCGGCCGCCCGCGCGCTGCAGGCGGTAGGACAGGTCGACGTCCTCCCAGTAGAGGAAGTAGGCGTCGTCGAACCCGCCCGTGCGCTCCCAGACCTCCCGGGTGACGAGCAGGCACGCGCCGCTGAGCCACTCCACGCGCGCGGCGCCGGGG
The DNA here is from genome assembly GCF_040546915.1 of Cellulosimicrobium sp. 4261. NCBI lineage: Bacteria > Bacillati > Actinomycetota > Actinomycetes > Micrococcales > Promicromonosporaceae > Cellulosimicrobium > Cellulosimicrobium sp. 4261. Next base: position 70,815 of record NZ_JBEPOQ010000009.1, read on the forward strand.
TGCTCGTCACGGCGCGACGGCGCGCGGAACGTGCCGTCGTCGAGGTAGACGTCGAGGCCCCCGAACCAGCGGCGCCCCGCAGGCGTGAGGACGACCGGGGAGACGAGGAGCAGGCGGTCGTCCTCGACGGCCGCCCGCAGCGTCCGGACGTCGGTCGCGGCGATCGTCGCGTCGGGGTTGAGCAGGAGCACCTCGTCCGCGCCGGCGTCGAACGCCGCGCGCATCCCCAGGTTGGCGCCGCCGCCGAAGCCCAGGTTCTCCGCCGGGGCGAGCAGGTCCCAGCCGCGCTCGTCCGCCAGGCGCGAGACCCGCTCGCGCTCCGCCGTCGTCGACCGGTTGTCGACGACGAGCACGCGCGCCTCCCCGACCTCGCCGCGCGCGCCGAGGTTGCGCTCCAGGAGGGCGGCGGAGCCGTAGCTCACGACCACGATCGCGAGGTCGCCGGAGGCGTCCGAGACGTCGTCCACGGTCGTCACCTCCAGGTCCTGGCACGTCGGCCGTCGCGGCGATCCTAAGCCCGCCGCGCGGCCGTGACGCCGGAATTCACCCGGGCGAGATACAACCTCACCCGCTGTTCACCCAGCCTCGCCTGGATACGATTCTCGGCACGGTCGGGGGCGGGCAGACAATCCGTCGCCGCCGCTTCCCAGAAGCTCCCCCGTCTCTTTCGCGAGGTGCCCATGTCCGAGTTCGGCGCGGCGATGACGCGACTGCACGACGCGCAGAAGTCCTCGAGCGGCGCGGCCGCGTACTCGCGCTTCGTCAACCGCCCGCTCGGCCGCCCGCTGGCCGCCGGCGCGTACGTGCTCGGCCTCACGCCCGACGCCGTGACGCTCGTCAGCGCGGCGACCACGCTCGCCGGGATCGCCACGATCGCGCTCGCCGGGCCGACGCTCGCGTCGTCGCTCGCGGCCGTCGTGCTCCTCGTCCTCGGGTACGCCCTGGACTCCGCGGACGGCCAGCTCGCGCGGCTCTCGCGGTCGGGCAGCGCGGCGGGCGAGTGGCTCGACCACTTCTTCGACGCGTTCAAGACGGTGGCGCTGCACCTCGCCGTGCTCGTCTGCTGGTTCCGGTACTACGACGTCGACGCGGGCTGGCTCGTCGCGCCGCTCGCGTTCTGCGTCGTGAGCAGCACGTTCTTCTTCGGGATCGTCGCGGTGGACCTGGTGCGCCGCGCGAAGGGCTCGCCGGGCGGGGCCGCCCACGGGACCGGCGGCCGGCTCCGCGAGCACCCGCTCTACACGCTCGCGGTGCTCCCGACCGACTACGGCTTCCTGTGCCTCTCGTTCGCGCTGCTGTGGCTCCCCTCCGCGTTCCTCGTCGTGTACACCGCGCTCGCCGTCGTCAACGCGCTCGTCCTCCCTGTCGCGGCCGTGCGGTGGTACCGGTCGCTCCAGGCCCTGGAACGCAGCGCGACGACGACGGCAGGGGTGCCCTCGTGAGGCCCGTGCGGGTGATGCAGTCGTTCCGCGCGCCGCGGCCGACGACGAACCCGTACATCACCCAGCTCGACGCGGCGCTCGCGGCGGAGCCGTCCGTGGAGCACCTGCGCTTCGACTGGCGCACGGCGATCGTGGGCCGCTACGACGTCTTCCACTGGCACTGGCCCGAGGGCAAGCTCGAGGGCACCACGTGGTGGAAGGCCGCTGCCAAGCACGCGCTCGTCGCCGCGATCCTCGTGCGGCACCGCCTGAGCCGCGTGGTCGTCGTGCGGACGGTCCACAACGTCGAGCTGCCCGACGTCCCGCGCGTCTCGCGCTGGCTGCTGGTCCGCGTCGACCGCTCGACGGACCACCGCATCGTCCTCAACGAGACGACCGAGCTGCCCCCGGAGCAACCGCGCACCACGATCCTCCACGGCCACTACCGCGACTGGTTCGCGCGGTACGCCCGGGACGAGCAGGTCCCGGGACGGGCGGGCTACTTCGGCGGCGTGCGGCGCTACAAGAGCGTGGGCGACCTCGTGCGCGCCTACCGCGAGGCGCGCGCCCTGCGCGACGACCTGAGCCTGGAGATCGGCGGGCGCCCGTCGTCGGCCGAGCTCGAGACCTCGCTGCGCGCGGAGACCGCGGACCTGCCCGGCGTCGAGCTGACCCTGCGCTTCCTCCAGGACGACGAGCTCGTCGCCCTCGCCTCGCGCTCGCAGCTCGTGGTGCTGGCGTACCGGTTCATGCACAACTCCGGGAGCGTGCTCGCCGCCCTGTCGCTCGACCGCCCGGTCCTCGTGCCGCGCAACGCGGTGAACGAGGCCCTCGCGAAGGAGGTGGGCGACGAGTGGGTGCTCATGTTCGACGACCGGCTCACGGGCGAGCGCCTCGTCGGGGCGCTCGCCGAGGCGGCCGCGATCCCGGACGGCGCGCGGCCGGACCTGTCGCGCCGCGAGTGGACGGACGCGGGGGCGGCGCACGCCCGCGCCTACCGCTCCGCCCTGGCGGGCCGGCGGTCGCGCCGACGCCCCGGGCAGGAGGGGGCCGCGTGATCGCCGAGGCGGCGTTCCGCGCCAAGACCGCCGTCGTGGGCCGGGACAGCACGGCCCAGCTCGACGCGTTCGTGCAGCACGACGCCCTCCCGGCGCCCGCGCTCGAGCAGCTCTCGCGCGAGCGCGCGCTGCGGCACGCCCGGTTCGCGTCCGAGCACAGCCCGTTCTACCGGGACCTCTACCGCGACGCCGGGATCACGGCCGCCGACCTCCACGACGACGCGGTGCTCGACGCGCTCCCCCTCGTCGACAAGCCCGCGCTGCGCGAGCACTTCGACACGATCCGCACCGACGAGGCGACGGACCGCACCTCGGCGACGTCGCGCACGGGCGGCAGCACGGGCCTCCCGCTGCACGTGCTGCGCGACCTGCGCTTCCCGGCGCGCGCGCTCGAGTGGCGCCTGTTCCGGTGGTGGGGCGTCGAGCCGTGGGAGGACCGCGGGATCATCACCCGGCACATGCTCGAGGGGCTCGCGCGTGTCCGCCACGACCTGCAGTGGCTCCCGAGCCGCCGCGTGCAGCTGGACGCGTTCCGCATCACGGACGAGACGGTCACCGAGTTCGCGCGCCGCTGGAACCGGCTCCGGCCGCCCTTCCTGCTGGGCTACGGCGGGGGCGTGCTCGAGCTCGTCCGGCGCACCGGGCGGCTCGGCATCGAGCTCGCGCCGCCGCGCGCGGTCGCGGTCACGGCCGCGCCGCTCGCCCCGGGCGTCCGTGCGGAGATCGCGACGGCGCTCCGGGCCCCCGTCTACGACCACTACCGCAGCGCCGAGGTGCCGTGGATCGCCGGCGAGTGCGCCGAGCAGTCGGGGATGCACGTGTTCTGGGACGTGCGCCGCGTCGAGATCCTCGACGACGACGACCGCCCGGTCCCCGACGGGCAGGAGGGCAACGTCGTCGTCACCGACCTGACGAACCGCGTGTTCCCCGTGGTGCGGTACCGCCTCGGCGACGTGAGCAGCCTCCACCGCGAGACGTGCGCGTGCGGGCGGTCCCTGCCCCGGCTCGGCGCCGTCTCGGGGCGGGCGTCCGACGCCGTCCGGCTCCCGGACGGGACGACCATCGCCGGCGCGCTGGGCCACATCTTCGACCACGCGCCGCTCTCGGTGCGCCAGTTCGAGATCGTGCAGGGACGTGACTACGCGGTGACGCTGCGCTGCATCCCGGCGAGCGACGAGCGCGCCGACATCGAGCGGGCCCTCGCGACGCTGCGCCGCGCGACGCGCGGGCTCGTGCCGGTGACGCTCGAGCTCGTCGACCACATCCCGCAGGTGGGCGGGAAGATGAGGTTCATCCGCAGTGACGCCCCCTCCTGAGCTCCGGCTGGTCGTCGCGGTCCCGACGTTCCGGCGCCCCGCGACGCTCGCCGGGCTCCTCGCGCGGCTGCCCGAGCGGGTGGCCGAGGTGGAGGGCGCCCGGGTGGAGGTGCTCGTCCTGGACAACGACCCCGCCGGGTCGGCGCGGCAGGTCGTGCGGGACGCCCCGCTGCCCGTGCGCTACGTCGTCGAGCCGCGCCCGGGCATCGCCGCCGTGCGCGACCGCGCGCTCGACGAGGCGGCTGACGCCGACCTGCTCGCGTTCCTCGACGACGACGAGCGCCCGCGCGAGCGGTGGCTCGCCGCCCTCGTGGGCACGTGGCGCGACACGGGCCGGCCGGCCGCCGTCATGGGCCGCGTGATCTCCGTGTTCGCGCACGAGCCCGACCCGTGGCTGCTCGCGACCGGCGTGTTCCGCCGTCGTCCGCGCCCGACGGGGCTCGAGATCCCCGTCGCGGCGAGCGGCAACCTCCTGCTGGACCTGCGGCAGGTGCGGTCGCTCGGGACCCGGTTCGACGTCACGCTCGGCCTCGCCGGGGGCGAGGACACGCTCTTCTCCCGCGCGCTCGTCGCCGCGGGCGGCCGGATCGTGTGGTGCAACGAGTCCGAGGCCGAGGACCTCGTCCCGGCCGAGCGCATGACCCGGGCGTGGGCCATGCGGCGCGCGTTCAACGGCGGCAACGGCGCCGTGCAGGTCGAGCTCCGCCTCGCCCGCGGCCCCGCGCGTCGTGCGCTCGTGCGGGCGCGCGCTCTCGTCGGGGGCGCGGGGCGCACCGTCGCGGGCGCGGCGCGGCACGTCTGGGGCCGCTGGACGGGCGACCTGGAGAGCGACGCGCGCGGCCTGCGCACGAGCCACCGGGGCCGGGGCATGGTCGCCGGGGCGTTCGGGCACCTGCACCGGCAGTACGCCCGCGACGCCGTGGCGGCTCAGGGCGCGAGCCCCGCCTCCTCGGCGACCGGCTCGAACGACGAGACCGCGGCGGGGATCTCCGCCTGAGCGAGGAGCGCGCGCGTGAGCAGCACGTACCGCGCGACGTAGTCCTCCTGGCGCAGGCCCCGCGCCCGGACGTCGGCGGCGCTCGTCGCCTCCCCCGGGCCCAGCGCGTGCCGCACCGCGTCGGCGAGCGCGGCGGCGTCGTGCGGGGCGACGAGCCGGGCCCGCGTCCCGGCGACGTAGTCGCGCACCCCGCCCGCGTCGGTCACGACGAGCGCGCGGCCCGCCGCCATCGCCTCGACGCACGCCGTCGCCCCGGACGCGTGCCGGTTCTCGCGCAGCGGCACGACGACGACCCGGCAGCCCTCGTAGAGCCGCGCGAGCTCGGCGCGGCCCGCCGCGGGCGCGACGTCGACCCGGCCCGCGACCGCGACCCGGGCCGCCGCCGCCGACCGCGACGCGATGCGCGCGGTCACCCCGGGCAGCAGGTCGAGCGCGGCGCGCAGCACGGCCCAGTCCCGGTCGCGGTCGTTGCCCACGGCCAGCACCTCGGGCGCGGACGCGGCGCTCCCGGCCGCGCGCCCCTCCCCGGTCGCGGGCGCCGTCCCGAACGGGACGAGGACGACCCGCCGACCGGGGACGCGGTCCAGCGCCACGCGCCGGTTGACGTCGCTGTGCACCGCCTCGACCGCGTGCCCGCGCAGCACGGCCGCGAAGAGGCGCCGGCGGGCGCGGCCGAGGTCGTCCCACCGGTCCCAGAGCCAGACGGACTGTGCGAGGACGGCGGGCCGGCGGCGTCGCGGCAGGGTCGTGCGCACGAGGCCGACCGCGAGGTGCTCGCGCTCGGTGTGCGTCCACACGACGTCCGCGCTCCCCAGGAGCGCGCGGTTGCGCCACGCGTGCACGACGTCGGTCCCGAGCCGCGCCGCGAGCGCGCGCCGGACGCGGGCCACGACCGGTCGCTCGCGGTGGGACACGCTCCAGGCGAGGTCGAACGCCCCCGCGGCGAGGTCGTAGCCATAGGGCGTGCGGTCCAGGGTCTCCCCCGCCGCGTGCCGCGCGCGCCAGGCCACCGGGTCCTGCTCGTGCGCGAGGTGCACGACGACGCGCGGCCGTGCCGCCGCCCGCGCGGCGGGGCGCTCGGTCCCCTGGGCTGCCGCGCGCCGCGTCACGGGACGAGCCCGCGCAGCCGTTCCACCACGCGGTTCCACTCGTACCGGGCCAGCAGCCGCTCGCGGGCCCCGGGGTCCGGGGTCGTCCCCCAGGCGGCGTCCAGCGCGGCCGCGACGTCGCGCGACGGCGCATCGAGCGGGACGAAGCGTGCGAGGCCGTCGGCGAGCTCACGAAAGACCGGGGTGTCGGCGAGCACGAGCGGCGAGCCGAAGTGCGTCGCCTCGAGCACGGGCAGCCCGAAGCCTTCGTCGCGCGACAGGAACGCCGTGACGGCGGCGCGGGAGTAGAGCCACGCGAGCTCCGCGTCGTCGATCGCGCCGAGCAGCCGCACCGCGCCGCTCGCGAGGAGCGCGTCCGTGCCGGGCGGGAGGTCCGGGGCGACGCCGGAGTGCTCGGCCCCCCCGACGACCAGGAGGGGCGCCGCGGGCCCCAGCCGCCCGGACAGCGGGACGGCGCGCAGCACGGCCTCGAGGTTCTTGCGGACGTTGAGGCGCCCGACGCACAGCGCGAACGGGACCCCCGGGTCGACGCCCGCGGGCGGGCGCGGGACGGCGTCGGTCAGGGCGCGCGGCACGCCGAGACCCACGGGCGTGACCGGGCGGCCGGAGCGGCCCTCGATGCGGTCCGCCTCCGTGCGCGACGACGTCGCGACCGCGTCCGCCGCGCGCAGGAGCGGGATCATCGGCGCGAAGTACGCGCGCTCGGTCCGCGAGAACCACTCGGGGTGGTCGCGGAACATCACGTCGTGGACGAACGTCACCGCCGGGACCCGCCCGAGCGGCGTGTAGTTGTGGGCGACGACGACGTCGGCGTGGACCGTCCGCGCGAGCCGCCCGAGCTCGACCGTGTTCGACAGCGCGTGCGGGTACAGGCGCGTCCCGATCGTCCGCGCGCCGGGCGGCAGGTCGGACGGCGCGGCGCCCTGCCCGCCGCGGACGGCTAGCACGAGCTCGTCCTGCGGGAACCGCTCGTGCCAGTGGTGGATGAGCGCGCGCTGGACCGACCGGTTCGAGAACGGCCCCCGGTCCCACCAGTAGGCGTCGAACAGGACCCGACGGGCCGGGTCACCGAGGGCCGGGTCACCGAGGGCTGGGTCACCGGCGGCTGCGGCGCGACGGGGCGCGTCCTGCCGGTCCGCGGCGCCGGCGCGGCGCCGCGCCGTCCGCCACGGCCCGGGCGTCCGCCGGGCCGCGAGGTCGTGCGCGAGCCGCTCGTACCCGTCGGCGACGTCGTCCCACGAGTAGTCCTCGGCGCGCTTGCGGTTCGCGTGGCCGCGCTCGATCGTCCCGACGTCGTCGCGCTCGGCGTCCTCCAGGATCCCGGGGAGGTCGTGCACGCCGCGGAAGTAGAGGCCGGGGTCGCGCACCACCTCGCGGTTGAAGTCGACGTCGAACGCGACGACGGGCGCCCCTGCGCCGATGGCGCGCAGGAGCGACGGGTTGGTGCCCCCGACGGAGTGCCCGTGGACGTAGGTGAACGCGGACGCGTAGAGGTCGTCGAGGAGCTCCTGGTCCCACACCGCGCCGAGCAGGCGGACCCGCTCGTCCCCCTGCGCGAGCCGGTCGATGCGGTCGGTGTACTCCGCGGAGTACGGCGCGGAGCCGACGACCACGAGCGGCTTCGTCGCGGCGGACCGCACGTAGCCCTCGACGATCTCCTGGACGTGGTTCTCGGGCTCGAAGCGCGCGACGACGAGGTGGTACCCCCCGGGCTCCAGCCCGAGCTCGGCGACGCGCGCACCGCGGTCGTCGTCGAGCAGCGGGGCGCCGTACGCGATGAGCGACGACGGCACGCCGTACTCGCGCGTGTAGTAGTCCTGGATGCCCCGGGCGTCGGCGATGATCGCGTCGGAGCACCGGACCGCCGTCGTCTCGGCCGCGCGGTAGTAGCGGCGGCCCGCGGGGCCCCACTTCGCACGCCGCCACTCGAGCCCGTCCACGTGGGTCGCGACCGGGATGCGCGCCACGCGCAGCAGCGGCAGGAAGGGGGCGTTGGCCGCGTTGAAGACGAAGGCCGCGTCCGTGCGGTGCGTCACGAGGTGGGCGACCGAGACGGCCGTGTGGCTCAGCGTCTCGAGCGAGCGGCTGCGGAGCGCGCCCGCCGTGACGACCTCCATGCCGAGGTGCTCGCGGACGACGTCCTCGGTGTTCCCCGTCCGCGTGTAGACGCGCACGCGGTGCCCCCGCGCCGCGAGGCGCGAGCCGACCTCCTCGACCGCCGTCTCGAAGCCGCCGTACCGTGCCGGGACGCCGCGCGTGCCCACCATCGCGATGCTCAGCGTCGCCGCCACCGTCACTCCCGCCCTGCCGCCCTGTGCCTTCCTGCGAGGCTAGTGGCGCGCGGGGCCCGCGAGGCCCGGTTCGCCGAGCCTCACCCGGGTGATTTCCGCAGGCGGGACGGGGCGGAGGGGCCTCGGCGGGCGGGACCGGTCAGGCTCGGGCGTGGTACTTGCCCTGTGCGGCGAGCAGCCCCTCGGTGAGCAGCATCTCGACGGCGTCGGCCGCGTCGTCGAGGAGGAAGGGCAGCTCCTTCGCCTCAGTGCCCTTGAAGTCCTTGAGCACGTAGTCGGCGGTGTCCATGCGGCCGGGCGGACGCCCGACGCCGCCCCGGACCCGGACGTAGTCCTTCGTGCCGAGCGCCTTGGTGATGTCGCGCAGCCCGTTGTGGCCGCCCTCGCCGCCGCCGACCTTCAGCTTGACGGTGCCGAAGGGGATGTCCACCTCGTCGTGGACCACGACCACGTGCTCAGGATCGATGCCGTAGTACTTCGCGAGCCCCGCCACGGGCCCGCCCGAGACGTTCATGTACGTCGTGGGCTTCGCGAGCACGACGCGCGGCCCGGGACGCCCGCCGGGCAGCATGCCGAGGCGCGCCTCCGCGACGGCGGCCTGCGCCCGCGGGTGCCGCGCGAACCGGGCGCCCGCCCGGCCCGCCAGGACGTCCAGGACCATGTGGCCCAGGTTGTGGCGGTTGCCGGCGTAGCCGGGGCCCGGGTTCCCGAGCCCGACGACGAGCCACGGCTGGTCGCTCATGTGCACCGTTCCTTCGCTGACGTCCTGCACGGTCCCGGCTCCCGACGCGCGCGAGGCGTCCGGCACCAGGGTGCCGGACGCCTCGCCGAGAGCATGGCGCGGACGAGGTCCGCGCGGGGGGTCACTCGCCCGCGGTCGCCTCGGCGGCGGCCTCGGAGCCGGCGGCCTGCTCGGCAGCCTCGGCCTCGGCGGCCTCGATGTCCGCCGAGTTGTCCTGCGGCACGGAGATCGTCACGACGACGAGCTCCGGGTCCGTCGTGAGCGTCGCGCCGGAGGGGAGCTTCACCTCGCCCGCCGTGACGGTCGTGCCGGCCTCGAGGCCCTCGATGGAGACCTCGACGGACTCGGGGAGGTGCGTCGCCTCGGCCTCGATGGCGAGGGTCTGCAGGTCGACGAGGTGGATGGTGCCGGGGGCGGACTCGCCGGTGACGGCGACCGGGACCTCGACGGCGACCTTCTCGCCCTTCTTCACGATGAGCAGGTCGACGTGCTCGATGACGTTGCGGACCGGGTCGCGCTGGACGTCCTTGGCGATGGCGAGCTGGCCCTTGCCCTCGAGCTCGATCGAGAAGAGCGCGTTCGAGTGCTTGAGCGCCATCATCGTCTGGTGGCCCGGGAGGGTGACGTGCACCGGCGCGCTGCCGTGGCCGTAGAGGACCGCGGGGATCTTGTCGGCACGGCGGATACGACGGGCGGCACCCTTGCCGAACTCGGTACGGGCCTCGGCGGCGAGCTTGATCTCGGACACGTGGATCACTCCTGGAAGAACGTTGCGGGCCGGCCGCCAGTGGGGGACGGTCGGCTGTCCGGACGGTGAGAGGGCCTCCCGGACGGGCGGCTGCGTCGGCGCGGGACGTGTGACGGGCGCGCAGGAGGACGACCGCCCAGTCGATAACGGAGATCCAACAGGTCTGGCTGACACGTGCGGTCCCGCGCCGCCGGTGTGCTCACCGGTCCAGCGCTGCCGGCCGTCAGACGTCCCTCGCCGAGGCAACCTGATAACTGTACCCGGGCGCGGCGCGAGTCGGAAACCCGCGTCCCGCCGTCGCGACCCTCGGCACGTCCCGAGCCACCCCGGGAGCCGCGCGGGGCCGCAGTCGTCGGGCGTCGGCGCGGGGGGCGTCAGGGCGTGGCGTCGGCCCGGGCGGTCTCGGGACGGGCCGCGGGCCGGCCGGCGAGCCGGCGCGCGAGGCCCCGGGGCAGCTCGTACAGCCAGTAGACCGGGGTCCGGGAGACGACGGCGTACACGCCCACCGACACCAGCGTCGCCACGAGCGCGAGCACGGGCGGCGCGAGCGCTGCCACCGGGGCGGGCACCGCGTCGAGCGCCCCGCCGCCGACGAGCAGGATCGCGTGGATGACGAGCATGTGCGTGAGGTAGACGGGCAGCGTCCGCGTCCCGAGCGCGCGCAGGGGCCGCAGCCCGCTCGTCGCGACGCCGAGCACGATGCCCGCCGCGACGCCGAGCACGCACACGACCCACAGCAGGACGCCCGACGCCACGTGCGCCGCGAGGACGCAGCCGGCGACCCAGAGGGCCACGACCGCCGCGCCCGACCACACCGTCAGGCGCTCGGCCAGCCCGAGGACGCGGTCGCGCAGGAGGAGGCCCCCCAGGAAGAAGACGAAGTACTTGGGCGCGCTGTCCCACGCGTTGTTCGGCAGCTCGAGCGCGAACGCGAACGCCGCGAGCGACACGGCCGCCGCGCCGACCAGCTGCACGCGCGGCGACAGCCGCGAGAGGAGCTTCGCGACGACGAAGAACACCGCGAGCGCCCAGAGGAACCAGCGGATCCCCGACGGCCACACCCACGCCGAGAGCGCCGCCGCGCCGACCTGGAGCGCGGGGCCGCCGTCGTCGGCCAGGCCGGGCGGGAGCTCGAGCCCGACGAGCGCCTCGTGCACCGGGTCGGGGTCGCCCGCGACGACGGCCCCGAGGAGGTAGCCGAGCGCACGGACGAACGGCCACAGGAGGAGAAGCCACGCGAAGAGCGCGACCTTGGACGCGAGCAGCGCGCGCCACGGCCCGCGCACCCACTTCCCGGCGAAGAGGCCGGCGACGGCGAAGAAGAGCGGCATGCGCATCGTGCCGAGCGCCGCGTTCACCCGGTCCCACCCGGCGAGGACCGTGCCCCAGGCGCCGGTGAGGTCGAGGTCCCCGAGCGCGCGCGTCGCGTGGAGCACGACGACGAGCAGGATCGCGAGGCCGCGCGCGGCGTCGGGCCAGCGCAGGCGCACGCGTTCGACGGGCTGCTGCCGGGGCACGTCGTCACCTCCGGACGCTGCGGACGGGACCGCGCGGGGACTGCCACGACCGGACCGGGAGAGCCGGTCGTCGGGACCGACGCGGACCGTGCGAACCTACCGTCGCGACGGCGGCGACCACGAGGGTCCCGCCGCCTTTTCACCCGGGCGAGATCGCGCGCTCAGCCCGTCACGGCCGTCGTCGTCGCGACGGTGGCCCCGACGAGGATCACCGCGGTGACCTCGTCGACGTACGCGCGCACGGCCTCGCTCGCCCAGCTCTCGCGCGCGATCTCGCGCGCCCGGGCGTCGACGTCGCGGCGGCCCGCGGGGGTGCGCTCGGGCCCGCCGTCGGCGTCGGCGCCGGACCCGCCGGTCGCGAGGACCCGGCCGGCCTGGCCCGTCGCGGCGAGCAGCGCGACGATCGCCGCCGCGCGCGCGTCCGGCGCCTGTCCCTCGACGAGGACGCGCCGCAGGTCCGCGCGCACGGCGTCCTCGTGGCGCGAGTCCGCCGCGGGCCAGCGCGTCGTGGGGAAGATCCCGAGCACGCGACCCTCCTCGCGCCGCAGGACACCGCGCTCCGCGAGCGCCGCGACCGCGCGGGCGGCGGGCCGGAGCTTCGCGATCGGCGAGACGAGCGCCTTCGGCGTGGAGCCCTCCTTCGCCCGCACGACGTCGAGCGCCTCGTCGAGCAACGCGTTGCCCGTCGGGGACGCGTCCCGGACGACGATCCGGCCCACCCGACCGCCGTCGCCGTCGCCCGCGAGGTCGGCCCGGCCGAGCAGCGCGAGCTCGACGAGCAGAGCGCCGGCGGCGACCTGCTCGCGGAACGAGGTGTCACCGACGGCCTTCCCGGTCACGTCGTCGAGCGTGAGCAGCAGGTAGTCCTCGAGGATGAGCATGCGTCCACGCTAGGACCGCGCGACGGGGCCGGGCACCTGCCGTTTGTCACCGGTGCGCGGTGCAGGTCTCACGCCGTCGGCGACGCCGTGCCCCGTCAGGCCGGGTCGGCGAGCTCCCACCGGACGGTGACGGTCGCGCGGACCTCCTGGCTGCCGGGCTCCACGACGAGCGCGTCGCTCGTCGCCTTCGCCGCGAGGACGCGTGCCACCGGGGCGGGTGCGCCGTCGTCCTCGCGGACCTCGACGACCGGACCGAGCGAGCGTCCCGCGAGGCGGGCGTACTGCTCGGCGCGTGCGCGCGCGTCGGCGAACGCGGCCTCGCGCGCCGCGGCCGCGAGCGGGCCGGGGTCGCCCACGGCGAGGCTCGTCGAGTCGAGCCGGCCCACCGGGCCGGCGGCGTCGAGCGCGGCGCGCACGACCTCGCCGCTCGCCCCCACGTCGCGCAGCGTCGCGCGCACTGTGAGGCGGGCGGTCGTGCGCGGGCCGTCCTCGCGCTGCTCGGTCCACGTGGACGTCTGCGACGTGCGCAGGTCGGACGGCGCCACGCCGCGCGCGACGAGCGCGTCACGCGCCGCGGCGAGCCCGGCGTTGGCGCGGTCGAGGGCGTCCTGCACGCCGGGCGCGCTCGCCTCGGCGCCGAGCTCGACGACGGCGACGTCCGGCGTGGCCGTCACCGCTCCCTGACCGGTGGTCGTCACCCCAGAGCCGTTCATGGCCGCCATGCTCGCACGGACCGTCCGGGCCCGCCGCCGTTTCACCCGGGTGGACGCGGCACGGACGGCCCGCTGCCTGCCACTCTCGTGTCAGAGGGGCACGACGTCGTGCCCGTCGCCGCACCCGGGAGGTCCGCGTGAGACGTCTCCTCGCTCTCGCCGCGCTGCTCGTCTCGCTCGCCCCCGTCCCGGGGGCAGCCGCCGCGGACGCCGCGAGCACCGACCCGGCCGCCACGACGCCGCGCGCGTGCGCCGACGCGGTCGCGCTGCTCGACGACTCTCGCCCCCAGGACGCCATCGCGCTGATCGACGCCTACCGCGCGACGGCCACGTCCCCCGCGGACCCGCTGGCGCGCGCAGCGGCGTGCGCCGACGCGCGGGACGCGGCGGTCGCCGCGCGGGACACCGCGGCCACCCTCGCCGCGGAGGCGGAGGCCCTCGAGCCCGGCGGGGCGCCGCCGACGTCCGGGCAGCCCGAGTCCTGGGCCGCCGCACGGGACCGCGCGGAGCAGGCGCTCGCGCTCGACGCCCAGGACGCGCGAGCAGCCGCCGTGGTCCGTGCGGCTCAGGACGAGGAGGCCACGGTCCCGGTGCGCGCGGCATCGGCCTGGGACGGGCTCGTCGAGGCGGTGTCTCCCCTGGGTCCGCCGCTGCTCGCGCTCCTCGTCGGCGTCCTCGTGCTCGTCGTCGTGGCGCGGCTCGTCGCGCCCGTGACCCTGCGCTGGCCCGTGCTGTCCGCGGGCGAGCGCGTGCGCGCGGGCGCCGCCGGGTGGGGAGCGCTCGTCGCCGGCGCGGCCCTCCTCGTGTGGGGGCCCGCCGCGAGCACGAGCACGTGGACGGGCTCCGGCGGCGCGGGCACGACCCTCGCGGGGGTCGTCCTCGTCCTCGGGTTCGTCGCCGGGGTCGTGGCGGTGGGGCTCGCCCTCCTCCGGCTCGTCGACCCGGGTACGCGCCACGACCGCACCCGCTGGTGGGCGTGGGCGTGCGCCGTGGCCGGCGTCGCCACGGTCGCGGCCGTCGTGCTGCTGGCCCTCGGCGGCGCGCGGACGATCGGCGCGGAGCCGCTCACGGCGAGGTCCGTCGCGGCCGGAGCCGTCGTGGCGGCGCCCGGCGTGCTCCTCGTGGCCACGGTGCTCGCGACCCGGCTGCGGCTGACGATCGAGGTGACGTCGGGCCGCTCCGCCGACCGGACGACGTCGCACGAGGGGACGGGCGGCGCGCGCCTCGTCGCGCTGCTGGGCGAGCTGGGCGCCGAACCGCCGCGCGGGCTGGAGGTGCCCCGCGGCACGGACATCAGCGCCCTCAGCGGGTCCGCGCTGTCCGAGCTGCCCCAGGGCGCGTTCGTCAAGGCGGTCGTCAGCCTGGCCCAGGGCGTCGTCGGGTCGGTTCCTTGGCGGGTCACGGTCGAGGAGCGGGACGCCGACCACCTGGCCGTCGTCGTCACGAGGAACGGACGAGCCGCGGGCTCGGCCGCGCTCGACCGCGCCGGGCTCCTGCGGTTCGACGCCGCGGACCCGACGTCGGCCGCCACCGCGGCGCAGGTCGACCTCTACCGTGCCGCCGCCGCCGTCGTGCTCCTGACCCTGGCGCGCCACCACGCGGGCTTCGACGGGCTGTGCGGCGCGACGTCGTGGCGCAGCCTCGCCCTCCAGTACGTCGCCCAGAGCGACCTCGCCGCCGCGCCGGACCGGGAGCGGGAGCTCCTGGCGCGCGCCGTCGACGTCGACCCGCGCAACGACCTGGCCCAGGTCGCCCTCGCGCACGCCGAGGGCCGGCACCACACCCTGCGCGAGGACCTCGACGCGTACGGCCGCTGGCTCGACGGGTTCGTCGCGCGGACGGCGGGCCGCAGCGGGTACCGCGCGCTGCGGCTGCGGGCCCAGTACTCGCGCGCCGTGACGACCGTCAACGCGTGCTTCGCACCGCGGCGCGACGGGGGCGGCCCCGCGGGCAGGCTCGACGCGACCGCCGTCGACGCCGTCCGCGCGCTGCTGGAGGCGCTCGCGGCGGAGCGTGCCGCGGGGCGGGAGGACGCGCTCGTCGTCCGGCTCCAGGACGCCGTCGAGAGCCTGTACCGCCAGGCGGAGGACGCGGCCCGGGCGCTGGAGCCCGTGCGGGCGCAGGGGGCGCCGCCGGTCCCGGGGACCGGGCCGGCCGAGCCCACGGAGCCCGCCGAGCCGACCGAGACGCCCCGGCAGCGCCTGCGGCGCGCCTACCGGGCCGCCCTGGCCCGCGACCCCGACGACGGGGACCCGCCGCCCCCCACCACGCCGACCGGCGAGTACAACCTGGCGTGCACGTACGCCGTCCGCGCGGACCCGCTCGACGCCGAGGACGCGCTCCGGACGACCGACCACCTGCGGCGCGCGGTCGTGCTCGCCGACCTGCGCGCGTGGCTCCACGACGACCCGATGCTGGCCGCGTACCGCGAGCGGCCGGAGTACGCCGCGGAGTTCGGCCAGGACCCGCTCGACCTGCTCGCGGTCGCCCCGTTCGCCCGGTACGCGCCGGCCCTGCGCGCGTGGGGCCTGACGACGGAGCAGCGGATCGTGGCGGTCCCCCCTCCCGACCTCGCGGCGCTCCTCGGGACGACGCCCGAGGAGGCCGCGAGGGTGCGCGCCGCCGCGCACCTCGCGGCGGACCTCCCCGCGCTCCCGGGCCGCTGCGACGTGCTCGACGTGCTGCTCACCCACGACGTGGGTGCCCTGCCCCCGGCCGGGCAGGGCCTCCCCGACGACGTCGCCCGCGCCCTGCGGTCCCGCGTGACGCGCCTGCGGCTCACGCCGTCGGAGCGCGACCGGCTGCGGGCCGCGCTGGCCGCGTGGCTGGGCTGAGCCTCAGCTGTTGCCGTCGAACAGCGAGGTGACCGAGCCGTCGTCGAACACCTCGCGGATCGCGCGCGCGATGAGGGGCGCGATGGAGAGCACCGTGAGCTGCGGGAACTGCTTGTCCGCCGCGATGGGCAGCGTGTCGGTGATGACGACCTCGCTCGCCCCGCACTCGGACAGGCGCTGGGCCGCCGGGTCGGACAGCACGCCGTGCGTCGCGGCCACGATGACCGACCGCGCGCCCGCGGCGAGGATGACGCGCACGGCCTCGGCGATCGTGCCGCCGGTGTCGATGAGGTCGTCGACGAGCACGCAGTCGCGGCCCTCGACGTCGCCGACGACGCGGTTCGCGACGGCCTGGTTCGGGCGCGTGACGTCGCGCGTCTTGTGGACGAACGCGAGCGGCCCGCCGCCGAGCTTCGCGGCCCACTGCTCGGCGACGCGGATGCGGCCCGCGTCGGGCGAGACGACCGTGACGTTCGACGTGTCGACGCGCGAGCGCACGTAGTCCGTGAGGATCGGCATCGCCCACAGGTGGTCGACCGGCCCGTCGAAGAAGCCCTGCGTCTGCGCGGCGTGCAGGTCGACGCTCATGAGGCGGTCGGCGCCCGCGGCGGTGAACAGGTCGGACATGAGGCGGGCCGAGATCGGCTCGCGCCCGCGGTGCTTCTTGTCCTGGCGGGCGTACCCGTAGAACGGCTGCACGACCGTGATCGTGCGGGCCGAGGCGCGCTTCGCGGCGTCGACCATGAGCAGCTGCTCCATGATCCACTGGTTGATCGGCGCGGTGTGGCTCTGGAGGATGAAGACGTCCGAGCCGCGCACCGACTCGCCGAACCGGACGTAGATCTCGCCGTTCGCGAAGTCGTACGCGGTCGTGGGCAGCAGGTCGATGCCCAGCTCCCGCGCGACGTCGTTGGCCAGCTCGGGGTGCGCGCGCCCCGAGGCGAGGACGAGGGACTTCTCCCCGTTGCCGGCGATCGTGCTGCTCATACCAGTGGGTTCCTTCGGTGGGGTTTCCGGGTGCGGGGTGAGGTCTGAGGTCGGCTGGCCGGTCGCGGTCAGTCTGTCGTGGTGGCGGGACGACCGCCACGCAGCGCCTCGAGCGTGTGCTCGAGCTCGGGACCGGGCGGCGGCGGGGTGGGGCGGTCGGCCGTCGCGGCGGCGCTCTGGTCCGCGAGCTGGGCCTGCGCCTGCGCGCCGAGCGGGGGCGCCTCCGGGTCCGCGGCGCGCGCGGCGGCCGCGGCCTCGGCGGCGGGCGTGCCGGCGCGACGGCGCTCGACCCAGCCCTCGATGTTGCGCTGCTGGCCGCCGCTCACGCCGAGCGCGCCCGCGGGCACGTCGCGGCGGATGACGGACCCGGCGGCGGTGTACGCGCCGTCACCGACGCTCACGGGCGCGACGAACATGTTGTCCGCGCCGGTGCGGGCGTGCGAGCCGATGACGGTGCGGTGCTTGTGCACGCCGTCGTAGTTGACCGTGACCGACGCGGCACCGATGTTCGTGTGCTCGCCGATCGTCGCGTCGCCCACGTAGGACAGGTGCGGGATCTTCGACCCCTCGCCGATCTCCGCGTTCTTCGTCTCGACGAACGTCCCGATCTTGCCGTGCGCCCCCAGCACGGTGCCGGGCCGCAGGTACGCGAACGGGCCGACGGACGTCCCCGCGCCCAGGACCGCGAGCGAGCCGTGCGTGCGGGTCACGGTCGCGCCGGCGCCGACCTCGGTGTCCGTGAGCGTGGTGTCGGGGCCGACCGTCGCCCCCTCGGCGACGACCGTCGCGCCGTGGAGCTGCGTCCCCGGGAGCAGCGTCACGTCGCGCGCGAGCTCGACGTCGACGTCGACCCACGTCGTGGCCGGGTCGACGACGGTCACGCCCGCGCGCATCCAGTCCTCGAGGATCCGGCGGTTGAGCTCGGCCCGCAGCGTCGCGAGCTGGACGCGGTCGTTCACCCCCTCCACGACGGTCGGGTCGTCCGAGACGAGCGCCCGCACGACGCCGCCCTCGGCGCGCGCCGCGGCGACGACGTCCGTCAGGTAGACCTCGCCCTGCGCGTTGTCGCGGCCGAGCGTGCCGAGCCCGCGCCGCAGGACGGCGGCGTCGAACACGTAGATCGACGCGTTGATCTCGCGGATCGCGAGCTCGTCGGGCGATGCGTCCTTGTGCTCGACGATCCGCAGGACGTCGCCCGTCGCGTCGTCGCGCACGACGCGGCCGTAGCCGGTCGCGTCCTCGAGCTGCGTCGTCAGCATCGTGACCGCGTTGCCGTCGGCGACGTGCGCCGCGAGGAGCTGGGCGAGCGTGCCGCCGTCGAGCAGCGGGGTGTCGCCCGCCGTGACGACCACGGGACCCTCGAGGCCGTCGCCGACGCCGCGCCCCTCCTCGCCGTCGGGCACGCCGTGGACGAGCGACTGCGCGTGCGCCTTCGCGTCGAGAGCGGCGAGCGCGCACTGCACGGCGCGGCCCGTCCCCGGGATCTCGTCCTGGTCCACGACGACCGCGTCCGGGTCGACCGACACCGCGTGCTCGGCGACGCGGTCGCGCTCGTGCCGCACGACGACGGCGAGCAGCGCCGGGTCGAGCGAGCGCGCGGCGACGAGCACGTGCCCGAGCAGGCTGCGGCCCGCGAGCGTGTGCAGCATCTTGGGGGTGGACGACTTCATCCGCGTGCCCTCGCCTGCGGCGAGGACGATCACGGCAGCGGGGGCGACGGTGGTGTCGGTGCCCTGCTGAGCTTCCATGGGTGTTCCCCTCGGGATCGGTGGCACGAGCTCCGCCCCCAGGACTCGAACCTGGACCAAGGGCACCAAAAACCCTTGTGCTGCCGATTACACCAAGGCGGACCGGACCCGGCGACGCCGTGCTCGTCACGTGCTCGGCACGTGCGCGTCACCTGCCCGTCGCCACGCCCCCGGTACGACCCCGGGCCGCGGCGGGCGGGCCGGGTCCGGGAACAGTCTGCCAGGTCGGTCCCCGTGCCCGACGCCGCGCGTGCCCGTCTCGCCCCATCCGCGCCGGACGCGGGGCGTGGCCCGCACCACACCCGGGCGCGCACCTGCCCGACGACGCCCGCACCGGCGGGCGCGGACCCTCCGGCTGCGGCGAGCGCCCGCACGGCATGATGGACCCGTGGCCGACTCCAGACGCACCCCCCGATCCCGCATGACCGCGAGCCAGCGGCGCGAGCAGCTGCTCGCGGTCAGCCGTCGGCTGTTCGCCGAGAAGGGGTTCGAGGGGACGAGCGTCGAGGAGATCGCCGCGCGCGCCGAGGTGTCGAAGCCCGTCGTGTACGAGCACTTCGGCGGCAAGGAGGGCATCTACGCGGTCGTCGTGGACCGCGAGGTGCAGGCGCTCACCGCGGCGCTGTCGGGCGCGCTCGACGAGGGCGGCCACCCGAAGGTGCTGCTGGAGCGCACCGCGCTGGCGCTCCTGTCCTACATCGAGGCGTCCGAGGACGGCTTCCGGATCCTCGTGCGCGACTCCCCCGTCGCGCAGGCGACGGGCACGTTCTCGAGCCTCATCGGCGACGTCGCGACGCAGGTCGAGCACCTCCTGGCGAACCAGTTCCGCACGCGCGGCCTCGACCCGAAGGTCGCGCCCATCTACGCGCAGATGCTCGTCGGCATGGTCGCCCTGACCGGCCAGTACTGGCTCGACGCCCGCTCTCCCAAGAAGACGGAGGTCGCGGCGCACCTCGTCAACCTGGCCTGGAACGGCCTCGCGGACATGGAGAAGCGGCCCCACCTCATCACCACGAGGTCCTGACGCAGATCCGGCCCCGAAACCCGCGTCATGACAGCGGGGTCAGCCCGTCTCTCTGGCGGCAGAGCAGAACGACGGAGCGGGGCAGCGGATGCACGGGCACGACCGGTCGACCGACCAGGGGTACGGCGACCCACGGGACGAGATCCGTCCCACGGTCTGGGGGTACGTGACCTGGACGACCGCACGCTGTCTGCAGGGCGACGTCGCGGGCGCGCCCGCGCGCGTCGT
This sequence comes from Cellulosimicrobium sp. 4261, assembly GCF_040546915.1. NCBI lineage: Bacteria > Bacillati > Actinomycetota > Actinomycetes > Micrococcales > Promicromonosporaceae > Cellulosimicrobium > Cellulosimicrobium sp. 4261. The sequence continues at coordinate 90,429 of NZ_JBEPOQ010000009.1, forward strand.
CCAGCGCACCGACGTGCTCGTCCCGGGCCTCACGCCTCACGAGCTGGACCGGGTACGCAGGCACGCCGAGTGGCGCGCGTCGGTCGACGTGGTGCGGATCGGTCTCGTCGCGGGCGTGACCACCGCGCTCGCCGCCCTGGTCGCGGGACGGCACCTGACCGCGCCCGAGACCCTGCTCCTCGCCGCGGTCCTCGGGCTCGTGGCGGCCCTCCTCACCGTCGCCCTCCTGCACGTGACGGGCCCGCGCCTCACGCGGGTCGAGCGGCGCGCGCTGCGCCGCGCCGTGGAGATCCGGCGCGTGCGGGTCGCGCCCCCGACGTCGGCCGTGATGCGCGTGCTCGTCGCGATGAGCGCCGTCGAGTCGGTGTCCGGACGGCTCGAGGAGCAGGACGCCGCGCTCGCCCGCGAGCTGCTCTGGGTCTCGCTCGACGCCGTGGGGCGCGACGACGCCGCGGCGGTCGACGAGGCGACCGGGACCATGCTGCGCCTCGCCGTGCGGGCCGCCCGGACGGTGCCCCCGGTGCGCGACGAGCACCTCGGCTGACCGGCGGGCCGGCCCGACGGAGGCAGGGGTGCACCCCCTGCCTCCACACGGCCAGGACGTGACATCTGTCCCGTGCCGCACGCGCTCGCGCGTGGTTGTGTGGAGCGCATGGCGACACTCGAGATCGACTCGCTCACCAAGTCCTACGGCGCCGTGCGCGCCCTGCGCGGCACGTCGTTCGACGTGCGCGCCGGGGAGATCTTCGGCTTCGTCGGCTCGAACGGCGCCGGGAAGACGACGACGATGCGCATCGTCCTCGGCGTCCTCGCCGCCGACGGCGGCGAGGTCCGGTGGGAGGGGCGGCCCCTCGACCTGGCCGCCCGCCGTCGCATCGGCTACATGCCCGAGGAGCGCGGCCTCTACCCCCGCATGAAGGTCGGCGAGCAGCTCGTCTACCTCGCCCGGCTGCACGGGCTCTCCGCCGCCGGGGCGAAGGACGCGATGGAGCGCTGGACCACCACGCTCGGTGTCGAGGCGCGCCGCGACGACGAGGTGCAGAAGCTCTCGCTCGGCAACCAGCAGCGCGTCCAGCTCGCCGCCGCGCTCACCCACGACCCCGAGCTGCTCGTGCTCGACGAGCCGTTCAGCGGGCTCGACCCGGTCGCCGTCGACGTCATGAGCGGGGTGCTGCGCGACCGCGCCGACGCGGGCGTGCCCGTCGTGTTCTCGTCGCACCAGCTCGACCTCGTGGAACGGCTGTGCGACCGCGTCGGCATCATCAAGGACGGCGCGATGGTCGAGGTCGGCACGATCGACGAGCTCCGCCGCACCGAGCAGGAGCGCTGGGTCGTGGACGGCCCGCCCGGGGCGACGTGGATCGGCGCCGTGCCCGACGCGCGGGCCGTCAGCCTGGAGGGGTCGCGCACCGTCGTCGAGCTCGCGCCCGGCGGTCCGCCCGGTGCCGGGACCGGTGACGGTACCGGGGGCGTCCCCGGTGGGCGCGAGCAGGCCGTGCTGCGCGCGGCGCTCGCCGCCGGGCCCGTGCACGAGTTCGCGCTCGTCCGGCCGTCGCTCACCGAGCTCTACCGCGACGTCGTGAGCGCCGAGGAGAAGCCGGCCGCGACGGCCGCCGAGACCGTGGAGGTGGGGGCATGAGCGCGGGCCAGGGCACGTCGCTGACGTCGTGGGGCGCGATCCGCCTCGTCGCCGGCCGCGAGATCATGACGCGGCTGCGCTCCAAGTCCTTCGTGTGGCTGACCGTGATCCTCGTCGGCGCCGTCGTGCTCGGCGGGGTCGTGCTCAACCTCGCGAACGGGTCCGGCCCGAGCGCCGAGCGCGTCGGGGTCACGCCGCAGACCGCCGCGCTCGCCGAGACGATCGAGACCACCGGGAGCACGCTCGGGACCGACGTCGAGACCGTCGACGTCGCGGACGACGCCGCGGGCGAGGCCCAGGTGCGCGACGGCGACCTCGACGCCCTCGTCACCGGGAGCGCCGGCTCCCCCACCGTCGTCGTCGACACCGAGCTGTCGTCGGGCCTCACGGCCGTCTTCACGACGCTCGCCCAGCAGACCGCGCTGTCCGACGCCGTCGCCAGCCTCGGGGGCGACCCCGCCCAGGTCGCGGGCGACGTCGCGACGGCCGCGCCGGACGTGCGCACCATCGGCGAGCCGAGCGAGTTCGACCCCGCGCGCTACGTCACCGGCCTGGTCACCGGCATCCTGCTCTTCATGGCCATCATGATCAGCGGCCAGCTCATCGCCCAGGGGGTCGTCGAGGAGAAGACGAGCCGCGTCGTCGAGCTCCTGCTCTCGACCGTGCGCCCGTGGCAGCTCATGGCGGGCAAGGTCCTCGGCATCGGGCTCGTCGGGCTCGGGCAGGTCGCGCTCGTCGTGCTCGCGGGCGTCGGGACCGCGCTCGGCCTCGGCCTCGTCGACACCTCGACGATCGACCTCGGGACAGCCGCCGCCTGGGCGCTCGTGTGGTTCGTCGTCGGGTTCGTCAGCTACGCGCTGCTCATGGCGGGCCTCGGCGCGCTGGTCTCGCGCCAGGAGGACGTCGGCGCGGTCACCACGCCCGTCACGTTCCTCATGATCGTGCCGTACATCGTGGGCGTCTCCGTCGCGCCGTGGGCGCCGGACAACCCGCTCGTCGTCTGGCTGTCGTACGTGCCGCTGTGCTCGCCGCTGCTCATGCCGGTCCGCATCGCGCTCGGCAGCGCCGAGACGTGGGAGGCCCTCGTCGCGCTGGGTCTCTCCGTCGCGGTCATCCCCCTGCTCGTGTGGCTCGCGGCGAAGATCTACTCCAACGCCGTCCTGCGCACCGGCGCCCGCGTGCGCCTCAAGGACGCCCTCCGCACGTCCTGACCGCAAAGTAGAGCTCCGGCCCCCCGAGGTAGAGCCCCGGTCCGGCGAGGTAGAGGCCCGGTCCAGCGAGGTAGAGGCCCGGTCCAGCGAGGTAGAGGCCCGGTCCAGCGAGGTAGGGGCCTGGTCCGGCGGGTCGACGGCGTGTGGTCATCCCACCCGGCGCTGGCCTCGCCCGGGAGGGCGCGCCCCCTGGGCACGACCTGCATGACCAGGGCTCTACCTCGCGAGACCACGGCTCTACCTCGCCAGACCACGGCTCTACCTCGGGGGACCTGGGCTCTACCTCGGGGGACCTGGGCTCTACCTCGGGGACCATGGCTCTACCTCGCGACTCGGTGGGCTTCCCGTGGCGCGCCGCGGCGACCGCCGAGCCGTCAAGAGTCTTGACGTCGAGACACGTCGAGTACCCTCGCGTCATGGACCAGCAGCACGAGGACGAGGTCGACCGCATCGTCGCGGCGTGGCAGCGGGAGCGGCCGGACCTCGACGTCGAGCCGCTCACCGTGTTCTCCCGGGTCGACCGGCTCGCCCGGCACCTGGACCGGGCCCGGCGCACGGCGTTCGCGCGCGGGCACCTGGAGACGTGGGAGTTCGACGTCCTGTCCGCGCTGCGCCGCGCGGGCGAGCCGTACCGCCTCTCTCCGGGGGCGCTCGTCACCCAGACGCTCGTGACGAGCGGGACCATGACGAACCGCATCGACCGGCTCGAGGAGCGCGGGCTCGTGGTGCGTCGGCGCTCGCCCGACGACCGGCGCGGCGTGCTCGTCGAGCTCACGCCGGAGGGCCTGGCGCGCGTGGACACGGCGATGACCGACCTCCTCGCCGTCGAGGCCCGCATCCTCGACGCGCTCGAGCCCGGCGAACGACCTGCGCTCGCGGCGCTCCTGCGTACAGTCGGAGGACAGTTCGACGACTGACCGACGGCCCGGACGACCGGGCGGGCGTCGCCGCACGCGCCCGCACCCGGAGGTCCCCGCCCGATGCCGTCGTCACGGCCGCCCCGCCCGAGCACCTTCCGCGGCGGGATCGACGGGGTCCTGCTGGTCGCCGTCCTGCTCGTGGCCGTCAACCTGCGGGCGCCGCTCACGGCGCTCCCGCCCGTCGTCGCGGACGTCGCGGCCGACCTCGACCTCACCGCCGCCGCGGCGGGCCTGCTCACCGGCATCCCGGTGCTGTGCTTCGCGCTGGCGACGCCCGCCGTCGCGGGCGTGCTCGGGCGGTCGTCGCTGCGGACGGCGATCGCCGTCGCGCTCGCGCTGATCTTCGCCGGGACGGTCCTGCGCTCGGCAGACCTCGCGCCGCTCGGCGCGGCCGGGACGTTCGCGGGCACGGTGCTCCTGGGGCTGGGCATCACGACGGCGAACCTCGCGGTGCCGATGATCGCCCAGCGCGACTTCCCCGGGCACGTCGCGACGGTGACGGGCCTGTACACGGCCGCGATCAACGTCGGGACCGTCGCGACGACGGCGCTCACCGCGCCGCTGGCGGACACCGTCGGGTGGCGCTGGGCGCTCGCGTCGTGGTCGGTGCTCGCGGTCGTCGCGCTCGTGTGGTGGCTGCGCGCGGTGCCGCGCGAGGCGCGCGAGCCCCGGGGCGGCCCGGCAGAGCGCGCTCCCGGCCCGACGGCGGCGGGGACGAAGGCTGCGGCTGACGAGGAGGCGCTGGCGGCGGCCGCGGCGGAGGGGGTCACGGGGACCGACCCGACGACGGCCCGCGAGCGCCACGTCCTCGCGACCTCGTTCACGTGGTGGCTGTGCGCGATGTTCGCGCTCCAGTCGTCGAGCTTCTACGCGCTCACGGCGTGGCTGCCGCTGATCCTCGAGGACCTCGCGGGCATCCCGCGCTCGGCGTCGGGCGGGGCGGCGTCGCTGTTCCAGGGCTTCGCGATCGTCGGTGGTCTCGCGGTGCCGCTCGCCGCGCGTCGTCTCAGCCTGCGGCAGACGTTCGTGGGGATCGCGGTGCTGTGGCTCACGCTGCCCGTGGGCCTGCTCGTCGCGCCGGGGCTCTGGGCGGTGTGGGCGTCCGCGGCGGGCGTCGCCCAGGCGGCGAACTTCGTCGTGATCTTCACGCTCGTCGCGCAGCGGTACCCGACGGTCCGGCGCGGCCGGCAGGCGTCGGCGACGGTGCAGTCCGTCGGGTACTGCCTCGCCGCCGTCGCGCCCACCGCGGCCGGGGCCCTGCAGACGGCGACGGGGACGTGGACCGTGCCGGTCGCCGTCGTGCTGGGCGCGCTCGTGGTGATGACCGGGATCGGGCTGGTCCTCACCGGCGCGCCCCGTCGTCGCGCGGGCTGAGCACCGGGCCCGACCTTCCCCGCCAGGCTCTCCTCGAACCCTTGACCCTCGGCTCCACACCTGTTTATGGTGTACACACAGTTTATGGCACACACATGACGTGTGCGCCGCACACGGACGGCCGACGGAGAAGGAGAAGGCGATGACCGGAGCGATGATCGCCGCGCAGGGGCTGGAGAAGTCCTACGGCGGCCACGCCGTGCTGCGCGGCGTCGACCTCACCGTGCGCCGCGGCGAGATCTTCGCGCTGCTGGGCCCCAACGGCGCGGGCAAGACGACGACCGTCAACATCCTCACCACCCTCGTCCGGCCCGACGGCGGCACCGCGCGCGTCGCGGGCGCCGACGTCGTGCACGACGCCGCCCGGGTGCGCGAGACCATCGCGCTCACGGGCCAGTACGCGTCGGTGGACGAGTTCCAGACGGGCCGCGAGAACCTCGTGATGATGGGCGAGCTCGCCCACCTGCCCCGCCGTGCGGTGCGCCCGCGCGCCGCCGCCCTGCTCGAGCGCTTCGACCTCACCGACGCCGCGGACCGGCGGGTCGCGACCTACTCGGGCGGCATGCGCCGCCGCCTCGACCTGGCGATCAGCCTCGTGGCCGACCCGGCGGTGCTCGTGCTCGACGAGCCGACGACGGGCCTCGACCCGGCGTCGCGCGCGCAGCTCTGGGAGGTCGTGCGCGGCCTCGCCGCCGACGGGACGACCGTCCTGCTGACGACCCAGTACCTGGAGGAGGCCGACCGCCTGGCCGACACGATCGCCGTCCTGCACGACGGCCGCGTCGCGGCGCGCGGCACGGCCGCCGAGCTCAAGGCGCTCGTCGCGGGCGACCACGTGCGCGTCGCGTTCGACGACCCGGAGAGCCTGGCCGCCGCCGTCGGGCTCGCCGCCTCGATCGGGCTGGCCCGCACGACGAGCGACGAGAAGGACCTCTCGCTCACCGCGCCGAGCGACGACCCCGTCCGCACGGTCCGCGACGTGCTCGCGGCCGCCGACGCCCACGGGCTCGCGGTCGTGGGGGTCAGCGTCGTCCGGCCCACGCTCGACGACGTGTTCCTCGCCCTGACCCGGAAGGAGGGCGCCCGATGAGCGCCGCACCCACGACCACCCTGTCCCGACCGTCCCGCACCGCGCCGCCGCGCGTCCGACGGACCCCCGCCACCGCCGCGCGCGACGTCCGGACGATGGTCGGGCGCGAGACGCGCCGCCAGCTCCGCAGCGTCGACGGCCTCGTCACGGCCTTCGCGCTGCCCGTGATGATCATGCTCGTCTTCGTCGTGATCTTCGGCGGGGCGATCGGCGGGGACGACTACATCGACTACGTCGTGCCCGGCGTGCTCGTGATGTGCCTGGGGTTCGGCTCCGCGACGGCGGCGGTCGGCGTCGCGCAGGACATGACGTCCGGGACGATCGACCGGTTCAAGACCCTGCCGATCTTCGGGCCGTCCGCGCTGTGGGGGCACGTCGTGGCGAGCGTCGTGCGCAACCTCGCGTCCGCCGTCGTCGTCGTGGGGGTCGCGCTCGCGCTCGGCTTCCGGCCCGACTCCGGGCCCGCCGACTGGGCGGGGCTCGTCGCCTTCGCCGTCCTCGCCGTGCTGACGTTCACGTGGCTGAGCGTGGCGCTCGGCCTCGTGCTGAGCGTCGAGGCGTCGCAGTCGGTGAACTTCCTCTTCCTGTTCGTGCCCTACCTCAGCTCGGGGTTCGTCCCGATCGACACGATGCCGTCGTGGCTGCACGGGTTCGCCGAGAAGCAGCCGTTCACCCCGGTCATCGAGACGTTCCGCGGGCTGCTCGCGGGCGCGCCCGACGCGTCGACGGTCCTCACGGCCGTCGCGTGGCTCGCCGGCTTCCTCGTCGCGAGCTGCACCGCCGGCTCCCTGCTCTACCGCCGACGGACGGCCCGCTGACCCCCTCCTGCCCCTCCCCCCACCCGCCCTCCACCCCACCCGCCCGCCCCGCGGCCGAGCAGGTGGTCCTGGTGCGTCCTGCCGACCGGACGCACCAGGACCACCTGCTCGCGCCACCGGGAGGGCCTGCTCGGCACGGCTGCGACCCACGTCCGGGCGCCGTCGGGGAGGATGAAGCCATGACGGACGCACCCGACCTCCCGCCCCGGCTCGCGCTCGCGTGGGGCGTGGCCGAACGCCCCGAGCGCGCGCCGAAGCGCGAGCTGAGCATCGAGCGGATCGTCGACGCGGCGACGGAGATCGCCGACGCCGACGGGCTCGGGGCCGTGTCCATGGCGAAGGTCGCGCAGAGCCTCGGCTTCACGACGATGTCGCTCTACCGGTACGTCACGAGCAAGGACGACCTGCTGCTCCTCATGCAGGAGGCGGCGCTCGACGTCGAGTACCCGCCCGCGCACGAGCCCGCCGACTGGCGCGCCGAGCTGCGCGAGTGGGCGCAGTTCACGATGGCGGTGTTCGCGTCGCACCCGTGGTTCCTCGACATCCCCGTGACCGGTGCGCCGCTCACGCCGAACAACCTGCGCGGCGCGGACGCCGGGCTGCGCGCGCTGCGGTCCACGCCGCTCGACGACGAGGAGAAGATGTCCGTCATCCTCCTCGTCAGCGGGTACGCCCGGAACGCGGCCCGGCTGCAGACCGACCTCGCGCGCGCCGTCGCCGCGGCCGGGGGCGACGAGGCGGTCCAGGGCGGTGCGTGGGCCGACGCGCTGCGCGGGCTCGTGGACGAGGTGCGGTTCCCCTACCTGCGGCCCCTCGTCGAGGCGGGGACGTACGCGGGCGAGGGCGAGATCGACGACACCGCGTGGGGCCTGGAGCGGGTGCTCGACGGGATCACCGTCTACGTCGACGCTCGGGCCGCCGGGGCGCCCGGCGCGGGGAGCGCGCCCGGAAAGCAGCCCGCCACGGACACGGAGCCCGCGCCGGCGGCGGACCCGCGCGACGCCGTCGCGCCGGTCGAGGTCGCGGTCCACGTCAAGGACCCGCGGGTCAAGAAGGCGACGCTCCGGCGGCGCGACGCGGAGCGGCGCGTGCGCGAGGCGCAGAAGAAGGTGCGCGAGCTGGAGAAGGCGCTGCGCGAGGCCCAGAAGGCGGAGCACGAGGCGGCCCGCGCCGCCGTCGAGAAGGCGCGCGGCTGACCCTCCGGGCACGACGACGGCCGGTCACCCCGCGGGGTGGCCGGCCGTCGTCGTGCGCGAGCGGGTGGGGTCACTCGGCGAGCGCGAAGCCCGTCGTCCAGGAGGTCTTCTCCCCCGCCGCGAGCGTGAGCTGCAGGAAGCCGAGGGCCTCGAGCTCGTGCGCGCGCTTCAGCGAGCCGGCGTCGACGACGCGGACCCCGGACACGGCGCCCGCGAGGGCGGCCTTCGCGTCCGCGTCGTCGCCTGCGACGAGGACCGTCGTCGGGAGCGGCCCGACCTGGCCCGTCGCGAGCGTCGCCGCGAAGTTCGTGTTGAACGCCTTGAGGACGCGCGCGCCCGGGACGCGCTCCTGGATCTGCGCCGCGGCCGACGAGCCGGCGGGCACGACGAGGGAGTCGAACGTCGCGAAGTCGAGCGGGTTGGTGATGTCGACGAGGACCTTGCCGTCGAGGCGGCCCGCGTAGGCGCCGAGGACGTCGTCGAGCGCCCCGTACGGGAGCGCGAGGACGACGACGTCGCCCGTGATCTCGTCGCCGACCGTGCCCGCCGTGACGCGCGGGTCGACCTCGGTGGCCTCGCGGGTCAGGACCTGCACCTGGCTGCCCGCGGCGAGCGCGAGACCGGCGATGGCCGAGCCCATGTTCCCGGCGCCGATGATGGTGATGCTGCTCATGGTGGCTTCCCTTCCTCCGCCGGCCCGACGGTCGGCTATTAGTTGTTGCTACAACTAACACCGTACGCCGCTAAACTTGTACCGTCAACTATGTGGATCGCCGGACCGGAGGAGGAGTGATGGCGACGGAACCCCGCTGGCTCGACGACCAGCAGCTCGACGCGTGGAAGCGGCTCGTGGCGGTCGTGGAGCTGCTGCCGGGCGTCCTCGACTCCCAGCTCCGGCGCGACGCCGACCTCAGCCACTTCGAGTACTACGTGCTGGCCATGCTCTCGGAGGCTCCGCGGCGCACGCTGCGCATGACCGACCTCGCAGGCGCCACGAACGCCACGCTCCCCCGGCTGTCGCACGTCGTCGCGCGCCTCGAGAAGCGCGGCCTCGTCGAGCGCGTGCCGTGCCCCGAGGACCGCCGCGCGACGAACGCGCACCTCACCGACGCCGGCTGGGAGAAGGTCGTCGCGACGGCGCCCGGGCACGTCGCGACGGTGCGCGACCACGTGATCGACGCGCTCACCGACGAGCAGGTCGAGCAGCTCGACGCCATCGCGGGCGCCATCCTCGAGCGCGTCGACCCCGACGACCGCATGGGCTTCCTGCGGCGCTGAGCCGCGCGCCCGGACGCGGGTCCCCGGCGGTCAGCGGGTCCGCACGGGCCCCGCGAGGACGAGCCTCCCGCCCGGCGCGAGCGCGCCGAGCGCCGCGAGCGGGTCGTCCACCGCGAGCTCGACCCGCCCGGGCAGGGCGGCGAGCACGTCGTCCCACTCCGGGGCGGCGTCGTCCACCTCGACGCTGTGCCCGTTCACGAGGTCGAACGACACGTACCGGGCGGTGCCGCCCGGGCCGCCGAGCGCGAACGCGGTGACGCGGCGCACGTCCGCCCAGGGCGCGAGGACGCCGCCCTGACCGTCGTCGACCTCGACGCCGCGCGCGGACACCGCGACCCGCATGCGGTCGGCCGTCACCCGGCGACCTCCGCCGCCTCGAGCCACGCCGCCTCGAGCTCGTCCTTCTCCGCCGCGAGCGTGCGCAGCTCGGCGTCGAGCTCCGCGACCGCCGCGAAGTCGGTCGCGTTCGCCGCGATCTTCTCGTGCAGCCGGCCCTCGACCTCTGCGATCTTGCTCAGGCGCCGCTCGATGCGGTTGATCTCCTTCTTCGCCGCCCGCACCTCGGCCGCGCTCGGGCCCGGGGCCTCCGCGGCCGACCCCGCGTCCGGCGTCCCGTCGGCGCCGCCCGTGGGCGCGAACCCGGTCGACGCCGCGCCCGTGCCGCCCGCGAGCGCCGCGCGCCGCAGCTCGAGGTACTGCTCGACGCCGCCCGGCAGGTCGCGCACCTGGCCGTCGCCGAGCAGCGCGACCTGGCGGTCCGCGACGCGCTCCAGCAGGTAGCGGTCGTGCGAGACGACGATGAGCGTGCCGGGCCAGCCGTCGAGCAGGTCCTCGAGCGCGGCGAGCGTGTCGGTGTCGAGGTCGTTCGTCGGCTCGTCGAGCAGGAGCACGTTGGGCTCGGCGACGAGCAGGCGCAGGAGCTGCAGGCGCCGCCGCTCGCCGCCCGAGAGGTCGCGCACGAGCGTCTGCGACCGCTCGCGCGTGAAGCCGAGCCGCTCGACGAGCTGGGACGCGGAGAGCTCCTTGCCGTCGACGACGACCGAGCGCTTCTCGTCCTCGATCACCTGGATCACGCGCGCGCCGGCGATGTCGTCGAGCTCGCCGACGTCCTGCGACAGCTCCGCGACGTGGACGGTCTTGCCGCGCTTGACCCGCCCGGAGTCGGGCTCGCGCCGCCCGGCGAGGAGCGCGAGGAGCGTCGTCTTGCCGGCACCGTTGACCCCGACGACCCCGTACCGGTCGCCGGGCCCCAGGCGCCACGTGACGTCGTCGAGCAGCACGCGCTCGCCCTGGCCGTCCTGGCGCGGCACCGCGACCGTCACGTCCTCGAGGTCGAGCACGTCCTTGCCGAGGCGCTTCGTCGCGGTGCGCGTGAGCTCGAGCGTGTCGCGCGGCGGCGGGACGTCGGCGATGAGCGCGGCGGCGGCGTCGAGCCGGAACTTGGGCTTGGACGTGCGCGCGGGCGCGCCCCGCCGGAGCCACGCGAGCTCCTTGCGCAGCAGGTTGTCGCGCTTCTCCGCCGCGACGGCCGCGGTGCGCTGGCGCTCGGCGCGCGCGAGCACGTACGCCGCGTACCCGCCCTCGTAGCCCTCGACCTGGCCCGAGCCGTCGCCCCGCACCTCCCACATGCGCGAGCACACGGCGTCGAGGAACCAGCGGTCGTGCGTGACGACCACGAGGGCGCCCTTCGCGCCCGGGCGGGCGAAGCGGTCGCCGAGGTGCGCGGCGAGCCATGCGACGCCCTCGACGTCGAGGTGGTTCGTCGGCTCGTCGAGGAACAGCACGTCGTGGTCGGCGACGAGGAGGGCCGCGAGCGCGACGCGGCGCCGCTGCCCGCCGGACAGCGTGTCCGCCGGGGCGTCGAGGTCGAGGTCGCCCAGCAGCCCCGCGTGGACGGTGCGGACGCTCGCGTCCGACGCCCAGGCGTGGGTCGCGGCGTCGCCGTGCACGAGGTCGCGGATCGTCGCGCCGGTGCCGACGTCGTCGCGCTGGTCGAGCAGGCCCACCCGCAGGCCGCCCACGCGGGTGACGCGGCCGCCGTCGGGCTGCTGCGTGCCCGCGAGGAGGCGCAGGAGCGTGGTCTTGCCGGCACCGTTGGGGCCGACGATGCCGACACGGTCGCCGTCGTCGAGGCCGAGCGAGACGTCGTCGAGCAGGGTGCGGGTGCCGACGGTCAGCGAGATGCCGTCGGCGCCGAGAAGGTGAGCCACTCCTCGAGCCTAGGCGGCACCCCGCGGGTGCGGGAAATGGTCGCCGCCACGGGGCGGATCGGCGACCGTCTCCCGCACCCGCGGGAGAGGGGGTCAGCCCTTGAGGCCGGTGTGCGCGAGGCCCTGGACGAACTGCTTCTGCGCGACGAGGAACACCGCGAGCACGGGCAGCACGGTGAGCGTGGTCGCGGCGAGCTGCACGTTCCACATCGGGCCGCCGTAGGCGTCGACGTACTGCGTGAGCGCCTGCGGGAGCGTGAACCGGTCCTTGCTGGACAGGTACACGATCGGCTCGAGGTACAGGTTCCACGACTTGAGGAACGTGAAGATCGCGACGGCCGAGATCGCCGAGCGCGACAGCGGGAACGCGATCCGCCAGAAGATCCCCCACCGCCCGAGGCCGTCCATGCGCCCCGCCTCCTCGAGCTCGCCGGGGAGCCCGAGGAAGAACTGGCGCATGATGAACGTCGCGAGGACGCTCGGCGCCCCGAGGATCGGGATGACCACGAGCGGCCAGTGCGTGTCGATGAGCCCGAGCGAGTTGACCATCCGGAACAGCGGGACGATCGTCACCTCCGACGGCACGAGCAGCCCGACGAGCACGAGCAGGAACAGCGCGTTCGCCCCGGGGAACCGGATGCGCGCGAACGCGTACCCGGCCATCGAGGCCACGAGGATCGTCCCGACGGTCACGACCACGGCGATGTAGAGGCTGTTCCAGTACTGCTGCGCGAACGGCTGCAGCCGGAACACCTCGCCGTAGGCCGCGAACGACGGGTCCTGGGGCCAGAGCGTCGGCACGGCCCGCAGGATCTCGCTCATCGGCTTGAGGCTCGACGTCGCCATCCACCACGTCGGGAAGACGAAGGGCACGCTGAGCACGACGAGGAGCGCCACGAGCGCCGCACGCCCCCAGCGGCGGCGCGTGCGCGCGCTCCCCGTGCGGCGCCCGTGCCGACCGCCCCGGGCCGCTGCGCCGTCGTCGCCGCCCCTGCCCGACGTCGCGGGCCGGGCCGGGCCGGCGTCCGCGCCCGGGAGCGTGGCCGGGCCGGGCATCACGTCAGACTTCATGGAAGACCCACCTCTTGCGCGTCTGCCACTGCACGAGTGTCAGGACGAGGACGATGACGAACAGCAGGACGGAGATCGCGCTCGCGTAGCCGAAGTCGTTGAACCGGAACGCCTGCTGGTACAGGTAGTAGACGAGCACGGTGGTCGAGCTCCCCGGCCCCCCGCCCGTGAGCACGGCGATCTGCGCGAACACCTCGAGCGAGCCCACGATGGTAAGGATCGAGACCAGCAGGACGGTCGGGCTGATGAGCGGGAGCGTGATGGACCGGAACCGGCGCCACGCGCCGGCGCCGTCGATGCGCGCGGCCTCCTGGATCTCCTCGGGCACCCCCTGCAGGGCCGCGAGGAACAGGATCATGTTGAGGCCCACGTTCTTGAAGACCTGCACGACGATCACCGAGAGCATCGCCGTCGTCTCCCCGCGCAGCCAGTTCGGGCCGTCGACGCCGAGCAGCGACAGGAACCCGTTGATCCCGCCGTCGGCCTGGAGCAGGAAGCTCCACACGATCGTCCACGCCACGAGGGACACGACGACCGGCGAGAAGAAGAACGTGCGGAACGTCGTCGTGCCGGGGAGCCGCTGGTTGAGCAGCACCGCGAGGACGAGCGCGAGCGAGATGTTGAGCACGACGAGCCCGACGGAGAACCACAGGCTCGCGAGGAGCGAGTCCCGCAGCCCGGGGTCGGCGAGCATCCGCTCGTAGTTGTCCGCGCCCGCGAACGTGAACGTGTTCGCGAGGACGTTCCACTCGTGCAGCGAGTACCAGACGACGGCGACCAGCGGCGCGACGACGAACGCGAGCGCGCCGAGCACGGCGGGCGCGACCATGGTGTAGCCCACGGCCGCGTCCCGTCGTGCGAGCGCGGAGGACGCCACGCTCAGTCCCCGAGCAGGGGCTGGATCGCCGCGCACGTGTCGGCGAGGACGCCCTCGACGTCCGCGTCGGCGGTCCACAGCGCGTCGAGCTGGGCCCGCACCGTGTCCTGCAGCTTGGCGAAGTTCTGGTGCGACGGCTTCGTCACGGCACCCTGGATGCCGTCGACGACGACCGCCTGGAGCTGCTCCTCGCTGAGCTTCGGGTTGGCCGCCCCGAGCGTCTCGGCCGTGAGGAGCGACTCGCGCGGCGGCGGGAAGTACGCGGCGAGCGTCTCGGCGTTCTCCGGGTTGGTGAACCACGCGAGGAAGTCGGCCGCGACGTCGGGGTGCTCCCCGGCCGCGAAGACGCCGATGCCGGCCTGGCCGATGACGTTCTGCTGGCCCGCCGGGCCCGCCGGGAGCGGCACGACGTCCCACCCGAACGAGTCGTCGAGCGACGACGCGCGGCTGATCTGCGTGATCGTCATGGCGGAGTCGCCCGCGAAGAAGTCGGCCGTCGTGCCGGGACCGGGCAGCGCCTTGTCGACGAACGTCGCGTCGTGGATCCACGTGAGCGCGTCGACCATCTCGGGGTCGGTGAACGTGCACTGCGTGCCGTCCTCGCTCCAGGGCGTCGCGTCCCAGCCGTCCCAGATCGTCGACAGGTTCTCCCACACCTTGTAGTCGAAGTCGCGGACCACGAGGCCCTGCTTGCCCGACGTCGCGGCGGCCGCCGCCGCGATCTCACGGACCTGGTCGTAGGTCCAGTCGCCCGACGCGACGAGGTCCGCCGGGTTCGGCTGGCCCGCCGCGGCGACCTGGTCGGTGTTGACGAACAGCGCGAACGGCGAGTTGGAGAACGGGTAGGCGTACAGGCCGTCATCCTTCTGCCACAGCGCGAGCGAGGACTCGAGCAGGTCGTCGTACGCGTACCCCTCGGTCTCCTGCAGCTTGGGGGCGACGTCGACGAGCGCGCCGCTCGCCACGAACTCGGGCGCGTAGCTCTCGAGGATCCAGGCCAGGTCCGGCGCGTTGCCGCCGGCGAGCTGCGTCGTGAGCGACGTCGTGTAGTCCTCGAACGGGATCGTCTCGAACGTCACGCCGGACACGAGGTCCGGGTTCTCCGCGACGTACGCGTCGGCGATCTCCTGGAACTGCGCGAGCTGCGTCTCGTCGGCCGTCCAGACGGTCATGCGCAGCTCGACCGGCTCGCTCGGGGTGCTCGGCTCGCCCGCGACGTCGTCGCCGCCGCCGGAGCACGCGGTGAGGACGAGGGCGAGCGCGACGCCGCCGGCGGCGAGAGGTGCGCCGACGAGGCGGCGTCGGGTGCGCGGGGTGAGGGGGTTCATCAGTTCTCCTTCGGACTGAGGGTGGGCGGGGTGCCGGGCGCGGGGAGCCCGGGTCAGTAGGGGTGGGCCTCGGCGGGCCAGCGCAGCTCGACGCCCGCCCGGACGAGCTCGTCCTGGTAGTCGGCGAGGAGGTCGGCCTTCGACTGGACGGCGTGCGGCGTGCGCCCGGTCGCGAGGCAGTGCGCCGCGAGGTGGCCGGCGGCCTCGCCGATGTTCCACTCGACCGGGTGCAGGCGGTAGCAGCCGTTGGTGATGTGCGTCGTGCCGATGTTCTTGTTGGCGGCGAGCAGGTTGGTCACGCGCTGCGGCAGCAGGGCGCCGAGCGGGATCTCGAACGGCGTCGACGCGACGTCGATGTACGTGTCGCCGCCCGTGGAGGGGTGCAGGTCGATCCGGTACATGCCGACGCCGACCGAGTCGTCGTAGCGCGTCGCGCCGCGGTCGCCGCGCACGGCGTACGAGACGTCGTTCTCCGTCACCGTCGTCACGGCGCGCAGGCGGCGGGACTCGCGGTGGTAGGCCGCCTGGGCGAGCCCGTCGGCCGAGCCCATGACGTCGGGCCGCAGGCGCAGGCCCGGGAAGCCGGTCCCGCCGTCGGCGCGGGGCGCCTCGGTCTGCATCCAGTAGAGCATCGAGAGGCTGAGCTGCCGGGCGTCGGCGATCCGGGCCTCCTCCACGTCGCGCGGCACGTCGAGCACGGGCTCGAGGAAGTAGTCGATGCTCGGCCAGTTCACGAGGCACAGGTCGCTCGCGTAGTGACCCGGCGCGAAGAGGTCGCGGGCCGCGATGCGCCGGAACGTCCAGAGGTTGCCGTCGCCGGGGTTCTTCGACTGGTCGGCGTCGACGGCGCGCGGGTCGTCGCCCGGGTTCGGGGTGAACGACCGCACGTCCATCGCGAGCGTGCGCGGGTTGGGCGCCTCCCACGACAGCATCCGCCGCCCGTTCCACGGTCCGGGGGTGTACGTGCTCCAGAAGTCGTAGCGCTCGGGACGGTCGATCGTGTGGTCGCCGTCCACGTGCTCGACGGCGAAGCACACGCTGAGGGCCTGCACGTTGTCCGGCTGCGCCTCGTCCGGCGCGCTCGGCTCCCCGGTCTCGCGGTTCGACTCGAACCCGGTGACGTACTCGGTGCCCGTCAGCGGCAGGAGCTCGCCCGTCTCCGTCGCGTCGACGACGAACGCGGCGTGGACCGTCACGGCCGCGCCCGCGCCGTCGGCGGTGACCGGGGTGAGCGTCACGGAGGTGACGCGGTCGCCGTCGGTGGTGGCCGCCGTCGGGCGCACGCGCTCGAGCAGGCGGACGCGGCCCGCGGACCGCCACGGGGCGAGCATCTCCTCGAGCACGCCCACCGCGACGCGCGGCTCGTGGCACAGCTTGGAGACCCAGCCCGCCCCGGGGTTGAGGGCGTCCCACGTGCGCGCGGCGTCGGTGAGCGGGTAGGAGCGGCGGTAGACGTCGCGGATGCCGTCGCGCAGCGCGCGGTAGCGCGCGGTCACGCCGAACCGCTCGACCCACGGGCTCTCGTCCGGCGGTACCGCCTGGGACGTGAGCTGCCCGCCGATCCACGGGTGCTCCTCGGTGAGGACGACGCGGGCGCCGCGCTCCACCGCCGCGAGCGCGGCGGCCACGCCGCCGAGCCCGCCGCCGACGACGAGGACGTCTGCCTGGAGGTCTGCATGGGTCACGCTGGGGTTTCCGTTTCTCTGGTGCTCGGTGGTGCGGTCTGAGGTCGGTCAGGCGGGCGCGGCGACGCCCGACGGCGCGGCGACGGTCTCGCCGTCGACGTCCACGCACTCGAGGAGCTGGTGGAGCTCCTCCTCCGGGACGGCGACGGCGCGCGACGCGCGGCGGTCCGAGCGGCCCGAGCCGGACTCGGCCGCGACGAGGCGGGACAGCAGCACGAGGGCGCGCGCGCCCATCTCCTCGCGCGGGATGGAGAAGCCCGACCAGCGGCGCCCGCCCGGGCGCCCGTGGTGCGGCTGGCCGAGCAGGAGCACCGAGACGTCCGCCGGCACGCGCACGCCCCGGTCCTCGAGCTCGTCGACGAGCTCCTCCGGGGAGTTCTCGGGCGCCACGACGACGGCGGTGAGCCGCTGGTCCACGATCTCGGTCGCCGTCGCGGGGACGTCGTCCAGCTCGACGAACCGCACGGTCAGGCCGTGCGCCTTCATCGTCGCGCGGTAGGCGTCGACGCGGTCGAGCGTGGGCTGGTCCGTGCCGCGGGGCCCGACGTACCCGATGCGCTCGTGCCCGAGCTCGACGAGCCGCTCGACCTGGCGCGCGGTCGCCGCGACGTAGTCGGCACCGACGTAGGGCAGGCGTCCGCCGTCGCTGCCGCGCTTGCCGATGAAGACGAAGGGGTAGTTCGTGTCGAGCAGGTGCTGGAGCTCGCCGCGGTCCTCGTGCTGGCCGAGCAGCAGGCAGCCGTCGGCGATCCCGAGGCGCTGCCAGCCGTCGCGCGTGAGGCGGCGGCGCCCGTCGACGACGCGCGCGCTCGTGAAGAGCAGGATGTCGATGCCGAGCTTCTCGGCCGCGTGCTCGATCCCGACGAGGAACGGCCCGTAGAAGTCGCGCCCGGCGCGCGGGAACGTCGCCTCGTAGGTGAAGACGCCGAGGATCTGGTTGCGCCCGCCCGCGAGACGCTGCGCGACGGGGTTCGCCGAGTAGCCCGTGATCCGGATCGCGTCGAGCACGCGCTGCCGCGTCTCCTCGCTGATCCGCACCCCCGCGGGCGTGGAGTCGTTCAGCACGAACGAGACCGTCGCCTGGCTGACGCCCGCCATGGCGGCGACGTCGGCCTGGGTGATGCGGTGCCTCGGCATGGATCCTCCTCGATCACGTCGTCGATGACGTGGAAGGAGTCTCGCCAGGCCGGGCCCGGCCGGTCAACGCGATAATACGCATTATTACGCCGGGACCCGCGCGACTCCGCGGGCGGGCGGCCGCCCGGTGATCCGCATAATGCCGTGCGCCACGGGCTGAGGCCGGCGCTGCGGCCGGGCGGGCGGGGCGCGGGGACGCACGACGGGCCCGGGGCCGCACCGTGGTGCGTCCCCGGGCCCGTCGCCCCCGCTCGCGCCGCGCGCTACCCGCAGGTCAGCGCGCCGTACGGCGCGGTCGTCGTCCCCTGCCCGACGCCGTCCGTCCCGACGACCTCGACCGTCGCCTCCCCCGCCGCGACCGTCGCGGCCCGCGTCGCGAACGACTGGTAGGCGCTGCGCCCGGACGCGACGTCGGCCACGGTGCGCTCGCCGAACGGCGTCGCGAGCCGGACCGCCACCGCGCCCTCGCCCGCGTTGCGCGCCGTCACGGCCACGTACGCGCGGCCCGCGAGGCACCGCGTGACGGCCTCGACCTCGACGGCGGGCTCGCCGTCGTCGCACGCCGCCGCCTCGTCCGCGGTCGGCGTCCAACGGAACCAGTCGAACGACGCGACGATCTCCGGCGGCGTCGCCGAGCCGCGCATCGCGAACGGGCCGACGCCGGTCGCCCGGAGCGCGGCGACGTCCACCGTGCGGCCCCACGGCGCGAACTCGACGCCGTCGACCGACACCGACGCCTGCACGGCGGTCCCGTCGCTCGTCAGGCGCAACCAGAAGGTGTCGCCGAGACCCGCGGGCGGGACGACCGAGTCGAAGCCGGTGTTGCGGTCCGTCCCGTCCTGGCGCCAGATGAACTCGACCCGCGGTCCGAGCGACCCGTGCACCAGGTCGAGCTTCGCGTAGTTCGCGTCGTCGCGGTACAGCAGGAGACCGCCCTGCTGGAACCGCTCCGTCGGGGAGACGGAGACGGCCGTCGTGACCTCCCACGGCCCGGCGGGGACGGCCTGGAGCGGCAGCGCGGCGCCGGCGACGCCGGTCGGGTACGCGGGGACGCGCAGGGAGCCGTCGACGAGCTCGTGCCGGGCGGTCCCCGGCCGGACGACGGTCCAGCGCGCCGGGTCGAGCGTCGTGCCGTCGAACTCGTCGGACGCCGCGCCGCTGCACCGCTCGCGCAGCGGGTCGGGATCCTGACCCGGCTCCGGGGGTCGCACGGCGTCGGGGTCGCGCTGCGCCCACGCGATCGTCGCGCCCAGGCGGTCGCCGGACTCGTAGAAGAGGTACGTCTCGTCACCGTCGGTGACGATCTCGGGGGCCGCGACCCGGCCCGTGTCGTCACCCACGCCGCTCGCCCGGTGCAGCTCCCACCGCGGGCCGACCTGCGTCATCGTCGGGTCGAGCGTGCGGGCGAACGTGATGCCCGTGGAGCCGTGGTAGATCACGTACAGCTGGCCCTCCCACTCCCACAGGTTGCCGCCGGACACGTTGGTGCCGGTCGCGGCGTCGGGCACGACGAGCGGGTCCGGCCGCACGACCCAGGTCTTGCCGTCGACCGACTCGGCCACCTTGATGCGGCGGATGTTGTCGGTCCGGTTCTGCATGTACGTCATCGCGAACCGGTAGCCGGACGACGGGTCCGGGTGCTCGACGACGCGCGCGTACGAGGTCTCCGTGGTCCCCGCGCCGCTGTCGGCGTTCGTCACGGCGACCCCCGAGTCGTCGAACGCGAGCCCGTCGGGCGACGTCGCCCAGCGCGTCGTGGAGTTCTCGCCGTGGAAGTACAGGAGCACCTGGTCCGTCGCGTCGTCCCACAGGACGTCGGGCGACGAGACGTGCGAGACGCGCTCGTAGAACGGCAGCCACTCGTCCGCGACGATCGGGTTGTGGGCGTACTCCGTCCACGGGCCCTCGAGCGAGTCGGCGTACATGACCGAGATCCCGCCCGGGGAGTCGTGCGGGGCGTAGTAGAGGTACCACTCCCCCAGCGGGTCGTCGAGGTACGCGCCCGCGTGGAAGACGCTCGGGAAGATGAACTCGTCCGTCGGGTTGTAGATCATCGACTCCTTGTCGGTGACCACGCCGCGGTACTCGAACACGGGCAGGTCGGACGCCGACGGGCCGTCGGTCGTCGCTCCGGTCGTCGCTGGGGCCGTCGTCGTTCCGGTGGTCGCCCCGGTCGTCGTCGGGGCGGTGGCCGCGGACGGCGCGCCCGCGGCCTGGGCCGTGGCCGGGACGAGCGCCCCGGCGGCGAGGACCGCCGTCAGGGTGGCGACCGCCGTCGCCACGGTGCGCGATCTGCGGCGTGGTGCTGCTGCTCGGGTTCTCACAGGGGACCTCCGTCGGTTCCTCGCCGGCGGCGTCGTCGCCGCCGGGCGCCACGTCGGGACGTGGGCTGCTGGCAGTGTCGCCGGACGAGCACGGTGGAGGTCAAAGGGATGATGCGCATTATTAGCGTGCTCACGGTGCCTGGGGCGACGACGCTAGAGTCGTCCCGACCGCACCTGAATGTCGGACATCAGATGTATTGACCGGAGGATCGCCCCGTGCCGCTCTTCGACCTGCCCCTCGCCGAGCTCGAGACCTACGCCCCCGTGCTCGACGAGCCCGCCGACCTCGACGCCTTCTGGGCGAAGACCCTCGCGGAGTCGCGCGAGGCGGGCGGGGACCTGGCCGGGTCGGTGCGGCTGGAGCGCGCGGAGACCGGCCTCGACCTCGTCGTGGTCGACGACGTGACGTTCCCCGGGTTCGCCGGCCAGCCCGTCAAGGCGTGGCTCGTGCGGCCCGCCGAGGCCGCCCGCGCCGCCGCGGCCGGCGACGACGACCCGCTGCCCGCGGTCGTCGAGTTCCTCGGGTACGGCGGCGGTCGCGGCCTGCCCCACGAGCACCTCGCGTGGGCGAACGCCGGGTACGCGCACCTCGTCGTGGACACGCGCGGGCAGGGCAGCCAGTGGGGCAGCGGCGGCGGCACGCCCGACCCGGCCGGGTCGGGACCCGCCGTCCCGGGCGTCCTCACGCGCGGCATCGAGGACCCGCACGACCACTACTACCGTCGCGTCTTCACCGACGGCGTGCGCGCCGTCGACGCCGTCCGCTCCCTGCCCGGCATCGACCCCGAGCGTGTCGCGGTGCACGGCGTGAGCCAGGGCGGCGGCATCGCCATCGCCGTCGCGGGCCTCGCCGACGGGCTCGTCGCGGCCCTCCCGGACGTCCCGTTCCTGTGCCACTACCGCCGCGCCGTCGAGATCACGGACCGGGACCCGTACCGCGAGCTGACGCGCTACCTCGCCGTCCACCGCGACGCGGAGGAGACCGTGTTCCGCACGCTGTCCTACCTCGACGGCGCGGTCCTCGGGCGCCGCGCCACCGCGCCGGCGCTGTTCTCCGTCGCGCTCATGGACCAGGTCTGCCCGCCGTCCACCGTCTACGCGGCGTACAACGGCTGGGGCGCGGCCGCCGGGGCGGCACCCGCGGCCGAGCGCGCGATCGACGTCTACCGCTACAACGAGCACGAGGGCGGCCAGGGCTACCGCTTCCCCCGCCAGCTCGCCTGGCTGCGCGACCGCTAGACCGCCGGGAGGTCAGTGCGCGACGACGCGCGCGCCCGCCGCGGGGGCCGTCGTGCACCACACGGTGTCGCACGCGTCGTTCGCGGTCCACGAGGCGGCGATCGCGAGCGCGTGCTGGCGGCTGCGCGCGAGCGCGGCGACGGTCGGGCCGGAGCCGGACACGATCGCGCCCAGGGCGCCGGCCTCGGTCGCGACGTCGATCGTCCGCCGGAGCTCGGGCCGCAGCGCGAGCGCCGGGCCCTGGAGGTCGTTGCGCAGCACCTGCCCGAGCCCGACGGCGTCGCCCGCGCGCAGGGCCTGCATGAGCGCGGTGTCCTCCGCGAGGTCGAGCTCGGCCGGCCCGCCCACGGTCTCGTCGAACGTGCGGTAGACCTGGGCGGTCGACAGGCCCTCGGCCTGGACCGCGAACACCCAGTGGAACTCCCCGCGCGTCATCGCGGGCGTGAGCACGTCGCCGCGCCCCGTGCCGACGGCGGTGTGCCCGACGAGGCCGAACGCGACGTCGGCCCCGAGCCCCGCGGCGAGGCGGACGAGCTCGGCCCGCGGCACGCCCGCGTCCCAGAGCGCGTCGCACGCGACGAGCGCGGCGGCGGCGTCGGCCGACCCGCCGGCCATGCCGCCCGCGACCGGGACCTCCTTGTGGATCTCCAGCCGGACGTCGGGGTCGAGCCCCACGTGCTCCGCGAGCGCGACGGCGGCGCGCCACGCGAGGTTCGTCTCGTCGGTCGGCACGGCGTCCGCCTGGAGGCCCGAGACGCTGAGCGACACCCCGGAGCCGGGCGGCACCTGGTGCGCGACGACGTCCTCGCTGAGCCCGACGGCCTGGAAGATCGTCACGAGCGGGTGGTAGCCGTCGTCCTGCACCGCACCGACGCGCAGCGAGAGGTTGACCTTGCCGGGCGCGCGCACGCGGACGGACGGGGGCGGCGCGAGGGAGATGCTCGGCGGGCGCGGGGGTGTCACGCGTCCACTGTGCCAGGTCGGCCGGTGGGCCGCCCCGCGGCCGGGCCGGCGCCGCGCGCCGGTCGGTCGGCGAGGCCGACGCGGCGGACGAGCTGCTCGGCGACGCGCGCGAAGGCCGCGACGTCGAGCACCTCGCCGCGCGCCTGCGGGTCGACGTCCGCGGCCTCCAGCACCTCGGCCGCGACGCTCGCCGAGCCGGCGAGGCCGGACAGGGCCGAGCGCAGCATCTTGCGGCGCTGCGCGAACGCGGCGTCCACGACGGCGAAGACCTGCTCCCGGGTCGCCGCGGTGGCAGGCGGCTCGCGACGGTCGAGCGCGACGAGGGCCGAGTCGACGTTGGGGACGGGCCAGAACACGTTGCGCCCGATCGTGCCCGCGCGTCGCGCGTCGGCGTACCAGGCGGCCTTCACCGACGGCACGCCGTACGTGCGCGACCCCGGGGGCGCGGCGAGCCGGTCCGCGACCTCGGCCTGCACCATGACGAGCACGCGCTCGAGCGAGTCGAAGCGCTCGAGGAACGTGAGCAGCACCGGCACCGCGACGTTGTACGGGAGGTTGGCGACGAGCGCCGTCGGGGCCTCGCCGGGCAGCGTCGTCACCTCGAGCGCGTCCGCGCCCACGACCTCGAGCCGCTCGCCGACGTCGGGCACGTGCGCCGCGACCGTGTCGGGGAGCTGGCGCGCGAGGACGGGGTCGATCTCGACCGCGACGACGCTCGCGCCCGCCTCGAGCAGCCCGAGGGTCAGCGAGCCGAGCCCGGGCCCGACCTCGACGACGCGCTCGCCCGGGCGGACGTCCGCCGCACGCACGATCTTGCGGACGGTGCCGCCGTCGTGCACGAAGTTCTGGCCGAGGGTCTTCGTGGGGCGGACGCCGAGACGCCCCGCCAGGTCACGGATCTCGGCCGGACCCAGCAGGGCGCCTCGGGTATCGCTCATGGGACGCAAGCCTACCGACCCGACGCCGACCGGCCCTCGCCGGGGACGACGAAGGGCGGGGCGCCGTGCGCCCCGCCCTCCGCGGTGTTCGTCGGTCCGCCGTCAGGCGGCCGCGTGCGTGCCGTGCGGGCTCAGAGGAGCCCGAGCTTGCGCGCGCACGCGGGCCACTGGCCCCAGCCCGAACGGGCCTGGAGCGCCTGGGCACGCTGCGTCTGCTCGGCCGCCGAGGCCTCCGAAGGGAGGCCGGAGCCGCCCATCGCGCGCCACGTGGACAGCGAGAACTGGTACAGGCCGTAGTAGCCGTTGCCCGTGTTCGTCGCGGGGTTGCCCCCGGACTCGCACTGCGCGAGGGCCGACCAGACGCCCGCCGGGGCCGACCCGAGGTCGGCGGCCGGGGTCGGCGCCGGGGCGGACGAACCGCCCGACGACGAGCCGCCGCTCGACGACGAGGACGACGAGCGCTGCGACGCAGCGGGCTTGGGCTCCGGCTTGGGGCGCTCCTTGGTGCCCTGCACGAGGATCTTGTTCACCGGGGGCGTCGTGACGCCCTCAGAGACGAGCTCGCGGGACTCCTCGACGCCGTCGACCGTCGTGACGCGGTGCACCGTCGTGTGGACGCCCTCGGCGCCCTCCTGCTTGACGACCGGGTCGAGGTCCTTGAAGCGGTCGGCGTCCTCCTCCGTGACCGTCTCGAACGGGACGGCCTTGTCGGTGGGCACCTCCTCGACCTTGACGCGCTGCACGACGAGGGAGACGGGCGCGGCGTGCGCCGCAGCCTCGGCGTCCTCGGACGTCGCGACGGCGGCAGGCTCCTCGGTGGCTGCCGCGTCGGCGGCGGGCGCCTCCTCGGCCGGGGCCGCGGCGGCCTGGGCCGCCTCGACCTGCTCGGTCTTCTCGACGTGGACACGGTCGAGCTCGCCGAGCTGGACGCCCTGCTGGTCGAGGATCGCGTCGATCCCGATGCTCCCGTCGGGAGCGACCTTCGTCTCGCCGTCGACGACGACGTTCACGGGGCCGTCCGCGTCGAGGCGGATCGGGAGGGAGGCACGCTCGCCGGAGCGCGACGCCACGAGGCGCACGTCGCTGCCGCGCGAGGCGAGGGTCGTGAGCGCCTCGTCGGCGTCGAGCGACGTGAGCCAGACGGAGGACTGGGAGCCGTCGACCTGCACGGGCACCTCGCGCCCGTAGCGCACGACGACGTCGCCGCCGCCGCGCAGGGCCGAGTCGACGTCCGGGACGACGAGGTCACGGTCGCCCACGGCGACGTCCTGCTCGGCGAGCAGGCCCTCGACGGATCCGGCGAAGGTCGTGACGGTGGTGATCTGGCCGTCGACGTCGAGCTCGACGGTCTTGCGCGCCTGGCCGTAGGCGACGGCACCGGTCGCGAGGAGCACGACGGTGGTCGCGCCGGCGACGAGCGGCCAGCGGCGGCGACGGTGCGCGGTGGTGGTCGCGGGGCTCTGGGGGCTCTCCGCGAGGGTCTCGGTGGTGTCGGGGGTGATGTCGGCGCCCTCGGGGGCGCCGGCCGCGTCAGCGGTCCGGTGGAAGGGGTTCTTCACTCGGGTCCAGTCGTCGTGCGTCCCGGGCACGGAGGCTCGACGGCGCGTAGCACCACCCGTGGCCCACGGCGGACTGTCGTCCTCCGCGGCGGGCGCACACGTGCGAC
The DNA here is from genome assembly GCF_040546915.1 of Cellulosimicrobium sp. 4261. Lineage (NCBI taxonomy): Bacteria > Bacillati > Actinomycetota > Actinomycetes > Micrococcales > Promicromonosporaceae > Cellulosimicrobium > Cellulosimicrobium sp. 4261. Next base: position 115,393 of record NZ_JBEPOQ010000009.1, read on the forward strand.
CACGGGTCTCGAGCGGCCGATCCGGCTGCCGGCGCCACCCTCGGCACCCCTTCCCCAGGGCCCGTCGACGGCGCACCGCTCGCGTCGGTCCGGGCACGTCCCGCCGGTCCGGGTGGACCGTCGGAGCACGCCGTTCACGCGCGAGCGACGATCGACCGTAACCGATCTGTTATCGAAGTCCAACCCCTGGGGGGATACGCTAGTGAGTTCTGTCCGTATTTCGCCGTGAATGTCGTGCGTCCTCCACGACTCCCGCACGCCGTCTCACGGGCCCTCCCCCTCCGCGCGCGCACGCCCGGCGCGCACGCCGCGCGCCCCGAGCCGGGCGAGGACGACCGCGAGCTCGGGCGGGTCCAGCACGGTGAGGTCCACGTCCAGGCTCAGCAGGAACCCCGCGACCTGGGCGAGCGACGTGCCGCCGGTCTCGAGCAGGCACGCGTCGGGGCCGTCGTCGGCGAGCGCGCCCGCGACCGGGGAGAGCCGCTCCGCCACGACGACCGCCGGGGCGTGCAGCCGCACCCGCACCGGCCGGGCCCACGCGGCCGAGCCGACGCCGCGCACGACGTGCGCGACGGCGTCGCCGCCCGGCACGGCGCGCGGCACGAACCGCGGGCCGCCGGGCGTGCGCAGCGCGAGCCGGTCCACGCGGAACGTGCGCCAGTCGTCCCGGTCGAGGTCGAACGCGAGCAGGTACCAGCGGCGCCCCACGTGGACGAGACGGTAGGGCTCGACGGCGCGGGACGTCGTCGAGCCGTCGTGCGCGCGGTAGTCGAGGCGCAGCCCCGTGCGCGCGGCGATCGCCGCCGCGACGTCCGCCAGCACCTGCGCCCCGACGGCCGGCCCGCCGCCGGGCGCGCTCACCACGGCGGCGCGCAGGGCGTCCGCCCGGGCCCGCAGGCGGGCGGGCAGGACCGTGTCGAGCTTGACCAGCGCGCGTGCCGCGACCTCCTCGACCCCGACGATCGACCCGGCGGCGGCGGCGCGCAGCGTGACCGCCACGACGGTCGCCTCCTCGTCGTCGAGCAGGAGCGGCGGCAGCGCCGCCCCCGAGCCCAGCCGGTACCCGCCCGCGGCCCCGGGGGCCGACCGCACCTCGTAGCCGAGGAGGCGCAGGCGCTCGACGTCGTTGCGCACCGTGCGGGTCGTCACGCCCAGGCGCTCGGCGAGCTCGGGCCCGGACCACGACGGGCGCGCCGGCAGGAGCGCCAGGAGGCGCAGGAGCCGGACCGAGGTGTCGAGCACGTCCCCATCGTGCCGCACCATGCGGAACCGCACGTTCCGCAGAGGGTCCTACGGTCGAGGTGTCGGCCCCGCCGGGGACGACGGGACGACAGCACCGGGCACCGCCCGACGACGAAGGAGACGACGATGCTGCGTGGGATGGCGACGCTGAACCTGTGGGCCGACGACCTCGAGGCCGCGTCCGCGTGGTACGCGGAGGTGCTGGGGACCGAGCCCTACTACGTGGTGCCCGGCGGGTACGTCGAGTTCCGGGTGGGCGACCGGCAGGACGAGCTGGGCATCATCGCCCGGTCGTGGTCGCCGCACCCCCAGCCGGGGACGCCGGGCGGCGCGATCGCGAGCTGGCACGTCGACGACGTGCGGGCCGCGTGCGCCCGGCTCCTGGCGCTCGGCGCGACCGAGTACGAGGGCGTCGTCGAGCGCGGGCAGGGCGAGGGCTTCGTCACCGCCTCGGTCGTGGACCCGTTCGGCAACGTCCTCGGGATCATGCAGAACCCGCACTACCTGGAGATGCTCGGGCGATGACGGGCCGGTAGCGGGGCGACAACGGGGAGCGGTCAGTACCAGCCCTTGGCCACGGAGTGGGACCACGCCGAGCACGGCGTGCCGTAGCGGCCCTCGATGTACCCGAGGCCCCACGTGATCTGCGTCGCCGGGTTGGTGCGCCAGTCGGAGCCGGCGCTCGCCATCTTGGAGCCGGGGAGGGCCTGCGGGATCCCGTACGCGCTCGAGCTCGGGTTGTCCGCGTCGACGCGCCAGTTGCTCTCCTTGGTCCAGAGCTTGTCGAGGCACACGAACTGGTCGTCGCCCCAGCCGCGCTGCGCGGCGAGGGAGCGGCCTACGGCGCGGGCCGAGCCGGGGTCGACCGAGACCGAGACGTCCATCGTCCCGACCTTGATGACCTCGTTGCGCGGCTCCGTCGTGACCGTGCGCGTGAGGACAGTGCGCGACACCTCCGCCCCGCCGAGCGTCTGCACCGAGTAGGTCGTGACCGCCTCGCCGACGCGACCGGACTGCACGACGACGCGGTGCCCCTGCGGGAGCGTGGGGTCCTCGCGCTCCTCCGTCTCGAACGGCAGGACCTCCGTGACCGTGTCCGCGGTGGCCGCCGCGCGGCTCACGAGCACGAGCATGCCGTCCACCGCCGCGGCGTCGAGCGGCGCGGACGTGCCGTCGCCCTCGGCGAGCACGATGCCCGCGGTCGCGAGGACCCCGCGCACCGTGGGCTCGGCCGTCGTGATGGGCATGACCGCGCCGTCCACCGCGACGTGGACCGTCTTGAGCGTGGAGACCCGGATCGGCTCGCGCCCGAGGGCCTGCGTGCGCGACACCTCGGTCACGGCACCCTCGGCACGCGGGCCGAGGTACGTGAGCAGCTCGCCCACGGTGCGGGCCGTCGTCGGGATCGTCTGCACCTGGCCGTCGATCTCGACGGTGACGTCGTGGCTCGTGCGCACGACGATCGTGCCGCCGTCGCGCGCCGGGTCGGCGAGCGCCGGTTCGACGAGGTCCTGCTCACCGACCGCGACGCCCTGGTAGTCGAGCACCGCGGCGACCGTGCGCCCGTACGCGGAGACCTGGTGCAGCTCGCCGTCGACGTCGAGCGTGACGTCCTTGTGGAGCGTGGCGAACGCGCCGGTGACCCCGACGAGGCTCGCGACGACGAGGCCCTGGGCCGCGAGGCGCTGCACGCGCCGCCGACCGGTTCCGTCAGGTGCGAGCACGCGGGCGGTCCCTTCTGCGGGAGGACGCCCGTCGGCGAGCGCCGAGGGCGAGGTGCGGGACGTCGTCGGCGCGGGGCGCACGACGCACGGACCCGACCGTAGCCGAAACGTGACCTGGGGCGAAACCTCGCAGCCCTCGCGCACCGGACGCGGTCCGCCCGCCCGGACGCGTCGTCGTCACCAGGGTCCGTAGACCGCGACGGAGGTCGCGGCCAGGCGCTCGCACACGTCCGCGAGCGGTCGGTCCACGACCTCGGCGACGGTACGGACCGTCGTCGGCAGGACGTACGGAGCGTTGGGACGCCCGCGGTACGGGTGCGGCGTGAGGTACGGGGCGTCCGTCTCGACGAGGACCTGCGCGAGCGGGACGGCGCGCAGCGCCGCCCGCAGCTCGTCGTTCGCGCGGAACGTCACCGGACCCGCGAAGGACAGGTACCAGCCCTGCTCCGCGCAGAACCGGGCCATCGCGGCGTCTCCCGAGTAGCAGTGGAAGACCGTCCGCTCCGGGGCGCCGTCGCGCGCCAGGACGTCGAGCACCTGCGCGTGGGCGTCGCGGTCGTGGATCTGGAGCGCGAGGCCGAGCTCCTTCGCGAGCGCGACGTGCGCGCGGAACGCCTCGCGCTGGACGGCCTCCCCCCGGGGGCCGGTCCGGAACAGGTCCATCCCGGTCTCGCCGATCGCGCGCACGCGGTCGTTCGCGCGGGCGATCGCCGCAATCTCCGCGACCGCGACGTCGAGCGGCACGTCGTGGTGCGGCCGCGGGTCGGGCTCGAGCCCGTCCGGGCCGACCTCCCGCACCCCACCGTGCAGCACGGCCTCGTTCGGATGGATCGCCACGGCCCCGAGCACCTTCCCCACCCCGGGGCCGAGCACGGGGTTGTCGCCCGTCACGGCCGCCGGGCGGGCAGCAACCCCATGCTCGGCAGACGCCGGTTCCCTCAGGAGGGCGTCGGTCCACCGCGCCGCCGGCAGGTCGCAGCCGACCTGCACGAGCCGGTCCACGCCGACGGCCGCCGCCCGGGCCAGGTGGTCCGCGACGGTCGGGGCAGGGGTGCCCTCGGGGAGGACGTGGGCGATCGAGTCGAGGTGCGTGTGGTTGTCCACCACCGGGACCGGCAGCGGCTCCGGGTCCGGCGGCCAGTCGCGCTCGCGCTGCTTGGCCACCGTCAGGCGTTCTCGCGCAGGCGGTCGAGCTCCTCCTCGACGATCGAGTCGTCGAGCTTGGTGAACACCGGCGTCGGCTTGCCGACCGGGGTGCCGGGCACGACGGCCTTCGGCTCCCACGTCGCCAGGCCCTCGGCGCGGTAGTCGCCCGTGATGACCGGGTAGTGGCGCGAGTCGTCGTCGAGGTCGGTCACCTCGTCGATGCGCGGCTGGGCGGCGAACGTGCCCGTGCCGCCGAACGCCTCGTGCACCTGCTGCGCCGAGTGCGGCAGGAACGGGGACAGGATCGTGTTGAGGTCGCTCACGGCCTGGGTCACGGTGTGCAGCACGGTCGCGAGCCGGTCCGGGTCGGTCTTGAGCTTCCACGGCTCGGTGTCCGACACGTACTTGTTCACCTCGCCGACCGTCTTCATGGCCTCGGCGACAGCCGCGCGCTGACGGTGCGTCGCGATGAGCTCGCCCACGCGCCCGAACGCGGTCGTCGTCGTCGCGAGGACGCCCTCGTCGATCGGCTGGCGCTGCCCCGGCTCCGGGATCGCCCCGAAGTTCTTGTGCACGAGGTTCGCCGTGCGGTTCACGAGGTTGCCCCAGCCGGCCACGAGCTCGTCGTTCGTGCGGCGCTGGAAGTCCGCCCACGTGAAGTCGACGTCCTGCGTCTCCGGCCCGGCCGACGCCACGTAGTACCGGAACGCGTCCGGCTGGTAGCGGGCCAGCATGTCGCGCACGTAGATGACGACGCCGCGCGACGACGAGAACTTCTGGCCCTCGACGTTGAGGAACTCGCTCGACACGACCTCGGTCGGGAGCTGGAGGTTCCCGTACGGGCCCGGGGCGCCGCCCTTGCTCCCCCGGCCGTCGTAGCCGAGCAGCTCGGCCGGCCAGATCTGGGAGTGGAACGTGATGTTGTCCTTGCCCATGAAGTAGTACGACCGCGCCTCCGGGTCGTTCCAGAACGCGCGCCACGCGTCCGGGTCGCCGCTGCGCCGCGCCCACTCGATCGACGCCGAGAGGTACCCGATCACCGCGTCGAACCACACGTACAGGCGCTTGCTCGAGTTCTCCTCCCACCCGGGCAGCGGGACCGGGATGCCCCAGTCGATGTCGCGCGTCATGGCGCGCGGGCGCACGTCGTCGAGCAGGTTGAGCGAGAACTTCAGGACGTTCGGGCGCCACGCGGTGCGCGTGCGCAGCCAGTCCCCCAGCGCGTCGACGAACGCGGGCAGGTCGAGGAAGAAGTGGTTCGACTCGACGAACTTCGGCGTCTCGCCGTTGATGCGGCTGTGCGGGTTGATGAGGTCGATCGCGTCGAGCTGGTTGCCGCAGTTGTCGCACTGGTCGCCGCGCGCGCCGTCGTAGCCGCAGATGGGGCACGTGCCCTCGATGTAGCGGTCGGGCAGCGTGCGGCCCGTCGACGGCGAGATCGCGCCCATGGTCGTCTGCTCGACCATGTACCCGTTCTTGTGGACCGTGCGGAACATCTCCTGCACGACGGCGTAGTGGTTGCGCGTCGTGGTCCGCGTGAACAGGTCGTACGACAGGCCGAGCTGGTGCAGGTCCTCGACGATGACCCGGTTGTACCGGTCCGCGAGCTCCTGCGGGCTCACGCCCTCCTTGTCGGCCTGGACGAGGATCGGCGTGCCGTGCTCGTCGGTGCCCGAGACCATGAGGACGTCGTGACCCGCCATCCGCATGTGCCGGCTGAAGACGTCCGACGGGACACCGAAACCTGCGACGTGGCCGATGTGGCGCGGCCCGTTGGCATACGGCCACGCCACGGCCGAGAGGATGTGGGTCATGGTGCCCGATCCTAGTCGGGCCGCGCCGCGCTCCGCGGCGTCGTCCGCCCCCCGGAGTTCGAGCGACGCCGAGAACGGGGTTGCCGACGTTCTCAGCTCCAGAACGTCGGCGACCCCGTGCTCGGCGGAGAGAAAGCGCGTGCTCAGTACCAGTTGACGGCCTGCGAGTGCGACCACGCGCCGCACGGCGAGCCGTAGGAGCCGGCGATGTAGTCGAGGCCCCAGGCGATCTGGGTCGCGGGGTTGGTGGCCCAGTCGGCGCCCTTGCTCGCCATCTTCGAGCCGGGCAGCGACTGCGGGATGCCGTAGGCGCTCGACGTCGGGTTGTCCGCCGTCGGGTTCCAGTTGGACTCCTTGGTCCACAGGCTCTCGAGGCACGTCCACTGCGAGCCGGTCCACCCGCGCTCGGCGGCCATGGCCTGCCCGATGGAGCGCGGGTCCTTCGGGCGCTCCTTCGTGCCGGTCGCGACGACCTCGTCCACGGGAGCGGTCGTCACCTCTTGCGAGAGCTGCTCGCGCGACTCCTCGACGCCGTCCACGAGGGTGACCTCGAACGTCGTCGTGGTGACGCCGTCGGCGCCCGCCTGGGTGACGGCCGACTCGTCGGTGTACCTGGCGTCGTCGGGCTGCTGCACGGTCCCGTGCGGCACGGGGGTCGTCGTCTGCTGCTGCTCGACGACGACGCGCTGCACGACGAGCGACACCGCCGGTGCGCCCGGCTCGGGCGCCTCGACGCGCTGGACGCTCACGCGGTCCAGCTCGCTGAGCTCGATGCCCTGCTGGTCGAGGATCGCGGGGATGCCGATGCTGCCGTCGGGCGCGACCTTCGTCTGCCCGTCGGCGACCACGTTCACCGGCCCGTCGGTGTCGAGGCGCAGGTCGAGCGACGCGCGCTCGCCGGACCGCGACGCGACGAGGCGGACGTCGCCGCCGCGCTCCGCGAGGGTGTCGAGCGCCTCGTCGGCGTCGAGCGCGGTGAGCCAGACGTCGGACTGCGCGCCGTCGGTCTGGACGGTGACCTTCTTGCCGAGGCGCACCACGACGTCGTCGCCGTCGCTGAGCGCGGAGCCGGGGTCGGGCGCGACCTGGTCGCGCGCGCCGACCTCGACCCCGGCGGCGTCGAGCGCGCCGCCGACGGAGCCGGCGAGCGTGCTGACGGTGGTCGTCTCGCCGTCGACGTCGATCGTCACGGTCTTGCTGGCCTCGCCGTAGGCGACGGCACCGGAGCCGACGAGCGCGACGGCGGTGGCCGCCGTGACGATCGACCAGCGCCGCCGGCGCGTCGACCGGAGGCTCCGGGCCGCGCGGGCGGACCGACGGGTGGGGTTCTCGGGGCTCTCGGCGGTCGGCACCGCCTCCGGGGTGGTCTCGGGGGTGTGCGCCATGACGTCGGCCGTCTCGGGCGCGCGGGAACGGAAGGGGTTGTGCACAGTGGTCCAAGTCGTCGGGGGCTCCCGGGCACGGGGGTCGACGGCGCGCACGCGCCTCCGGGGTGCTCCGCAGCGTGGCGGGCGCACCCGGCTCGACCGGCCGATCCGGCGTCCTGCGGCCCTCGGCGCCCTGGGCGCCCGGGAGAGGCCGCGTCCCACGGCCGGCCAATACACCTGTCCCCGGTGAGCGGCTACGCGAGACACTCGACCGTAACCGATTCGTTATCGCACACCAAACCGCCTGGTCACCCCGCGCGTCCCCGACATCGGCCCTGCGGTCTCCCGATCGGCCCTCGGGAGGTCGATCCCGGACGCCCGGGCCGATCTCGCGGCCGGGCGCCGGGCGGTCTCGGTGCTCACCTCGTCGGCGTCACCGTGACGCGCAGGAGCCGGTCGTCCCCGTCGCGCGGGTCCCCCCGACCGTCCGTGCTGCCCGTCAGCACGTAGAGCACCGCGCTCCCGTCGGCACCGGGCGGCGTCGCCGGGTCGACGAGGACCGCGCGCAGCCGGCCGCGGTCCGTGAGCACCGCCTGCGGCGCGCCGAAGGCGGCGGCGTCGGTGCCGCCGTCGGGCGACGTGAACGGCACGCGCCACAGGCGCTCCCCGCGCAGCCCGGCGAGGTACGCGCCCTCGCGGGTCACGGCGAGCCCGCTCGGCGAGGCGTCCGACGTCGGCCACGTCGCCACCGGGTCGACGAACCCGGCGGCCTCCCCGCCCGTGCCCTCGACGTCGGGCCAGCCGTAGTTCCCGCCGGGCACGACGACGTTGAGCTCGTCGAACGTGTCCTGGCCGAACTCGGACGCGAGCATCCGGCCCGTCGCGTCCCACGCGACCCCCTGGACGTTGCGGTGCCCGAGGCTCCACACCGGCGAGGCCGGGTCCGGGTTGCCGGGCGCGGGGTCGCCGTCCACCGTGACGCGCAGGATCTTGCCCGCGAGCGCGCCCGGGTCCTGCGCCGCGCCGCGCTGCTGCGCGTCCCCCGTCGTGACGTAGAGGTGGCCGTCGGGCCCGAACGCGAGCCGTCCGCCGTCGTGCGTGGACGCCGCGGGCACGCCCTCGACGACCGGCGTCAGGGCGGAGAGCTCGCGCCCCGCGAGCGTCCCCCGCAGCACCTCGTTGCCGTCCGGCGCGGTCCGGTACACGAACACCTCCCCCGCCGCGGCGCCGCCCGCCGGGCCCACCGCGACGCCGAGGAGCCCCGACTCGCCGCGCGCGACCGTGCCGTCGCGCAGGTCGTCCGCTCCGGGCCCGGTCACCGGCTCGACGTCGCCCGTCGCCGGGTCGACGACGACCAGCCGGCGCTCGTCGCGCAGCGAGACGAGCAGCGTGCCGTCCGCGAGCGCCGCGAGCCCCCACGGCGCGGGGAGACCGGTCGCGACCTCGGCGACGTCGACGCGCACCTCGGGCACGACGAGCAGGCCGTCGGCGGCCGGCGCCTGCGACGAGCCCGACGCGTCGGGCGTGCCGGGTTCGGCCGGCGCGGACGTGGCGGTCGTGGCCGACGGCGCGGGGGCGGGCGCGTCGTCCGGCGCCCCGCCCGTGCACGCGCCCGCGCCGAGCACGACGGCGAGCCCGACGGCGAGCGCGGGCACGCCGGTCCGCGCGCGCACGGCGGGACCTCGACCTGAGGCCCGGGTCCTGTGGTGGCGTCGCACCCGCCCATCGTCACCCGCAGCGGCGGGTCGTGCCGGGCGACGATCGGCAGGGGCGACGGACCTTCGGCCCGCGCCACCGGTCCTTCGGCGGCCGTCGGGGGCCGGACGACCAGGCATGCTGGAGGTGTCCCCGAGATCCGGGGACGTGGGCGAGGAGGCGTGTGCACATGTCGCGGACGTACGTGGTGACGGGATCGGCATCGGGCGTGGGGGCCTGCGTGGCCGGGTTGCTGCGCGAGCGGGGCGACCGGGTCGTCGGCGTGGACCTGCGCGACGCCGAGGTCCAGGCGGACCTCAGCACCGACGAGGGTCGCGAGCGTGCGGTCGAGGAGGTGCTCGCCGCCACGGACGGCACGGTCGACGCCGTCGTCGCGTGCGCCGGGATCTCCGCACCCGTGCCGACGACGGTCGCGGTGAACTTCTTCGGCGTCACCCGGTTCCTCACGGGACTCCTGCCCGCGCTCGAGCGCTCGCAGGCGCCGCGCGTCGCCGTCGTGTCGTCGATGGCGACGCTCCAGCCCGTGTCCGAGGCGATCGTGGACGCGTGCCTCGCGGACGACGAGGAGGAGGCCCTGCGCGTCGCGGGCACGCTCGCCGAGCAGGGCCCGCAGGTCGGGTACCTCGCCTACCCGTCGTCCAAGCGCGCGCTGTCGCGCTGGGTGCGGCGCGAGTGCGTGACGCCGGCGTGGGCCGGGCGGGGCGTCCCGCTCAACGCCGTCGCCCCCGGGACCGTGCTCACGCCCATGACGGCCCAGCTCCTGTCGACCCCGGAGTCGGTCGCCATGGTCGACGCCGCGGTGCCGATGCCCCTCAACGGGCACCAGTCGCCCGAGTCGGTCGCGTCGCTCCTGCTGTGGCTGACCGACGTCGCGAACACGCACGTCACCGGGCAGACGATCTACGACGACGGCGGCGCCGACGCCGTGCTGCGCGGCGACGACGTGTGGACGGGGACGGTCCCTAGCCCAGTCGCGTGAGCCCGCGGCGCAGGCCCCGGACGGCCTGACCGATGCGGTGCTCGTTCTCGATGAGCGCGAACCGCACGAACTCGTCGCCGCCGGGGCCGAACCCGACGCCCGGGGACACCGCGACGTCGCACTCCTCGACGAGGTGCGTCGCGAACTCGATCGAGCCCATGTCGCGGTACGGCTCGGGGATGCGGGCCCACGCGAACATCGTGCCGCCGGGCTTGTGGATGTCCCAGCCGATGCGCTGCAGGCCGTCGTGCAGGGCGTCGCGTCGCGACTCGTAGACGGACGAGATCTCCCGGGGGAACTCCGTCGCCTCGTTGAGCGTGACGGTCGCGGCGATCTGGATGGGCTGGAACGTGCCGTAGTCGAGGTAGCTCTTGAGCTTCGCGAGCGCCCCGACGACGTCCCGGCGCCCCACGAGGAACGCGACGCGCCAGCCCGCCATGGAGAACGACTTCGTCATCGAGTACAGCTCGACCGCGACCTCGCGCGCGCCCTCGCACTCCATGATCGACGGCGGCTCGAACCCGTCGAACGTCATGTCGGCGTACGCGAGGTCGTGCACGAGCACGACGTCCTTGTCCCGCGCCCAGTCGACGAGGCGCTGGAGGTCTTCCTTGGTCGCGACGGTGGTCGTCGGGTTGTGCGGGAACGACAGCACGACGACGCGCGGCTTGGGCCAGCCGAGCTCCCACGCCTCGATGATGCGGTCGATGTACCCCGCGGCGTCGGTCCCGTCGCCGATGGGGACCTGGCGCGCGTCGGCGCCCGCGAAGTAGGGGCCCCAGATGTGGATCGGGTAGCTCGGGGTGGGGACGAGCGCGACGTCGCCCGGCTGCAGCAGCACCCACATGAGGTGGCTGAAGCCCTCCTTGGCGCCGATGGTCGAGATGATCTCCGTGTCCGGGTCGAGGCTCACGCCGAACCGGCGCTGGTACAGCCCGGCGACGGCCTCGCGGAGCTTCGGGATGCCGCGCGACGCGGAGTAGCGGTGGTTGCGCGAGTTCTGCGCGGCCTCGGCGAGCTTGTCGACCGCGACCTGCGGGCTCGGCAGGTCCGGGTTGCCGAAGCCGAGGTCCACGACGTCGCGCCCCGCTCGGCGTGCCTCGATCTTGAGCCCGTCGATGATCGTGAAGACGTAGGGCGGCAGACCGGGGATCCGGCGGAACTCCATCGCAGTGCTCCAGCTCTGTGCGGCGCTCCCGGGCGCGGGGGTGCGCACGGGTCGCGGGTCTCGCAGGGTACGCCTGCCGCCCGACGGCGCGACACCGCGTCTCGCGACCGGCTCACCGGCCGCGGGTCAGCCCGACCAGCCGAGGTTGCGCGCCATGCGCTCGAGCGTCGCGACCGTCCGCGCGTACTCCTCGCGGCTCACGCCCTGCGCGACGCGCTCGCGCGCGACCGACACCGCGTCGAGCAGGTCGTGGTACGCGTGGTTGCCCGCGACCGTCACGGACAGACCCTGGTCGCCGCGCGCGACCCAGCCGCGGCGCACGAGGTCGTCGATCTCCGCCGTCACGGCGCTCGCGCCGCCCGCCGCGGCCCCCGTGAAGGGTGACAGCACGCCGTCGACGCTCGTCTCCTCGCTCACGCCGTCGCGGATGGTGTTGAGCACCTGCCAGTGCCGGCGCGTGAGGCCCGAGTGCTGGAAGACGCCGTCGAGGTTCTCGTCGATGAGCCGGTCCACGAGCTTGAGCCAGTACCCGATGGGGCGTCCGGCGTCCGCGCCGGAGGGGGTCGTGGGCGGTGTCTGGTCCTCGGTCATGGGCTGCCTCCCGGTCGGATCACGGCTGGCCCCACTCTCGCACCCGCGCTCCCCCGGTGCCCGCCGGGGGTGGCAGAGTGGGCGCATGACCGAGAGCACCCCCGCGCCGCGCCGCGCGCTGATCGTCGTCGACGTCCAGCCCACGTTCTGCGAGGGCGGCGAGCTGGGCGTCGAGGGCGGGAACGCCGTCGCCGAGCGCATCGCCGAGCACGCGCGCGACCACCGCGACGCGTACGACCTCGTCGTGACCACCCAGGACTGGCACGTCGACCCGGGCCAGCACTGGAGCCCCGACCCGGACTTCGTCGACACCTGGCCGCCGCACGGGATCGCGGGCACCCCGAACGCCGAGCTGCACCCGGCGCTCGCCGACCTGGCGCCCGACGCCGGGGTGAAGAAGGGCGAGTACCAGGCCGCCTACTCGGGCTTCGAGGGCGTCGACGTCGCGGGCCGCCCGCTCGCGGACCTGCTGCGCGACGCCGGGATCGAGGCGGTCGACGTCGTCGGCATCGCCGAGTCCCACTGCGTGCGCGCGACCGCGCTCGACGCGCACGCGCTCGGCCTCGCGACGCGGGTCCTCACCGACCTCACCGTGCCGGTCACGCCCGAGCTCGGTGCCGCCGCGCGCGAGGAGCTCGCCGCGGCGGGCGTCGCGCTCGTGCCGAGCGACGCCGTCGGGCGCTGAGCACCGCGGGCGCGGGCCCGGCCACCCTGCGGGGCGCCCGGCCCGCGCTCACCCGCGGCGTGCGTCGAGCGCCGCGGCGTACAGGTCGCGCTTGGGCACCCCGGCGCCCTGGGCGACGTCCGCGACCACGTCCTTGAGCCGCTCCCCGCCGTCGACACGCGCCAGGACGGCGGGGACGAGCTCCGCGAGCGGCACGGGCCCGCGCGGCGGCGCCCCGCCGACCACCACGCAGATCTCCCCGCGCAGCTGCTCCTGCCCCGCGTGCTCCGCGAGCTCGGCGAGCGGACCGCGCAGCACCTCCTCGTACGTCTTGGTCAGCTCGCGCGCGACGGCGGCCGGCCGGTCCGGGCCGAACGCGTCGGCCATCGCGACGAGCGTCTCCGCGACGCGGTGCGGCGCCTCGAAGAACACGAGCGTGCGCGGCTCGTCGACGAGCGCCGCGAGCGCGCGTGACCGGTCCCCCGCCTTGCGGGGCAGGAAGCCCTCGAAGCAGAACCGGTCCGTCGGGAGCCCCGAGAGCGCGAGAGCGGTGAGGACCGCGCTCGGGCCGGGCGCCGTCGTCACGGGGAGACCGCGCTCGACCGCGCGGCCCACGACGCGGAAGCCCGGGTCGGACACGCTCGGCATCCCCGCGTCCGACACGACGAGCACCGTGCCGCCGCCGTCGACGACGTCGAGCAGGTCGTCGGCGCGCTCCGCCTCGTTGTGCTCGTGGAAGCTCACGACCCGCCCGCCCACCTGGACGCCGAGGCGACCCGCGAGCGCGTGCAGGCGGCGCGTGTCCTCCGCCGCGACGACGTCGGCCTCCGCGAGCAGACGGCGCAGGCGCGGGCTCGCGTCCTCCGCGTTCCCGATGGGCGTGCCGCCGAGGACGAGGTGCCCGGCCTCCCGCCGGGTCGTGGGCGCGTCGGGGCCGGGCACGTCGGTCGAGGAGGACATGGCTCCCAGGGTTGCACACGTGCGCGGCCCTACGATGGCCAGCGTGTCCCAGCCGCCCGCCGACGCGACCCCCGGCCCTCGTCCCCCGGCCGACGCCACCGACGCGCCGCCCGGCACGGGCGACGACGCCGAGCCTCGGCCGGTGCCCGACCTGCCGGTCGACGAGCACCCCGCGGGTCACGACGGTGCTCCGCCGTCGGCCGTGACGACGGACGACGGCCCCACGCAGAGCCACCGCGAGCGGCTCCTCCTCGCGCTGCTCGGCCCACGACGGCTCGCGCTCGGCGCGACCGCGCACGACCGGCTGTGGGGGTGGCTCGGGGTCGCGATCGTCGCCGTCGTCGCGGCGGTCCTGCGGCTGTGGAACCTCGGCCGGCCCGGAACCCTCGTGTTCGACGAGACGTACTACGTCAAGCACGCGTGGACGCTGCTCCAGGTCGGGTACGAGGCCGACTGGCCCGAGGAGCCGAACCCGGCGTTCGAGGCCGGGGACGTGAACTCGTTCCTGCCCACGGCCGACTACGTGGTCCACCCGCCGCTCGGCAAGTGGATGATCGCGCTCGGCATGAAGGCGCTCGGCGGGGCCGAGAACCCGTGGTCGTGGCGGATCGCGTCCGCCGTCGTCGGGGTGGTCGCCGTCGTGCTCGTCGCGCGCATCGCGCGCCGGCTGTTCGCCTCGACGGCGATGGGCATCGTCGCGGGTGCGCTCATGGCCGTGGACGGCGAGGCGATCGTCCACTCCCGCACCGGCCTGCTCGACAACATGCTCATGCTCTGGGTGCTCGTCGCGTTCGGCTGCCTCCTGCTCGACCGCGAGCAGGCGAGGCGACGCCTCGCCGAGCGCTGCGCGGCGATCCTCGACGCGGGCGGGCGCATCGGCCGCTACGGCCCGGGGCTCGGGTGGCGGTGGTGGCGGTTCGCCGCGGCCGTCGCGCTCGGGCTCGCGTGCGGGGTCAAGTGGTCCGGCCTGTACTTCCTCGCGGTGCTCGCGGTCGTCTCCGTGCTCTGGGACGCGACGGCGCGGCGCACCGCGGGCGTCGGGCGCTGGTGGGAGGACGCGCTCGTGCGCGACGCGATCCCGGCCGCGCTCGTCATGCTCCCCACCGCCGCGCTCACGTACGTCGCGACGTGGACGTCGTGGTTCCGGTCCCCCGGCGCGTACATGCGCCAGTGGGCCGTCGACCACCCCGGGGAGGGCGTCGGATGGCTGCCCCCGGCGCTGCGCTCGCTGTGGGAGTACCACCTGAAGATGTGGGACTTCCACACGGGGCTCACGTCCGAGCACACGTACGAGGCGCACCCGCTCGGCTGGATCCTCCAGTGGCGGCCCACGTCCTTCTACTGGCGCTCGTACGAGGCCGGCGAGGCGGGCTGCGAGGTCGAGCGGTGCGCGCGGGCGATCACGTCGCTCGGCAACCCCGTCCTGTGGTGGACGGCGGCGCTCGCGATCCTCGTCGCGCTCTACGCGCTCGTCCGGCTCAAGGACTGGCGCGCGCTCGCCGTGCTCAGCGGGCTCGTCGCCGGCTGGGCGCCGTGGTTCCTCTACGCCGAGCGGACGATCTTCACGTTCTACTCGATCGTGTTCCTGCCGTGGGTCGTGCTCACGCTCGTCTACGCGATCACGCTCGCGCTCGAGCGCACGGAGGGCCGGGCCGTCGCCCGGGCCCGCGTGCGCGTCGGGATCACGGTGCTCCTCACGACGATCGGCGCCGTGAGCGTGTTCTTCTACCCGATCTGGACGGCGTGGCAGGTGCCGTACTGGTTCTGGCGCATGCACATGTGGCTGCCCACGTGGATCTGACGCGCTGCCGGCCTCACTGGTAGCTGACGAAGTCCGGGGTCGGGCTGATCCCCCACGTCCGCTCGGGCGTGAGCATGGGCGCGTCCTCGTCGTAGAAGTTCTTCCAGCCCCAGAACAGCCCCGCCGGAGCGTCCCGGTGCAGCGTGGACCACGTGGCGGCCTTCGCCTCCTGGCCGCCCTGGCCGTCGGCGTGGACGACGGTCGCGAGCTCGGGGTGCGCGGTGTCGAGGCGCGCGCGGTCGGTGATCATCGACGTCCGGAACTGGTGCAGCAGGAAGACCTTCTGCGGGAGGTCGCGCTCGCGCACGAGGCCCGCGAGGTAGTCGCCGACGGCGTTGACCTCGTCCACCCCGACGGAGCCGATCTGGGCGAGGTGCACCTGGTCGGGGCCGAGGCGCCACTCCGGGTCGAGCGCGACGCCGACGTGCGGCTGCGCCACGAGGTCTTCGTACGCGCGCACCTGCGTGAGGAAGTCGGTGCGGCCCGGCTGGAAGTCCAGCACGACGTACACCCCCGCCTCGCGCGCGGCGTCCACGTAGGGGCGCGCGAGGTCGGCGGCACGCTCGTTGGAGTAGTTGCCGTCGGAGCCCGCGGAGCCGGAGGCGACCGTCGTGATGATCTCGAGCGTCGGGACCACGGGCTCGTCCGTGAACCCCTGGTACCAGGCGGCGTGCTCCTGGGCGCGAGCGATCGTCGCGGCGACGTCCTGCTCGCCGAGCACGCCGAGCACCGGTGCCCCCGGCGACCCGTAGAGCGCCACGTAGCGCTTGCCGGGCAGGGCGAGCTGCCCGCCGCCGGGCAGCTCCGTGCCCGTCGCGGCCGCCTCGACGCGCCACGCGAGGTCGTCCGGGCTGCCGAACGACGCCCCGAGGCCGACGGTCGCCGTCGCCCCGGCCGCGGCGACCGCCTGGACGGCCTCGGACGTGGTGCGGGGGTCGCCGCCGGGGGCGTCGACCACCGTCGCGCCCGACGCGCGGGCTGTCGCGGCCGCCGGTCGGGCCGCGCTCCCGGTCGCGGGGTCCGTGAGCGCGAGGACGCCGGTCGACGTCTCGGCGGTGCCCGTCGCCGGCACGTCCTGGACCGCGAGGTCGGCGGCGCCCGCGAGCGACTCCTCGTCGACGGCCCCGTCCGGCGCGACGGCCGCCGGGTCGACGTGCACTGCGGTGACGTCGCCGAGACCGGGGACGCTCGTCCCCTCCGGCGCGACGACGACCGCCGCGGCGGCGTCGAGACGCGCCAGCTCGTCGGCGAGCGCCGCGTCGTCCCCGGCGACGAGGACCGGGGCGACGACCCGCTCGGCCAGCGCCCCGGCGACGCCGACCGCGACGGCGTCCTCGGCGACGTCGGCCGGCACGACGACCGCGACCGGCGCGGTCGTGAAGAACGTGCGGCTCGCCGCGAGGGCGAGCGCGGCGGGGTCCTCCTCGGCGAGGGTGACGACGCCCTCGGGCGCCGCGGCGCGCGCGCCGTCGGCCTCGACGGCAGGTGCCGCGGTGCTCGCGGCGGGGTCCGGGTCCCCGCCCGTGCACGCGGCGAGCGCGGTCGCCAGGGTGAGCGTGGCGGCGAGCGCGACCGCACGACGGCGGGCGCCGCGCCGACCCGTGCGGGTACCGGGACGCGCGGTGGAGGAGGGAGATCCGGTCGGGTCGTCGTGGCGGGAGGCGGACAGGGTCACGAAGGCCATCGATCGATGGTCCGTCAGCGGTCACCCGCCTCGCGACCGCTGGCGGGGTTTTCCCCGGTGACGTCCGCCACCCCGCGGGCGTCGCCCGCCTGCGTCACCAGTCGACCTGCTCCGAGGGGTGGAACGCGGTGCCGGTGCGTCGCCACGCGTGCGCCTCGCGCGCGACGCGGCGGCGGTAGTCGTCCCAGTCCTTGCGGTCGGGGGCCGTCCACGCGACCTCCGCGACGGCGGTCAGGCGCGGCAGGAGCATCGTGAACAGCGCGTCGAGCGTGGGGATGCGCTCCGTCCAGACCGCGGCCTCCACGCCCTCGATCGCGTCGGCCGGCATCCCCGGGACCGCCTGCTCGGGCTCCCAGTCGTACGCGTCGCGCACCTCGACGAGCCCCGCCCAGTCCTGGCCGAGCGGGAAGTCGGCCGTGTACTTCATGTCCAGGTAGACGCGGTTCGCGGGCGACATGATGACGCGCGCTCCCGCCGTGGCGGCGTCGACGAGGTACGTGAGGTCCATGGGGTGGGTGTCCCAGTACTGCACGAGCGTGCCCGGACGCAGCGGTGCCTTCGCCGCCTCCTGCCACGCGACGGGCTTCTTGCCCGCCTCGAGGATCAGCCGCTCGCACAGCTCGACGAACCGCGCGTACTCGGCAGGCTCCATCTTCAGCACCTCGTCACCGCCGAGGTGCACGTGCTCGCCGTCGGTCGCGTGCGCGAGGTCCGTGAAGACGTCGCGCAGGAAGGGCTCGGTGGCCGGGAGGTCGAACGTCAGGCGCGAGAAGCCCACCTCGATGCCGGAGTAGGCGTCCGTGGGGACGCCGTCGGGCATGAGGTCGCCGTACACGTGGGTCGCCGCGTTGATGTGGCCCGGCACGTCGATCTCCGGCACGACACGCACGAAGCGCTCGGCGGCGTGGTCCTGCAGGGCGCGGAAGTCGGAGAGCGAGAGGTGGCCGCCCGTCCCCCCGGACGTGTCGCCGCCCGAGGACAGCTTGGCGAGCTCGGGCCGCGACGGCGACTCGATGCGCCAGCCCTGGTCGTCCGTGAGGTGCAGGTGCAGCACGTTGAGCTTGTACGCCGCCACGACGTCGACCACGGCCCGCAGCGCGTCCAGCCCGAAGAACGTGCGCGCCACGTCCACGGAGAGGCCGCGCCAGGGGTAGCGCGGCGCGTCGTGCACGACGACGTACGGCACCCGCGCGGGCGCGCCGTCGCCCGCCGGGACGACGAGCTGGCGCAGCGTCTGCACCGCGTGGAAGAGCCCCGCCGGCCCGGGCGCCGTGGCGGTCACCCCGCCGGCGTCGACGACGAGGCTGTAGCGCTCGGGGCTCGTGGAGCCCTGCGGACCGGCCGACCCGTCGACGCGCAGCACGAGCGCGGTGCGCCCGCCGTCAGCGGCGGACGGGCCGGCGGCGGGGTCGTCGTGGGTCGCGGTGACGCCGTCGAGGCCGGAGAGGAGGCCCGCGGCGAGGTCGGCGAGCCACGGGGCGGCGCCGTCGAGCCCGACCGCGTGGACCTCCAGGGCGCCGGCGGGCACGTGGCCCTCGCCGGGCTCGACGTGCAGGGGCTGGGGGATGATCGAGACCATCAGGTACCTCGTCGTCTGGGTCTGGTCGAATCGATTCGGCTTTTGCGAGCGCCACACCCTAACCCGCCTGCGCGGGACCGACCAAGTGCCCGACCGGGCGGACCCGTCAGCGCGACGGCGCCACGTAGCGCGGGCTCGGGTCGAGCGACAGGACGCCCTCGACGTCCCGCGCCGGGTCCGCCGAACCCGTGGTCCAGCCGCCCACCACGCCCGCCGGCACGTCGTCGAGCAGCGTCCCCCACTCGCGCGCGCGGGCGCCGAAGCCCGACTGCGAGGTCGGCTGGAGCACGACGGCGGCCTCGCCCGCCCCCACGTCGAGCGCGGCGGCGTCGAGCACCGCCTCGGCGTCGGGTCGCTGCACGACGACGAGCTTCTGCGGCAGGCCCTGCGTGCGCACGACCTCCCCGACGGCGTCGATCGCGGCGCTGAGCTCCGCAGCGCCCACCGTGCCCGCGCGCGACCCCTCCCCTGCACGACGCGCGTCGACCGCGAGCGCGACGCCCACGGTCGGGCGTGCGAGCACGTCCGCGTACTCGGCGACCTGCTCGTCGAAGCTCGCTCGGCCGGGCTCCAGGCGCAGCACCACGAGCACCCCGGCGGCCGCCGCGGTGTCGACGAGCGGCACGAGCTCCTCGGCGGGGATCTCCGTCGAGTAGTCGCGGTCCGCGCCCGGGTTCGACGACGCCCGCGTGGCCGGCACCTCGAGCACCGGGACCACCACGTCCTCCGGGGCCGCCTCGGCGTACGCCGCCGCCGCCTCCTGCGCGCGCGTGACGGCCTCCGACGCCGAACGCTCCCCCACCGCCACGAGGCCCGACGTCACGGCGTCCGCCTCGACCGCGACGTACCGGACGCCGTCGGCGAGGACGAGCTGGGAACCGCTGGGGAGCAGGTCGCCCGCCTCGGCCGACCGCAGCCGCCACGCGAGGTCGTCGGCCGTGCCGAAGCCCTCGCCGATGCCGACGACCGCGAGCGCCTTCGCGGCCGAGATCGCGTCGACGACCTCCGCGGACGCCCGCGGGTCGCCCTGCGGCACCTCGAGCGGCACGGCCCCCGCGGCGCGCGCGGTCGCGATGGCCGCGGACTGCGGCCCGCCGGGCGTCGCGAGGCTCCCGGGCTCCGTGAGGGCGAGGACCTCGGTCAGCGTCTCCGGCTCGCCCCGCTCGGGCAGCGCGGAGCGGACCTCGTCGAGGTCGCGCTCGTCGAGCGTCCCGTCGGGCAGGAGCGCCCCGACCTCGAGCAGGACGCGCTCGACGCCGTCGACGTCGCCCAGGGTCGCTCGCGCGGGCTCCTCGCCCGCGTCCTCCTGGCCGGGAGGCGCCTCCGCCTCGCCCACCTCGACGACGGCGACCGTGCCGAGCCGGCTCAGCTCGGTGCGCAGCCCGCCGTCCGAGATGGCGCCGCCCACGAGGAGCACGGGCGCGGCGAGATCGACGGCGGCCGCGGCCGCGGTCGCGCGCGCGGCCTCGTCGTCGGCCGTGGCGAGCACGACGACGGGCGCGTTGGTGAAGAACGCCTGGCTGCTCGTCAGCGCGAGCTCCGCCGGCTCGGTCGAGCCGAGCACGAGGACGCCGTCGCTCGGCTCCGCAGCGCGGGCGACGAGCCCGGTCTCGCCCGAGGACGGCCCGTCGGCCTTCGCGGTCTCCGCGGCACAGCCGCCCAGTGCGACGACCGCACCGAGCGAGAGGACGACGGGGAGGGCGACAGGGACGAATCGGACCTTCCGAGTGTTCACATCCCCATCATCGCGCACCCCGCGTGCCACGCAGACCGAGGGATGTGAGGGACTCGTGATGGTCGGACCCGGCCCGCGTGACCCGCACCACCTGCGCCGGTCGCCGGACGCGCGCGGAATCACAGGGCGCGCGGCGGCCCCGACCGGCATACTGGGCAGGCCCTGACCGAACGCCGAGGAGATCGCATGTCGACCCCCGACCAGCCCGACCAGAACCCGCAGCAGCCCGGCGGGACGCCGTCCGGCCCGCCCGCCTACGGCGCGCCGCAGTCCGGCGAGCCGCAGCAGCCGCCGCAGGCCCCGCAGTACGGCGCCCCGCAGGCCCCGCAGTACGGCGCCCCGCAGGCGCCCCAGTACGGCGCCCCGCAGGCGGGCACGCCGTCGTACGCCGCCCCGGGCCAGGACCCGGGCAAGACGATGGGGATCGTCGGCCTCGTGCTGTCGTTCCTCGGCTGCCTCTCGATCGTGGGTCTGATCCTCAGCATCGTGGCCTTCAACAAGTCGAAGAAGGCCGGCTACAAGAACGGCCTGGCGCTCGCCGGCATCATCGTCGGCGCGATCGTGCTCGTCCTGACGATCATCGGCTCGATCGTGTTCTTCAGCACCGTCGGCGCCGTGACGCAGGAGGTCCTCGACGCCTGCTCCGGCGTGCCGTCCGGCACGGTCGTCGAGGTGCGTGGCGAGCCCGTCACCTGCCCCTGACCTCCCGGCGGCGACGCCGCTCCGCGAAGGCCCTCACCGCTCGGTGGGGGCCTTCGTCGTGCCCGCGGCGGCAGCGGCGGCCACCGGCTCGCTGTCGGCGGACGTCCGCGGCGCGCCGCCCCGCCGCGCCGTACCGACCGCGCATCCCGACGACGCCCGCCTCCCCCGGCGCCCGGTGCGGCTGCTTGCCCCTGCCGCGCATCGCGCGAGACCGCAGACGACGCGTGGGCGAACGAGGCCGACGCGTATCGCCGACGTGGCGTGGGACGCCTGGCCCCGGGAGCTGCGCGCGGCGACCGGGGCGAGCCGGGACGCGAGCTTCGACCTGGACGCCGCACCGACCACGCGTCCGCTGCAGGCGACCGTGCACGAGCTGGCGGTCACCGACGTCGTCCGTGCCGTCCAGGTCTCGTGAGCCGCGCCGCGGAGCAGCCGGGACGCCCGACGACGAGCGCTCCGCGACATGCGGAAGGCCGCCGGTCAGGACTCTTGTCCTGGCCGACGGCCTTCCACCGGTGGAGCTAGGGGGATTCGAACCCCCGACCTTCTCATTGCGAACGAGACGCGCTACCAACTGCGCCATAGCCCCTCAAGCGAGGAACAGATTAGCACCCCGAGGGCGGGGTCTCGCAAACCGGCCGCCCCCGGGGGGTCTACTGGCCCGCCGCCCGACGGCGCGCCAGGATCTCGTTGAGGTCGAGACCGAGCGTCTCCGTGGAGGGCTTGCGCTCGTCGCCCGCGGCGGGCGCCGGGGCGCCCGACGGGGCAGCGTCTGCGACGGCCGCGACCACGGGCTCGACGCGGGCCGACCGCGTCGGCGAGACGACGTCGTCGTCCGTGAGCGGGGCGGGCTCGCGGCGAGGAGCCGTGGGCTTCATGGTGTACGTCGGCGGGGGCACGGGCACGGGGTCCCACGCGCGGCCCGTCGGGACGCGCTCCGCGTCGACGACCTCGGCCTCGACGACCGGGGCCGTCTCGCGAGCGGTGGTCGGCTCGTCGGACGCTGGGGCGGGCTCCTCGGAGGCCGGGCCCTCGGTCGCACCGGACGCGGTGACCCGCTCGCGGGACGACGCGGCGGGCGCGCCCGCGTCGGCCGACGCCGCGGCGTTGGCCCGCGCGAGGTCCTGCGGCGTGACGCGCGGGATCATCTGCGTGCTCACCTGCGACCCGTGGACGGCGCGGCCGGTGACGCGCGGCCGCGCGCCCCGGGGTGCGGGCGGTGCGCCGAGCACGGCGCCGCGCGCCGCGCGGGCCGCGGCACGACGCTCGGCCAGCCACGCGGCGTCGGACCGCTGCGCGGCGAGCACCGCACGACGGCCGAGCACGAGCACCAGCCCGAGGAACGCCGTCGGGACCACGCCCGCCCACCACGGGACGAGCCCGAGCGCGACGACGACCCACACCCCGACGGTCGCGAGGAGCAGCACGACCGTGAGCGTGAGACGACGGCGTGCCGCGGCGGCGCGCCGCTCGAGGAGCTCGAGGCGGGACTGCTCGGAGGCCGGCTGACGGCGCGGCGGTGCCCCGCGCGAGGGTGACGCGCTGACGGTGCTCCCCATGGCGTGCGTTCCCTCCTCGTCGTGCGTCCGGTCCTCGGACCGGCCCTGCGTCCCCGTTCCCGTTCCCCCGAGCAGGGGGCGCCCTCCGCCACCGGCGGGACCGGAGGCGATCGCCGCGGCCGTCGTGACGCCGTCGAGCCGGGCGTCCCAGCGGTCGAAGCCCCCGCCGCCCGGGCCGGCGACGGCCAGGACGCGCAGGGAGCCGGAGAAGCGGTCGTCCGTGCGCGCGTCCAGCAGCTGCTGCCGGTGACGCACCCGGTGCGGGACGTAGAAGCCGACCCACAGCAGGAACACCGCGAGCGCGACGATCCCCGAGGCCGATTCCACATCACGACCGTAGGCGAGGCCCGCGGCCACGCTCCGCACGCGCCCCGGCGTGTCGGGCGGCTCAGATGCTCTCGCGGCGCGTCGCCTGCCAGCGCGCGAGGAGCCCGTCCGGGACCTCCTCGCTCGTGACGGCGAACGTCCGGTGGTCGCGCCACTCCCCCTGGATGTGCAGGTACCGCTCGCGGACGCCCTCGTCGCGCAGGCCCAGCTTCTCCACGACGCGCAGGCTCGGGCCGTTCTCCGGGCGGATGTTGATCTCGATCCGGTGCAGCCCGAGGATCGTGAAGCAGTAGTCCGTGGCCATCGCGACGGCGGTCGGGATGACGCCGCGGCCCGCGACGTGCTCGCTTACCCAGTAGCCGATGCTCGCACCGCACAGCGAGCCGTACGTGATGGACGACACGGTGAGCTGGCCGACGAGCTCGCCGTCCAGCTCGACGGCGAACGGCAGCGAGGACCCGGCGCGCGCCTGGGCCGACAGGACCCGGACGTACTCCGCGAACGTGGGCGGCCCGCCCGGCGTGCCGGGGCGGGGCGACGTGCCCTCCCACCGCTCCAGCCAGTCGGCGTTGCGGGCGCGCAGGCGCATCCAGGCGTTCGCGTCCCGACGCCGCAGCGGGCGCAGGACGACGGACCCGCCCAGCGTGTCGTCCCGCAGCGTCACGGGCCACGGCTTGGCGACGGTCCAGCCGCGGGCGATCTTGTGGGTCATGCGGCGGTGTACCGTCCTCGGCCTGTCGGTGGGCGTGGCGACGAGGACAGACGGTGCGCCCGACCCTCGGTGCACAGGGTGACACCACCGGGCGCCCGCGCGCCACCGACCGGTGACGCGGGCACCCGGTGGTGTCACCCGTGCGCTGTCCCGCGATCAGCCCAGCGTGACGACGACCGTCGCCTCCGTGCCCGCGGGCAGCGCGGGGATCGGGCTCGCCGGGTCGTGCTCGACGCCGTCGACCGTCACCGAGCGCACGCCCTTCGACACGTGGTCCGGGTTGCGGACCTCGATGTCGTAGACGGCGCCGCGCCACTCACGACGCACCTCGAACCCGTCCCAGTCCTTCGGGATCGACGGGTCGACGACCAGGCCGTCGAGCGCGAGGCGGACGCCGAGGACGTACTTGGTCACGGCGGTGTACATCCAGCCGGCCGTGCCCGTGAGCCACGGGTTCTGCGCCTTGCCGAACCACTCGTGGTCGCGGCCGTAGAGGAACTGGACGTACGCGTACGGCTCCGCCCCGCGGACCTCGATGTTGTCGTTCTGGTGGTACGGCAGGATCGCGTCGTAGAACTGCACCGCCTCGTCGCCGCGCCCGAGCATCGCCTCGGCGATGATCGGCCACGCGTTCGGGTGGGAGAAGATCGCGGCGTTCTCCTTGATGCCCGGGTAGACGCGCGTCACGAAGCCGACGGTGTCGTCGACCTTCGTGAACGCCGGCCAGTTGAGGTGGTTGCCGTACTCGGAGCCCAGGAGCTCGCGCACCGCGTCCATCGACGCCTCGCCGCGCTCCTGGGTCGTGATCCCCGCGATGACGGGCCAGGCCTGGTGCTCGAGGAAGATCTTGCCCTCGTCGTTCTGCGCCGAGCCGATCTTCACGCCGTCGCGCGTGTAGCCGCGGATCCACCAGCGCCCGTCCCAGAGCTGCGCGTCCGCGACCTTCGCGATGCGCTCGCGCTCCGCCGTGAACCGGACGACGTCCGCCTCGGCCCGCTCGTCGCCCGCCGCCGCGAGCGGCTCCGCGACCTCGAGGAACGCGCCGATCGCCCACGCGTGGAGGAACGTCACGAGCGACGTCTCGCCGCCGCCGAGGTTGAGGCAGTCGTTCCAGTCGGCGCGCAGACCGAGCGCGACGCCGTTCTGGCCCACCTGCTCCGCGGAGAACTCGAGCGCGCGGACGAGGTGGTCGTAGACGGTCGCGGGCGTGCCCTCGGCGAACGGGATCTCCAGGTCGAGGAACGCGCGGTCGCCCGTCTCCTTGACGTACTCCACGACCGACGGCACGAGCCACAGGTGGTCGTCCGAGCACGTGTCCTCGAGGCCGTGGATGAGGTCCTTCGGGTCGACCGTCGGGACGATCGTGGGCGACGGGACGTCGGGCAGCTTCTCCGCGTCGGGGTCGAACGCCTTGGGGTCGAACAGGTGCAGGCCGTAGCCCGCCTCCGTCTGGGCCCGCAGGAGCTCGACGATGCGCTGCCGCGTCTTCGTGGGGTTCGAGTGGATGACGCTCATGACGTCCTGCGCGGTGTCGCGGTAGCCGAGCCCGGCGCGCCCGCCCACCTCGACGAACGACGCGAACCGCGACCACACGACGCACGTCTCCGCCTGGAGCAGCGTCCACGCGTTGATCATCGTGTTCATGCCCTCGTGGGGCGTGCGGATGCGCAGCTTGTCCTGCTTGGCGCGCCAGAAGTCGCGCAGGCGCTCGCGCTCGTGGTCCACCGCCGCGACGTCCGAGTACTTCGTCTGGATCGCTCGCCCGACCGCGTCACGCGAGCCGTAGCCGAGCATGAAGACGAGGCGCTTGGTCTCGCCCGGCGCGAGCGTCACCTTGTGCAGCAGCGCGCCGCAGTGGTTCTGCGTCGTCGCGCTCGCGTTGGTGCCCTCGCCCCGCTCGATCGCGATCGGGTTGCTCTCGGTGCGGTACGGGCCGACGAAGCTGTCGCGCAGCGAGTCGTACGACGACGGCGTCTCGCTCGACGCGAAGTAGTGGTACGTCCAGGGCTCGTAGTAGAAGTCGTACTCGATGATCCCGTCCTCGTACGAGGAGCCGGACGCGTAGAGCGACATCTGCAGGTTCTGGTTGTCGATCGTGATCGTGTGGAACGAGAACTCGACGTACGACCCGACGGTGAGCTCGCGCACCTCGTCCGTCGTGTTGGTGACGCGCACGTCCCACAGCTCGACATCGTCGTCGAGGGGGATGAAGACCGTCTGCTCGGCGTCGATGCCCTTGTACTCGGAGCGGAACGTCGTGTAGCTCAGGCCGTGGCGCGTGGTCCAGCGCCCCGCGCCGCCGGCCGGGTCGAGCTCCTCGTCCGGCCCGACGAACGGCTTGCCGACCGGCTGCCAGGACACCGACCAGTAGTCGCCGTCCGCGTCGTCGCGCAGGTAGACGTAGTGGCCGGGGCGGTCGAGCGGCACCCCGTTCTGGCGGAAGCGCGAGATGCGCCCGTACTGCGAGCTCTTGTAGTACGAGTACCCGCCGCCGTGGTGCGACAGGACCGTGCACATGTCCTTGGTGCCGAGGTAGTTCGTCCACGAGACGGGGACGTCGGGGCGCTCGACGACGTACTCGTCGTGCGTGGTGTCGAAGTGGCCGTAGCGCATCGTTGCTCTGGTTCCTGTCCTGGGGTGGGGCTGGGGGCTGGGTGCCGCGGGGGTGCCGGGTGGGGGCGCGGGCGTCAGACGCCGGCGGTGACGAACCCCTGCAGCCACTCGAGGAGCTCGGCGGCCTTCTCGGGGGTGTCTGCCTCGACGAACATGCGCAGGACGGGCTCGGTCCCGGAGAACCGCAGGAGCGCCCAGTTGTCGTTCTCGAGGAAGATCTTGGTGCCGTCGAGGTGGGAGACCGAGACGACCGGGTACGGCCCGACGTGCGTGAGGGGCTGCGCCTCGAGCCGGCGCGGCACCTCGACGCGCATCTCCGGGGTGGCCGGCACGCCCGCCTCGAGCGTGTACAGGCGACCGGTGATCTCGTAGAGCATCGCGCGCAGCTCGGAGATCCGCTTGCCCGTGCGCGCGAGCATCTCGGCCACCAGGGCGCACGCGAAGATGCCGTCCTTGCCGAGGATCCAGCCGCGGATCGTCAGGCCGCCCGACGACTCGCCGCCGAGCACCGCGCCGATCTCCTCCATGCCGGCCGTCACGTGCTTGAACCCGACCTTGACCTCGCGCGACTCCTCGCCGAAGTGCGCCGCGAGCCGGTCGAGCAGGTGCGTCGTCGCGAGGTTGCGCACCACGCCGCCCTTCTCCCCGCGGACCTCGTGCAGGTACCAGTACAGGAGGAGGAGCAGGTCGTTCGTCGAGATGTACTCGCCCGTCTCGTCGACGATCCCGATGCGGTCCGAGTCGCCGTCCGTCGCCATGCCGAGGTCGTAGCGGCCGCCGCCCTGCTGGATCATCGTCACGAGCGTGCTGAGGCGCTGGAGGTCCGGTGCCGGCGCGACGCCGCCGAACAGCGGGTTGTGCGCCGCGTGGATGAACTCCGACCGCACGCGCATGTCGGACAGGATGGTGCCGAGCGTGAGCTGGCTCGTGCCGTACATCGGGTCGACCACGACCTGGAGGTCCGAGCCGCGGACCGCCTCGACGTCGATGATCCGCTCGATCGCGTCGACGTACGGGTCCGTGAGCGACCGGTCGACGACGACGCCCGTGCGGCGGGCCACGTCGATGTCGAGCGTGATGACGTCGTCGACCGAGAGCGCGTTCGCCTCGTCCTGGTAGCGGTCCGTCTCGTCGTCGAGCGGGAGCGAGCCGTCCTGGCGGAACACCTTCATGCCGTTCCACTCGGGCGGGTTGTGGCTCGACGTGACGATGATGCCGTAGGCCGCTCCGAGGTAGGGCGCGGCGAACGTCACGAGCGGGGTCGGGACGTCGTCGGGCAGGAGGGTCACCGCGATGTTGTTGCCGGCGAAGACCTCGGCCGCGGCGATGGCCGACTCGCGCGAGAGGAAGCGGCGGTCGCCGCCGATCACGACGCCCTTCGCGTCCAGCCCCCGGCGGATCGTCTCGTTCGCGATGGCCTGGCACAGCCGGCGCACGTTGGCGAGCGTGTAGCCCTCGCCGATGACCGCGCGCCAGCCGCCGGTGCCGAACACGATCTTCGTGTCGGTGTTCTTCTTCGGCACGAACAGGCGCTTGAGGACGATGTCCGCCGCCTGGGCGAGCTCGTCCGGGGTGTTGATGCCGCGGACCTCGTCCACGTCGACGCTGCGGTACGACGAGATGCGCTTGCCCGCCCCGATGACGCGGCGGGCGAGCTCGGTGAGCCGGTGCTCGCCGTCGGCCGCCATGCGCTCCAGCTCCCCGAACAGCAGGCGGGGGGCCGCGACGTACGCGCCCACGTTGATCTCGGTGCGCGGCTCGGGAGCAGCGTCCGCGACCTCGGACGACTCGAGGATCGCCGTGATCTCGCCCCCGGCGCGTACCACGCGCCCGTACCCGTCCGGGTCGTCGACGACGGCGGAGAGCAGCGACAGGTCGGCGCCCGTGAGGGTGTGCCGCGTGAGCAGCCCGAGGAGCGACTCGGAGCGCAGCAGCGGCGTGTCCGCGTAGGCGACGAGGACCGGCTCGTCGACGCCCGGCCCGAGCACCGACGCGACCGCCTCGCGCGCCGCGAGGACCGCGTCGCCCGTGCCGAGCGGCGACTCCTGCTCCACGTAGACGACGTCCTCGCCGAGCAGCTCGCGCACGGTCGGGTCGTCGGGCGACACGACCACGACGATGCGGCCCGCGTCCACGACGCGGCGGACGTTCGCGACCGCCAGCTCGACGACCGTCGCGTCGCCGAGCGGCCGCGACAGGAGCTCGCGCGACGCGTCGTCGTGGCCTGCGGCGAGCACGACGGCGGCGCGGCCCGTCCTCGGGTGGGCGCCCCCTCGCGGGGTGGTCGCGGTGGGGTTCGCGGTCGTCGCGGTCATGGCGTCCTCACTGTCGGCACCTCTGTCGGACGGCGACCCATTTGTCAGGAGTCCGAACTACTGGCTCCCTCCGATCATAGGCACCCGGGACGCGTGCACGGAACCCGCTCCGGGCGTCCGGGGCCGAAGGTCACCCGCGCGGCGTCGGCGCGGAGGCGCGCGCCGGGTGACAATAGGGACATGAGTGGCCCGGTCCAGCCATACCCCCTGCACGGAAGCATCGAAGCCGAGGACGCGAAGGAGATCCTCCGCAAGGCCATCCGCACCCACCGCCAGGCGCGGTCCGAGCGGCTCCGCAAGGAAGCGGACGCCGCCATCGCCGACGTCGTCGAGACCATCCCCGAGGTCGCGGCCGCCACGTGCGTCGCGACCTACGCCGCGCGTCCGGGCGAGCCGGGCACGTCGGCGATGCTCGAGCGTCTCGCCGCGCGCGGCGTCCGCCTGCTGCTGCCCGTGCTCGGCGCGGGGCTCCAGCGGGACTGGGCCGTCTACGACGGCCCCGCCGACCTCCAGGTCCGCGCACCCGGGCGGCCTCCCGAACCCGGCACCCCGACCCTGGGCCCGGAGGCGATCGCCGAGGCCGACGTCGTCGTCGCCCCCGCGCTCGCCGTCGACTCGCGCGGCGTCCGGCTCGGCCAGGGCGGCGGGTGGTACGACCGCGCGCTCGAGCACGTGCGCCCCGGGACGAAGGTCGTGGCGGTCGTCTTCCCGGAGGAGGTCTACGACGCGAGCGACCGACCGCTGCCCGTCGAGCCGCACGACCGCACGGTCGACGCCGTCGCGACACCCCTCGGGTGGCGCTGGCTGCCGTAGCGGCCCGTGCCGTCCTCCCCCGGGGCGATCTCCGCCCCCGGGGAGGCTCCGAGCCCCGACGCCGCTACGGGACGAGGGTGAGCTCGTCCTTGCTCGCCTCGGCGACGGCCTCGGTGGAGAACGGCCACGTGTAGGTCTCGCCACGGGCCCAGGTCGAGAGCTGGTCCGCGTAGTGCTTCGACGCCGGGTGGCCCGAGGTGCCCGTGACGGTCACCCACGTCGAGCGGTCGAGGTCGCCGAGGTCGACGACCATGCGCATCGACGGGCCGGCCGTCACGTCGAACGACCCGGACGCGGCGTCCCACGCGGTCGCGTTGACGATCGACGAGCCACCGGGCATGCCCACCGGGGCGGGGTTGACGAAGTCGCGCACCGGCCCCGGGATCGACTCGCCGCCCAGCACCGGGTGCTCCAGGGCGAGCACGTGGATCTTGCCCCACGCCCAGTCCGACGGCTGCTTGCTCTGCTCGACGGTGAGGTCGAGGCGCGCGGAGACGAGCGCCTGCGTGAGCACCTCGTCGCGCGTCTCGACGACGCTGACCGTCTGGCGGTCGTCCCAGAACGGGTCGGTCGGGTTCTCCAGGAGGTTCTGCACGACGGCGAGCCAACGGCTCCCGCCGCTCGGGCGCGCCGACTCGGGCAGGTCGTCCCAGAAGGTGAGCTGGAGCAGGTTCCGCCACACGGCGGCGAAGTACGCCGCCGCGGCGGAGTCGGTGTCGGTCCGGTAGTCCCAGCCCGCGAGGAGCTGCTGGCCCTCGGCCGCGAAGTCGTCGTCGATCTCCTGCTCGAGCAGAGGCTGCACGAGCACCTCGGCGTACGGGCTGCGGTCGTCGACCTGGACCTCGTTCATCGTGTCGACGTCCACGGTGCGCCCGGCCGCGATCTCGGCCTCCAGGAGCTGACGGATGCGCTGCGAGCGGTACCCGTAGTCCCAGTCGGTCGTGAGGAACGGCGCGACGCCGTCCGGCAGCACGGCCTGGTTGGCGGCCACGATGAAGCCCTCGGCCGGGTCCACGACGCGCGGCATCTCCTCGCTGGGGACGTAGCCCTGCCAGTCGTAGCGCTCGTCGGACCCGTCGCGCGGCCACGTGCCGTCGGAGGGCACCTCGGCGTCGGGGACCGCCTGGCGGACGGGGATCTTGCCCGGAGCCTGGTAGCCGATGTGGCCGTCCGCGGTCGCGAAGACGATGTTCTGGGCCGGCACCTCGAAGAGCGCGGCGGCCGCCTGCATGTCCTCGGCGTCCTGCGCGAGGTTGAACGCGAAGACGGCGTCGGCCGTGCGGCCCGGCTCGAGCGCGGTCCACTGGAGCGCGACGGCGTACTCCCCCAGCCGCGTGTCCAGCGCGGGCGTGTCGACCGCCGCCTCGGTCGCCGGGATCGCCTCGGAGACGATCGGGCCGTGGAGCGTCGAGCGGACCTCGATCTCGATGTCGTCGCCCCCGGCGACCCGCAGCGTCTCGGTGCGGGTCTCCAGCGGGACCCACTCGTCGCCGCGGAGGTAGGTGTCGTCGCGCACGCGCTCGACGAAGAAGTCGGTGACGTCGGCACCCATGTTCGTCAGGCCCCAGGCGAGCTGGGCGTTGTGCCCGATGACGACGCCGGGGAATCCCGCGAACGAGAAGCCCGCGACGTCGAACCCGCACGCCGGGGAGACCTCGTTGCAGTGCAGCCCCACCTGCGCCCAGATGCCGGGCGCCCCGAGCGCGAGGTGCGGGTCGTTCGCGAGGATCGGCTTGCCCGACGCCGTGTGCTCGCCGGACACGACCCACGAGTTCGAGCCGGTGCCCTCGCCGCGGCCGATGAGCACGGGGACGGCACCGAGGGCGCGGTCCGCGGCCTCGAGCGCGGCCTGGAGGTGGTCGGAGCCGTACTCCGCACGGGCCTGCGGACCGAGGTCCAGCGCGACCTGCTGCGGGTTCTCCAGCTCGCCGGGGTCGAGGATCGGCGCGTTGAGCTCGGACGGGTAGGCGGGGAACAGCTCCGCCACGCGCGCCGCGTCCTGGATCGTCCCGTAGGCCAGCGCGCGGTCGAGCTCGTCGTCGTAGTTGCCCCGCAGGTCCCAGGCCATCGCCTTGAGCCAGGCGAGGGAGTCGACCGGGTCCCACGGCTCGGGCTCGGCGACGTCGACCTGGAGGCCCAGCACCGTGTACTCGAGCGCGATCTCCGACGGGCTGCGGTTCTCCAGGTAGGCGTTCACGCCCTCCGCGTACGCCTGGAGGTACGCCTTCGTCTCCGGGGAGACGACGTCCCACTCCTCCTCCGCGACCTGGCGCCAGCCGAACGTGCGCGTGACCGTGTCGGCGGCGATCGCGTCCGGGTTGTCCCCGACGAGCTCGGCGAGCCGCCCCGAGGTGACGTGGCGGCGGTAGTCCATCTCGAAGAAGCGGTCCTGCGCCTGGACGTAGCCCTGGGCGCGGAAGAGGTCCTCGGGGGTGTCGGCGTAGATCTGCGGGACGCCCTGGGCGTCGCGCAGCACGGTCACCTCGCTGCCGAGCCCGGGCACGGAGATCTCGCCGGACGCCTGCGGCAGCGGACGCCGGACGGTGACCACGACGAACGCCGCACCCGCGACGAGCGCGACGACGAGCAGCGCCGCCACGCCGATCAGGACGCGCCGGCGCGCGGACCGGCGACGGCGCCGCGGCGGGGCCGACGCCTCGCCCGGGGTCGCGGGGTCGGCACCGGTGACGGGGTCACCGGCAGGGGCCTCGGCGGGTT
Source organism: Cellulosimicrobium sp. 4261 (assembly GCF_040546915.1). Classification (NCBI taxonomy): domain Bacteria; kingdom Bacillati; phylum Actinomycetota; class Actinomycetes; order Micrococcales; family Promicromonosporaceae; genus Cellulosimicrobium; species Cellulosimicrobium sp. 4261. Next base: position 147,322 of record NZ_JBEPOQ010000009.1, read on the forward strand.
CGTGCGCAGACACGGATGCGAGACTACCCCGGCCCTGCCCGGGCGCCGGTCCGCGTATGATTAGCACTCGGAAGTTTCGAGTGCCAGGCGGTGTTGACACCGTCGACCAGGCCGAGACCGTCCCGATCCCGACCCGCCGGTGGCCGCCTCGACGGCCGTCTCGTGAACGAGGAGAACCCGTGCCCACCTACGCGTACACCTGCACCGCCTGCGGTCACGCCTTCGACATCCACCAGTCGTTCAGCGACGACGCCCTCACCGTGTGCCCCGAGTGCTCGGGCCGCCTGCGCAAGGTGTTCTCCTCGGTGGGCGTGACCTTCAAGGGCTCCGGCTTCTACCGCACGGACTCGCGGTCCGGCGGCAAGACGTCGACGGCGCCCGCCGCCTCGACGTCCAGCGCGTCGTCGTCCTCGTCGTCGGGGTCGTCCTCGTCGTCGGGCGGCACGAGCTCGAGCGGCACGTCGAGCAGCTCCGCCGCGTCGTCCTGACCTGACGCGGCGCCGTCGGGCTGCTCGCCCCGGGCTCGGCCGGCTGCTCGGCCGGGCCGGCGCCGACGCCCCACCGCTGCGCGGCCGACCACAGCGGGTCGGTCGGCGCACGGTGCGCGGGTCCCCGCGCCGCGTCGTCCACAGGTCGTCGCGCATCGCGTCCGCCGGCCCGCCGCGCGCGGCTACGGTCGCGCCATGCCTCTCTCCTCCCGCCCGCCCGGCCCGTCGACCCGCCCCGGTCGCACCGCCGCGCGGCGACGCCTGCTGCACGGCCTGTGGTGGCGGTCCCGGTACGTCGTCGCGGCGCTCTGCTGCGGGCTCGCGGCGTCGGTCGTCGTCGGCGCGCTGCGGCCCCCGCCCCCGCCGACGACGACCGCCGTCGTGACGGCCCGCGCCGTGCCGCCCGGCACCACGCTGACGGCACCCGACGTGCGGGTGGACCACGTCCCGGCCTCCCTCCTGCCCGCCGGGGCACCGACCCGGGCCGACGACGTCGTCGGGCGCCGCGCGACCGTCGCCCTGCCGGAGGGCACGCTCCTCCAGGACGGCCTGGTCGCCGGCGGGGAGCTCTCCGCCGGGGCGCCCGACGGGACCGTGGTCGCACCCGTCCGGCTCGACCCGGGCGTCGCCGCGCTCCTCGGGCCGGGCGACCGCGTCGACCTGCTGGCCGCGGGCGACCCGGCGCTCGCCCCGGTGCCGACGGACGTCGCGGACGCGGGGACCGCTCCCCCGCATGATCCGTACCTGGCCCGCGCCGCGGTCGTCGTGCCGGCGCCCGAGCCCGACGACGGCGGAGGGCTGCTCGGCACCGGTGGGTCGGGCTCCGACGTCGTGACGCTCGTCGCGGTGCGCCCCGAGGAGGCCGTACGGCTCGCGGCCCGGACCGGCCACGCCCCGGTCACGGCGGTGCTGGTGCCCTGAGGACGTCGCGGGACCGGCCGGACCCGACCCCGCCGGGCCGAACCGTTGCCCCGTGCCCCGCACGTTGGCAGGATCGCGCGTGCACGCGCCGTGGCACCGTCGTGACGCGCGATCGTCGACAGGAGAGGGAAGCAGCACATGAAGGGCGTGTTCCAAGGGTTCAAGGAGTTCGTGCTCCGCGGCAACGCGATCGACCTGGCGGTCGGCGTCGTCATCGGGGCGGCGTTCTCCGGGGTCGTCACGGCGATCGTCGAGGACTTCATCAACCCCCTCATCGGGGCGATCTTCGGCAAGCCCGACCTCACCGGCCTGTGGGACATCACGCTGCGCGCCGGAGACGCGGCGAAGGACATCCCGCCCTCCGTCATCTCCGTCGGCGGGGTCCTCAACGCGATCCTCCAGTTCCTCATCATCGCCGTCGCCCTCTACTTCGTCATCGTCCTGCCGATGAACAAGCTCGCGGAGCGACGCAAGAAGGACGAGGAGCCCGAGCCCGAGGCGCCGGCCGAGGACGTGCGCGTGCTCCAGGAGATCCGTGACCTCCTCGCCGCCCAGGCGGGCGGCGGACCCGGCGCGGCAGCGGGCGGGATCGCACCCGGAGGGCCGACGCCCCCGCGCCACCTCTGACGCGGCCGGCGCTCACGAGCAGGTGGTCGCCCGGCGGGCCGTCAGTGGCGCCCGTAGTGGGGCGGCACGTCGCCCAGCAGGCGGTCGTCGTTCTCGCCCGGCGCGCCGCGGCGCGGCGCCGCCTCGTCGCCCCATCCCTCGGCGCGCTCGTCGGCGCTCGTTCCGGGCACCACCGTGCTCTCGGTCCCCCGCCGCACGACCCGGCGCGGACGCCGACGGTGCCCGGTCTCGGGACGGTCGCGCGCGTCGTCGGGCAGGTGCTGCGGGTCGGGGCTCGGGTCGGCGGTCGTGCTCACGCCTCCCATGGTCCCACCGGCGGGCTGCTACAGGTCCTCGTCGCCGTGCTGCTCGTCGTCGTCGAGCACCGGCACGACGACGATCCGGTCACCACCGCCCGTCTGCGCGACGCCGCCCGTCTCCGGGAGCCGCGCGTCGCGCACGGCCTGCACGACCCGCCGGATGCGCTCGGCCTCCTTGGCGGGGTCGAGGAACGCCGCGGCGGACCAGACCTGCGCGACCGTCCAGCCGATGCGCTCGAGCCGCTCGGCGACCTGCCGGTCGCGCACGCGGACGCTGCGCTCGGCGACGTACGCCGCGTCGTCGGTGAGGACGGCGACGAGGAGCTCGCCGGGCAGGTCCGGGTGGCCGACGACGAGCGGGATGCGGTCGCCGTCGCCGATGCCGTAGTCGGTCTCGACGACGAGCCCCGCGCGCCAGAGCCGCTCGGCGAGGTCCAGCACGAGCCGGTCGGGGCTGCCGCCGAGGTCGACGCCGTTGCCCAGCGTGACCTGGTCGGCGGCGCCGCTGCGCTGCTCGGCCAGGTCGAGGACCTCGGCGAGCAGCCGGGCGCCCGCGCCGCGCAGGCGCTCGGGGTCGAGGTCGCCCGCGGTGAAGCACGAGACGACGTGGAGACGCCGCCGCGTCGCCCCGACGGCGTCGAGCAGCATGGCCTCGGCGCCCGGGGTGTTGAGGATGCCGAACCGGTGCAGCACGCGGCCGTGCGGCGTCCGCCCGAAGCCGACGGACAGCACGATCGTGTCGCGCACGAGCCCGGCGACGCCCGAGACGTCCGCGACGACGACCGGCTCGGCGCGCGCGCCGGAGAAGAACCCGGCGAGCGCCGGGTTCTGCCGGACCTCGACGAGGAGCGCGTCGCGGATGCGGTCGGCGTGCAGGGGCGTGACGGTGACGATCGCGAGGGACTCGTCCGGCCGGGTGAGCGCGTGCTCGATCGCGACCTCGACGACGCGATCGACCTCGGCCTGCGTGCTCTCGACCGCGCCGGACGCCGTGTCGGGCATCCCGGCACCGTCGACGACGTCGAGCTGGACGAGGACCTCCGCGCGCGGCAGCGGCGACGGGCGCAGGACCCCCGCATAGCCGTGCTCGGCGAGGAACGTGGTGACGAACGGGTCGCGCCGCGAGCCGTCGGCGAGCAGCTCGACCGTGGGCAGGAGCTCGGCGAGCTCGCGCACGGTGTCCGTGGACGCGGCACGCGGGTCGCCGACGGCGACGACCTGGCGCCCGCGGGCGAGCGCCGACAGGACGAGCTCGACGGGCGTGTGCTCGATCGCGTCGAGCACGACGAGGTCGACGGTGCGGGTCGCGGGCACGAGGTGCGGGACGAGCGTCGGGGTGGCGACGAGCACGGGACGCAGCCGGCGCAGCACGGCGGGGTGCTGCTCCGCCGTCTCGCGCAGGCTCACGAGCCGGCCCTCGAGCAGCTCGGTGAAGAGGGCCTCCGCCTCGTCGCGGTGCTCGCGCATCGCGGTCCCGAGGTGGTCGCGGACGGCCGCCCGGACGGGTGCCGCGAGGGACGCGACGTGCGCGCGGTCGAGCTCGCGGAACCGGCGCGCGAGCGCGTCGAGGCCCGCGCCGTCCTGCCCGGCGAGCGCCTGGTCCTGCGCGAGGATCTGCTCGAACACCGAGCTCCACCAGGCGAGCTCCAGCTCGGGGCCGACCTCGTCGGCCTCGACGCGGCGCGCTGCGAGGTCGGTGAGCAGCTCGCCGAGGCCGAGGTCGGTGAGCCGGTGCTGGATCGCGGTCCGCGCCGGGAGCGCGTCGAGCGCGGCGGCGTCCTCGGCGAGCGCGTCGAGGCGGGCGGCGAGCGCGTCGAGCGGCACGTCGAGCAGGCCTCCGCCTGCGGGCGTGCCCGCGAGCACCGGCTCGAGCTCCTCGACGTCGATGCGGACGGCCTCGTGCGTGTCCTCGATGGCCGACAGCCCCTCGGGCAGCACGGGCCAGCCGCCGCGGGGGCACTGCTCCTGCCAGACGGCGCGCTGCGCCTGCACCTCGACGAGCGCGGCGTGCAGGTCGGGCACGCGGACGCCGGGCCGCACCATGTCGCGTGCCTGACGGCGCAGCCGGCGACGCGCGAACCAGCCCATCTCGATCCCGTGCTGCTCGCGCCACTGCTTCGTCGCGGTGGCCTCCACCATGTCCTGCGCGGTGCGCTCGAAGATGAGCGGCTGGAACACGTCGAGCGTCCCGCGCATCCCGCCGAGCATCGTGAGCTGGTCGCCCCACTGGCGGAGCGTCGTCGCGGTGGTGAGCCCGGTGCGCTCCGCGACCTGCTCGACCTGCGCACGCAGCTGCGGCAGCGTGTGCACACGCAGCCGTTCGACGCGCACGAGGGCGTCGTGCGCCTCCTGCGGCGTCGTGAGCGCGGCGCCGTGCCAGGGGGTCGACGTCGCGCGCGCGGTGAAGGCGCCGAGCATCGCGGCCTCGCGCAGCTCCGCGGCGACCCGCTCGCGCTGCGGCCCGACGCCGAGCACGACCTCCGTCGAGAGGCGCACCCGCGTGTCCGGTGCCGGTCGCTCGGCGGTGAGCCGGGCGAGCGCCTGGAGCGCGTCGTAGGCCGACACGCCCCACGGGTCGCGGACGAGGTGCAGCGCCTCGATGTACCCGGCGAGCCGGGCGCGCGCGCCGAGCAGGGCGTCGCGCGTGCGCACGAGGTCGTCGTCCTCGACCGGCTCCGGCTCCGTCGCCATCGCGGCGAGCAGCCGGTGCGAGGCGGTCTCGCGCCACGTCGGCTCGGGCGCGACGTCGAGCGCGAGCCCGCCGAGGCCCAGCGCGTCAAGGCGGGCCAGCAGCGCGTCGGCGGCGCGGCGGTGGCCGGGGACGTAGAGGACGTGGCGTCCCGACGCCGCAGCCTCCGCGACGACGGCGGCGAGCGTGCCCGCGACGTCGGACCCGGTGGGGGCGTCGACGAACAGGTGCGAGCCGCTCGCGAGGACGTCGACGACGTGCCGCTGGGACGGGTCGAGGTCGCCCGCGCCGCGCTCGAGCACGGGGTCGGCGTCGCCGACGCGCGGTGCCGGGAGTTCGGCCCGCAGCGCGGCGGCGGACCGCTCGTCCCCGGCGAGCGCGGCGACGACCTCGTGCCGCTCGAGCGCGGGCGCGAGCTCGTCGAGGTCGTCGACCAGCACCTGGCCCGGGTGCACGAACGTGCCGACGAGGACCCGGTGGGTGAGGTCGAAGTCGTCGAGGACCGCCTGCCCGAGGGCCGCGATCCGCCGGGTCGCGTCGCCCGGGTCGAAGCCCGCGCCGGTGAACGTGGACCGCGCCAGGGTCACGGGGTCGAGCAGCGCTCCGTGCGCACGGAGCGTGCGCGCGAGGAGCGGGTTGATCTCGGCGGTGGGCTCGAGCGTCAGCTCGTAGTCCGTCTCGCCGTCGCCGCGGGGCGTGACGGTGAGGGGGCGCAGCAGGACGGGCGCGCGCACCGTCCGGGGCGCGGGCTCCTCCTCGGGGCCCACCACGCCGTCGGACCGGTCGCCGGGGTGCGCGAGCTGGGTGTCCTCGGCGTCGGGTGCCGCCGCCGCGGGCTCCGGGTCCGTCGGGGCGCTCGCGTCCCCGTCGCCGGGCACCACCGTGGGCGCACGACCGGCGACGCGGGCGAGCGCGGCGACGTCGTCCTCGGCGAGGGGCGCCGTCGGGCTCTGGGTCCAGGTCGCGACGCCGATGGCGAGGTACGTGGGGGCGACGCCGTAGCGCTGCGCGTGCTCGGCGGCCCGCACGACGACGGCGCGCGCCCGGCGACGGGCGGCGGGCAGGGAACCGCCCTCGCGGAAGAGGTTGGACAACCGGGTCGGCCGCCCCGCGAAGAGCTGCGCGACGCCCGAGGGGTGCGCGGCGGTGAGGTCGACGACGGCGTCGCCGAGGAGAGAGACGTCGGCGAGCGACGACCCCCCGGCGAGCTCGACGAGCCCGGCACGCCAGCGGGCGACCGCCTCGTCGACGAGGTCGGACGTCGTGGGCTCGGGCACGAGCACGGGGCGCGACGGCGTCACGTCGGCGGGCTCGGCGTCCGGCTGGTCGGTTCCGCCGGGAGGGGTCGAGGGCAGCCGAGCAGGATCGGCCACGCTCCGGGCGGCTGAGCTGGTGCGGGCTGCGGCATTCACCCTCCGACGCTAACCGGCCGCCTCGCGCCGCTCGGCGCGGCGCGCCGGGGAGGCCGCGACCCGCTGCGCCGCACGACGACGGGCGGCGACCCCAGCGGAGCGGGGCGGCACCTGGACGACGAACGGCCCCGGATCACGAGAATTCGTTTTCCGAGGCCGTCGTTCCCAACGATTCCGAGAGGAACTCCCGGAGAAGTGTGAAACAGCGCGCACCGCGCAGGGGGCAGGCGATGCGCGCTGTCGAGAACTATTTTGCACGGCCGGGACAGCAGGCGTCAACACGGCCCGGAGCGCTGGACGCTCGATCACCGGACGAGACGCGGAATGGCCTGAGAACGACCTGGACGAGCGTCCACGAGAAGCGCGGAATTCCGGGCGTCCGGACCCCTCGTCGCGGGAGGAGGAAATGTGGTGCGCATCACATCACGGCTCGCCGCACGGGGTCGGACCGACCACGACGACCCTCGGCAGGATACGGCCCTCCCCCGCGGTCCGGCGCGGCGGAGCGCCGCGCGAGCCCACCGGTCCGGCGTCCGGCACCGTGACCGGCGACGTCACAGGATCTTCCCGGATCCTCTGAGGACCGGGCACGGCCCCCGTGAGCGAGGTCCACACGGGCGTCCTACCGTGGAGGGACGCCCGTGGCCCGACGCCGGTCCCTGGCGCGCGGCCGTCACGGCCGGTGGCGGCGGGCGGACCAGCCCGTCCGACGACCGGAAGCCAGCACCACGTGACCACGCCCTCCGACAGCCCCCGCCTCGACCGCGACGCCACCCGCGTCCCGCGCGACGAGCCCGGCCCCGACGCCGGGACCCCCGCGGGACGGACCACCGCGGAGCCGGCGCCCGAGAAGGAGCGCGAGGCCCCCGCCCGCCTCTCGCTCACCCAGGTCATCGCGAGCGCGCTCGCCGCGGTGAGCACCACCGTGCTCCTGTCCTACTTCGGGACCGCCGGGACCATCATCGGCGCCGGCATCGCGAGCGCCCTGACCGTCGTCGCGAACTACGTCTACACGCGCTCGATCCAGAAGACGCGCGAGCAGCTCGTGCCCGTCGTCGGCAAGGTCGTGCAGGCCACGGCGGGCACGGGCACCACACGTACCCGCACCACGACCGCGGTCGCGTCGGTCCCCCGCGGAGCGGTCGAGCCGGATGGGCAGGCGGACACCGTCGAGACGGCGGTGGCCACCGCCGTCGGCTCGGGCGGGACCGGCGACGAGGTGGCCCAGGCGGGCGAGGCGGACGACCCCGCGGGTGGCCCGAACCGCTGGCTGCGGCTCGTGGACCGGTACGGGCGCGGCCGCGTGCTCACCGTGACGGCGCTCGCGCTGTTCGTGGCCGTCATGGGCGTGGTCCTCGTGGTCGAGCTCGTCATCGGCAAGCCCCTCGCGGACGCCGTCCGCGGCGTCGAGGGATCGGGGACGACGATCAGCCGCGAGCGCACCCCGAGCAGCGAGGACCCGGCGACGCCGGCGCCCAGCGCGCCCTCGCAGGACCCGGCGACCGTCCCGACGCCGGGCCCGAGCCCGTCGCCGTCGACGGCGCCGTCCGACGAGCCGTCAACGACCCCCGCTCCTGCACCGGAGCCGACGGTGGATCCCACACCCGAGCCGACGCCGCCGGAGACGCCCGCGCCGACGCCCTCGCCCGGCCCGGGCGAGGGCGCCGGAGGCACGGGCGGTTCCGGCGGCGCCGGCGGAACCGAGTCCGAGGCGGAGACCGGGGCGGATGACGGGAGCACCGGGACCGCGCCGACGCCGTCGACGCCCGGCACCGGGCACGTCCCGGCGCCCGCGTCGGCCTAGCCGACCCAGGCAGCCGGACGGCGGCCGCACGCGAGAGAGCCCCGCAGTCCCGTCCGGGAGTGCGGGGCTCTGCCGTCTGCGGCGCCTACCGCAGGATCGCGTCGATGCGCTCGGCACAGTCCCCGCCGGCGCGTCCCGCCTCGTCGACGACGACGGACGCGAGCTCGCGCAGGCGGACGTTCTTGTCGTTCGAGACCTGCTTGAGGCGGGCGAACGCCTCGTCGGCGCTCACGCCGTGGGTGGCGATGAGGATGCCCTTGGCCTGCTCGATCGGGCCGCGGCCCTCGGCGGCCGCGGTGATGTCCCGGCGCGCACGCTCCTGCGCGCGCCCCGCGACCGTCGTCGTGATGTCGACGAAGTAGCCCAGCAGCTCGACGACCTCACCCGACTCGCGGTCCCGGCGCCCCTGCCCCACGAGGACGACGTACCGCTCGACGCCGTGGGCGTCCATGATGCGGTGCACGCTCGAGAAGGGCTCGCCCGTGGCCTCGGCGTGGTCGAGGACCGCACGGACGTGCTCGCGGTCGGCGGGATGCTTGTGCGCCAGGACGAGCTCGGTGGTCGGCACCACGTCGCCCGGCTCGAACCCGTGGACCCGGTACGTCTCCGACGACCACCACCAGGTGCCGGTCTCCAGGTCGAGGCGGTACTGGCCGATCTTCTGGCCCGTCTCGCGGGTCAGGGACGGGTCGATGGCATGGTCGTCTACGGACATGTCGGTGCTCCGTCTTCTCCAGAGGATGAGGAGCCAGGTCCAGACTCAACCCTTCGACCGTACTCCCGAACCGTGAAGTCCGACAGGTGGCGAGCACGGGGAGACGGTTCTTAGGGTGTCCTTGCGGCCGAGGTGCCGCAGGGGGCACCGGCCCGTGAAGAAGCCCGCAGCCGGTGCACCTCTGACCGACCAGCGCTCGACCAGAGATCGAACGGCGGCCGTCGCCCAGGCGGGCTCCGCGTGCGCCGCACCGGGACGCGCACGACCGGCCCCGGTGCTGTCTACGCTGAGCGGGTGAACCACGTGCCGGACGAGGGACCGTTCTTCCACGGGACGAAGGCCGACCTGCGGGCAGGTGATCTGCTGACCGCGGGGTTCCGGTCGAACTACCAGCCCGAGATCGTCATGAACCACGTCTACTTCACCGCGCTCGTCGGCGGCGCCGCGCTCGCCGCCGAGCTGGCGGCCGGCGACGCCGCCCCGCGTGTCTACGAGGTCGAGCCGACCGGCCCGTTCGAGGACGACCCGAACGTCACCGACAAGAAGCTCCCGGGCAACCCCACGCGGTCCTACCGGAGCAGCGCGCCCCTGCGGGTGGTCCGTGAGGTCGCCGAGTGGCCACGCCTGAGCCCCGAGGAGCTCGCGAGCTGGCGCGCGCGCCTCACGGCTCTGCGGACCGAGGAGCGCGGCGAGATCATCAACTGACCAGAGCGTCGTGCGGATGACGACCGGGCCGACGTCCCGCAGCACGCGCACACCTGCCAGGGTCGGTGACGGGCGTTCGACCTCTGTCCTGCTCGGTGCGCCTGGCCAGATTCGAACTGGCGACACCCGCTTTAGGAGCGCGGTGGTCTAGATCGCGTCGTCGCAGGTCAGCGCACATGTGCTATAGCAGCGGGGGAGGTTTGGGGGAGCCCGAGAAACGCCAGACGTTTCCGCAGGTCACAGGGCTACCTAATGCCGTGGGTATCGGGTAGATACCGCTCTCTTCACCAACCCCGCATAACAGACGATTCTCGTAGACACCCCCATCTCGCCCATATGTCTGCAACCGGCACGGGGTGTCTGGTCATGGTCTGGCAAACGGGGTGCGCGTGTCAAAGTCAGAGCATCATCGCAAGGGTCCGGGTGAAAGACTCGACGCTGCGAACAGAAGCCACCTCGGCCCTGCTTGAATCCCAGCATGGTTGTTTTCGTCGATACCTCGAGGCCAGAACTCCCGGCGGTGACCCTTACCTGGGGTGATGTCTACCCCGGGAGCTCCAAGGCCGGTGACGCGTTCTTCGAACCTGACTGGGTCCCGGAGGTCCAGTTCCTGGTCGGGCGCAACGGCAGCGGCAAGACCCGCATAGCCAAGGCGATGACTACCGCGATGCGCGTCGCGGGGAGAACGGTTCACTATCTGTCGGCAGACCGACTTGCGGGGATCAGCGCGTACGCCTACGCCACAGGTGGCGCTGGAGGTTACCCGCAGGAGTACAAAGGGGCGGGAACCGACGACTGGGCGAAGCAGCAGTCGAAACAGGCCGCCGAAAGCTGGGGCACAGCCAACGACACGCTTCACGTCCTGCGCGAGCAGCCGGACACACTCCTTCGCCTAGCAGCCCTCGTCCGGCGGGCCTTCGGGCGTCGCCTACGCCTGGCGGAGAAGTCCGGGTTCCTGGACCCCGTGGTCGAGCTCGACGGGCAGCAATACAGCCTTCTGCGGGAAGAGGGGCACGGCCTGCGCGAGCTGGTCATCCTGCTCACAGCCGTCTATCGCACCGACTGGGAACTGCTCCTAGTGGACGAGCCGGAACTCCACCTGCACCCGTCGCTGTCGCGACTTTGGCTCCAAGAACTGCAAGCCGAGTGCCGCAGCTCTGGTCGCCGCGCGGTTGTCATCACCCACGAGCCGAGACTCCTAACCCCGACGACCTGGGACGACATGACCGCGATCTGGGTGACCCAACCCCAGAAGGAGCCGACCCGGCTCGGCGAGAAGGTCCCTGTCAGTCGCAGGGCGGACGTCGAGCAGTCGTTGTCCGAGAATCCGCAGCTCGTAGGCGACCTGGTCTTCAGCCCGCGACCTGTCCTCGTCGAAGGCGTCGGTGACGTCGCAGCGTTCACAACCACCGCCAGCAGAGTGTGCGCGAGAGAAGAGGCCGCGCAGACAGACTTCATCGCCTGCGGCGGGAAGAGCAAGATCCCCCTGTGGTTGCAGATCGCCCGGGATGCGCACCTCGACGTGAGGGTCATCGCAGACCTGGACGCACTGTTCGACACAACCGTCAGGGCGGCCGTCGACCCGCTGCCACTGGTCAGGCAGGCGTACGCCGACGACCTTCATCTCACCACGGCGAGCACCCCCAGGGCGCTTCAACCCGTAACTGAGGCGATCGGCCAGTCTCAGCATGTGCCAGTGAACGACACCGACCGCGCCCGTGCTGCTGCTGCACTTGACAAGGAGTCCCCTGGCGGCAGGCGCCTGAGTGCGGTCTTGGGTGTGTGGCGTCGTGCGGGTGTGTGGTTGCACCCCGAGGGGGCCATCGAAGATGTGCTCGGTATGCCCGAGCACGCGAAGAGCGTGAACGAGCTACGTAATGCGGCGGCAGCATCCGACGCACTGACGGAAGCGGTCACATGGGCAGTGCACCGCAATGGCGCGGACGTCGACCTGTTCGAGCTGTTGACGCTCGAGGTCGAGCGGGTGGGCACCGCGCTTCTCGCCGAGCTTCGTTACTCACCGGAGGCCACGTTCGATCACCCAGTCGGGCCCACTGCCGAAACTGACGAGCGACTGGTCTCCGTCGCGCACGTCAAGGAGGGTGTTCACCGGCTGACCGTGCGCTCCCCCGCCCGGTACAAGGGCTACTGGGTGGAGATCGACCGGGGCACACCTGTCGCAGAGTGGAACCTCCAGCCACCAGTCGGCGACGGGCCGAGTTCGTAGTTCGCGAAGACTCAAACGGGGTTGTCACCGCTCAGACTGTTCCACCCCTTTCCGTGCCGGTCGCGCCTAATCCCTCGCTGGCGATCGATCCAGTCGCGCCACGCAAACCTTCCAGCAGCTGGCGCCTGGTGGGATGTGGAGCCGTGCCCGATCCCCGCTCTCGCACGGGGTAGTCGGAGTACCGGGTGACCGCTTGCCACAAGGTGGTCCCCGGAGCCACGACGATCGAGTGAGCTCCGCCCAACCCTCTGTCGCCCCACCATGTTTCTGGTGTTGGATTATCGACCGCGGCAAAGAGGCGCGCACGGGCATCTTCTGTCAAGGGCGCCCGCTCCCCTAGCGCTTCGACGTTTCCGAGTCGCCCTGGTAGTGGGGGACCCGCATTCGGCCCGGTGGTTGCGGCGTCAAGGTCAGATGCGACCTCACTGAGCTCGTCGTTTCCTAGGGGCACCCCGCCTTCGTGCATGAGCCGGAGAGATTGTTGCCGTTCGTCTTCCCGACGGTGCTGTTCCTCTACCTTGGCTGCGGCAGCATGTGCATGTTCTAGGGCTACCTGCGACTTCCATCGCCCGTCTGGCAATTGCCTGTCGGGTGGTGCCAGACGGTGCCTGCGGGACTCGTCGCTGTACGGACCCCAGCGGTCCCACTCGGCGAGATTCACTCCACCGAAGGACGCGTGCTCCTTGAACACCGATTGGCGAACTCTCCCAGCGCCTCCGCTGGGCCTCTGTCAGAGCCAACCCCGAGAGGTACGCCTCAACAACTTCATGTCTTCTGGTGGTACGTAGGTCTTCCGCAGGTGCGAGCGAGTTTGCGTGGACCGACGCGGCGCTTAGCCTGTTCGTGCCGAGGTCTCGGTCTTCGAGGTCGGCCAGCACACCGGCCGGTTGCGGGGTGCCACCCTTGATGCGCTGCTTGCCGCCAGGCTTCGTCTGGTACTGGTTGCTGCCGACACCACCCATGATCTATCGCTCCTTGTCTGCACCCGCACGGTGAGGGTGCTCACCTACATGAACCGTCACGGGTTCTCTGCCGCTTCCTTGTGATGAAGGATGGCGAGATGCCGAAGAAGTATGACCCCGAGGTCAAGGCTCGGGCGGTGCGGATGGTGCGTGAGCACATGGGCGACTACGGGTCGGTGACGGCGGCGTCGGTCGCGGTCGGCGCCCAGCTCGGGATCGCGCGGGAGTCGTTGCGCCGCTGGGTGGCGCAGGCCGATATCGACGACGGTGCCCGACCGGGTGTGACGTCGGCGGAGTCGGAGGAGATCCGCCGGCTGCGGGCGGAGAACAAGCGACTGGCCGAGGCGAACGCGATTCTGCGTGCGGCCTCGATTTTCTTCGCGGGAGAGCTCGACTCCCGCGGCCGCTGATCATGGGGTTCATCGATCGGATGAGACGCCAGGGCTTCGCGGTCGAGTCGGTCTGCACCGTCCTGCGTGAGCAGGGAGTGCAGGTCGCCGCGAGAACCTACAGGTCCTGGGCGGTGGCGCCACCGGCAGCCCGGACGGTGTCCGACGCGGCCGTCGTTGACGCGATCCGTTCGCTGCGCGTGGACGCCCAGGGGCGGGCGACGCCGGAGTCGCTCTACGGGCGGCGCAAGACGACCGCGATGCTGCGCCGCCAGGGTCTGGTGGTGGCGCACTGCACGGTGGACCGGTTGATGCGTGAGCACGGCTGGAACGGGCTGCGACGCGGCCGGGCGCACCGCACCACGATCCGGGCCAAGGACGGGGTGCGGGCCGGGGACCTGCTCAACCGCGACTTCCGCGCGCCGGCGCCGAATCGGGTCTGGGTGGCCGACTTCACCTACGTCCGGACCTGGGCCGGGTTCGCCTACGTCGCGTTCGTCGTCGACGTGTTCGCCCAGCGCATCGTCGGGTGGCACGCGATGAGCACGCGCCCGACCGACCTCGTCCTGGTCCCGCTGCGCATGGCCTGCTGGGCCCGTGACCAGCAGCAGCACCCGATCGTCGCGGGGCAGCTGACGGCGCACTCGGACGCCGGGTCTCAATACGTGTCCGTGCGCTACACCGAGCACCTGGCACTGCAGGGAATCGCCGCGTCGATCGGCACCGTCGGGGACGCCTACGACAACTGCCTGATGGAGTCGATCGGGACTGCTGCAGGAACGGTTGACACGGGGTTAGTGGTGATCATGCCGCAAGGGCGGCGTTCTGGGCGGTGAAGGCGAGCTCGTACTCGACCGG